>JAPKCC010000008.1 GCA_028823105.1 Phycisphaerales bacterium | reverse complement strand
GGACCACGAGGACCACGAGGACCACGAGGACCACGAGGACCACGAGGACATGGAGGCGAGGCAGGCCGAGGGCATCAGGCGGCGATTCGAATGGTCATCGGTCCCGAGCGAAACTGGACCCCATCGGGAATCTTCTGCAATTGATCGTATCCCTTCTGAAGCGTCGTCCTGGATTGATCGAGCTCCGAACCGATCTCCTGCATGGCGTCCTGCACCTCGGACTGCACCTCGGTTCGGACCTCATTCAACGCGTTGTCCAAGACCTCCTTCAAGCTGGAATCTGACTCGACTCGGAGATCCGAATCTTCATCGGCGGACGAAGTCTGAAACGGAACCTGAACGGTTTCCCGAGTGCCATCCGGCCAGAGACCTTGAACCTCGACGTAAGGCCGGCCATCGATCAGAATCTCCATGGTTTCGTTCGACAAGAAGACCGCTCGAATGACCTCTCCACGCTCTAGCGTCGTGCCTTCGATGACGGTTGATGCGCCTTCGTCTCGCATCGTGGTGACCCAGAGAATCCCCTCCACATCGTGTTCCAGACGAAACTGGTCGAGATCCTCGCAGTCGAAGTCAATCGTGAGGGACGAACTTTGAGCCAGTTGCAGTCCACCCTGACAACGTGCGATGGCGACCGCCGATTCGGCGACCAGGTCGAGATCGTCCTCGGACGACCATCCCGAGGTCTTGAGCGATCGGATGATTGAATCCAAACTCGCTTCACCCTCTGCGAGTGAGGTTCGATCATCTAGAACGATGAAGGAACCGGTTCTCACCGGCGAAGGAGCCGTCCAATCGCCCACGGTGTTCATCCCACCTTGAAGCTCCACGTCGTAGCGGCTCTCGATCGCACCCCGCTCGATCATGTCTTCCATGGCGCCATCAATCGCGGCTTGCATCGCCGACGGACCTTCATTCGTAGAGACCAAGAAGATAAATGCCAATGCAAAGGCCAAGAAGAATGCCACTCCGCTCGCAACCAGAAGCGCCAGCGTCCCGGAGACCCGGAGATGCGGCGACCCCGGAACATTTGCTCGTCGAGCGGTCGCCCTTCGTCGTGCCGTGGCGACTTGTTCGCGAGCACGCGGCCGTGCACCCTCAGCGGCGGTGGCGTAGGCCCCAGTCATCCAGTTGGTCACCCGAATGTTTGGTCGCCCGGCGACCGGCGGTGGAGGCGCGGCCGCGGTGCGACGAAATACCGGCGGAGGCGCGGGATTCGCGGCGGCCGGGTCGATCGGACCGTCGGCGTCCGCCAATTCCACCCGTGCACCGGACATCGAAGGCAGCTGGGCCGGCGTGACCGACCAAGGATCGGCGGCGGATGCGACGGCGCGAAGATCATCGAGCATCTCCCGGGCCGAGTCATACCGTTGTCCATAATCCGCCATGGCGCGGCGCACGATCCAACGCAGTGATTCAGGCGCAGGCCGTTCGAATCGACTGAGGCCCCCATGGCCGGGAAAGGTGTTCTCCATGATGAAGTAGAGAACGGCGCCTGCACCGTAGATATCGAACTTAGCGCCATTGACTTCGTGCACCTTCACCCCACGCATCGCCATCCGGACCATCTCGGGGTCCCGAAAGTACTCCGTACCGTGCGTGGTGAGGGTCATCGCGGAACGTAACGAAGTGACCAGCCCAAAGTCGACCAGATGCGCGGATCCCCCATGGACGATGATGTTGTCGGGCTTGACGTCCTTGTGCCAGAGCCCATCCGCGTGGTATCGATCAAGCGTGGAGACCAGGTCGATCTCGTATCCCAACACCTCAGCGAGCGCCCGTCCCTTCAAGCCGTCTTCGGCGCTGACCGCGTGCGCCTCACGAACGACGGCACCGAGGTGATCGCCAGGGTGATAAGGCATCGCGTACCAGAACTGCGTGTCGTTGAGTTCGTGCGCGAGAACCAGCCCGAGACGCTTCGCGGATTCGAGGGATCGACTCTCGCGAACGATCTGCGGAAGGGAGCTTCCCTCCGCGAGTGCGAAGCTCTTGATCACCACCGCATCCGGCTGTCCGGGAAGCCGGCGTCTGGTCTTTTCGTCGGGTCGCGCGATATAGAGCTTGGCCCCTGACCCCCCCGACGGAAGCGATCCGGTGATTTCGAATCCGGGAAATTGGAGTCCTCGAGCCGGCTGATCGCGGCCGGGAGCCGCCTTCAGATCCTCGACCGCGCGAACTTCCACGCCTTCGAGCATTCCGTCGAGGAAAAGTAGTTTCAGCGGCCGCCGCACCACGACTCGGTACAGCCCCTTGCCAATGAGCAGGACCTCGCGTCTGACCCCGTCTGCAAAGTGATTGGCCGCCGACCATCGTCCGATCAGGAGGTTCAAGATTGCCAGCGGCGCCAGCACGATGCTCGCGATGATGGCCCCGAGAATCCTCGCGACGTCGCGAATCATGCCGAAGATGAAGTCGAAGACATGCCCGATGAGAAATCCGGCTCCGCGCCCGGCCTGAAACAAGATCATGATCACCGCGATCAACATGACGATGGCGACGGCGGTGATCGCGAAGAATGCAAGAATCGAAAAAGTCATGATGGGCTCCATCCACCGGTCATGCCGGCGATCTTCATAGCGCAATAGGCGTGATCATCCAGGCGGAAATTGCGACTCGTCGTCGACGATTCCCGCATGTCGCAGATAGATTTCGCAGAGCGCTTCGTCGAATAGGGTGTCATTGAGTCCGAGTCCGGCGGTGGTGGCTTCGCTTCGCTCTTCTTCCGTGAAGCTATAGGTTGCGATCATCTCCATCAGTCTTTCGCGAAGAAGCGTTCGGACTCTCTGAAGATGGCGGGAGACGGTCGGCTCGCTGATTCCCAGTCGCTCCGCGACGGTCTTTCCGGGAATGGAATCGAACACCCGCATTCGATAAACCTCGAAGTGCAGAAATTCGCTTTCCTGCCGAGCCGCGTCGATCGCGGCATAGACCTTGGCTTGGAAGACAAGTCGTTCGTATTCGGCATCCGGCTGAGGATCGTTCGACCGACCCATGAAACTCTCGTCGAGGCTGGTCGCTCGCTTCCCACCGCCACGCTTGAGCGCATTGCGACGATCGAGTTCATCGCCGAGGACGTGCTTGGCGATGGCGAGAAGCCAGGTGCTGAATCGGGCCCCGCGATCAGGGTCGAATCGTTCGATCGATCCAGAGAGCGCGGTGAGCGTGTCCTGGGTCAGATCCTCCACCGTGGCCATGCCGACGGCTCCACGCCCCCAACGAGTGAGCTGGGCCCGGATCACCGGCCCAAACACCGTCCAGAGTTCGAACCACGCGGCATCGTCCCGATTTCGGAGGCGGGCCACGAAGGAAGTCGTCATGGGGTTCATGAGTAGCACGTGTCCTTGTTAGGAAAAGGTGGTCGCAGGTTTCGAAGACGGAAGCTCCCGACATCTCGAACGCCGATGACCCCCATCTTCGACACGTCCCCCCTATAGGCCGAAGCTCCCAGTTCATCCTAGTGAGGTTGGAGCGGATTTCGAACCCGAGTGTGAAATCCGCACTCCTGGTCTCCCATCAAGGGGGTGGAGCATCGAAATCGACCGGAATTCGAATCGCCCCGCCGACGCGGGCAACCGGAAGAAACCTCGATGCGTGCCGAAGGATTCTCCCCATGTTCAGCATGAGTCGTTGCGTCTTGCGTTGGGGGCTGATCGGGGCTGCAGGCCTCGGTACCCTCGCTTTCCTGGTTGGACCGGACCGCATCGCGGCAGGCTTCGATCAGATTCGGAATCAGGCCCAAGCCTTGGCAGATGACTTTGTCGAGGACCCCGTGGCTCTTCGGCGGCAGCTCGCCCAACTGGCCGAAAAGTACCCCGAGCGAATCGCTGAAGTTCGGACTGAGATCTTCGAGATCGATCGACAGGTACAACTGCTTGAGAAGGACCGCGATGTTGCACGGAGAGTGGTCGCCATGACCAACAGTGACCTCTCCGACCTCCGAGTCGCGATGGGTGACGCCGAAGTCGACGCACGGTCGGGACGAACCGTCTCCATTCGAGTCGATGGACGGGCCGTGGACTTTGAAGGTGCCCGGAACGAAGCTCGCCGGATCGCCACGATTCGCTCCACGTATCAGGATCGTCACGCCGGAGATGACACCCAGCTCACCTTCCTGAATACCCAGAAGGGTCGCCTGGTCGAGATTCTCGACACCCTCGAGGACGAACACACACGATACGAAGCCAAACTCTGGCAACTGGATCGCCAGATCGATGCGATCGGTCGCAACGAACGACTGATCGAGATGACGAAGCAGCAGCAGCAGGTGCTCTCCGATTACGACAAGTTCGCGAAAGTCGGAAGCCTCGACCAGCTCGAAGCGAAACTGGCCGAACTCCGAACCATTCAGGAAGCCCAGTTGCAATCGCTGGCGAGTCATGGAACCCGTTCCGACTACGAGAAGCGGGCCGAGGAGTCGATCACTGATGACGCGTGGGAGGACTTCTCCTGGGACGAGTTCGACCTCGAACCAGCGAGCGACTCCCCCAACGAGTCCTTCGAGGCCACCGAGACGCTCTCCCGGGCAGATCCCTGAGGCAGCCCCTCTTTCTGAGACACCCGACCGCCCATCTCCACCTCGGAGATGGGCGGTTTTCTTGATTCCCCTTCGCCAATCAAGCCTCGCCGTCTCGCCATCGGGACTGCCGGAAGTCACAAGTCTTTATTTTGTAAGCACTTATGCGATTGGAGGCGCTTCATTCTGGCGAAATGCAAATGAAGCGGAGATTTTTATCACAAAAAGGTTGAATGAGGTGACATCGCGTGATTTCGGTGGCATACTCCACGCAGTTCGAAGCGTTTCTCCTTCGCTTTGGACATGGGAACAGGAAAGGGAAATCCGCTCACGCGAGAATCCCTTTCCGACTTCGGCCTCGTCGATGCGGGAACATTGACATGGTTTGGAACAAGGGACCTTGGGTTCTGTTGCAATGGGAAAAGGGCACTTGCACCCGCAACAGAAAAAAGCGAGTCTTGGGAAAAGGGAACTCCTGATACACGCCACTTGAGGGGCAGAGGCACGAAAGCGCTTCATCTCTTGATTCAATAAGAGGCTGAGGAAATCAAGACCGGCCGTTCGCTGCAAAGTGAACGGCCGGTCTCTTTATATGGATTTTGAATTTGGGTCTTCTCAGGATCCGCAGGATCCGTGCCATGGCCTTCGGCGCTCAACGTCTGGTCAGACGCGGCCACCGGACGCCGCGGGCTCACGCCTCGACCAAGCCTGTTGGACCTCCGCACCCGGGTAGTACCGTTCCAGAATCTGAAGACTCGAGGCACCCCTGCTCGCCATTTCCTCTGCGCCATATTGGCATAACCCAACACCGTGGCCGAATCCTCGTCCCCTGATCTTCATCGAGTCTCGGGTGGTATCGACTTCGAAACAAGCCGACCGAGGGCGGCTGCTCCAAGAATCACCAGTACTTGCCGTTGCAACGATTCTCCGGATCGACTCCGCGGACATCAGCACCGGCGCAGCACCGCCGGCACCGACGAGTTCGAAATCAACCGGGCGCCCGGCCTGATTCCGATCATGTACCTCAAGCCGCAGCGGGCGTCGAAGTTGCGAAAGCCTCCGATCGCTCTTCCGCCGTCCGAACTCGGCAACCTCGGCCTCGAAGGCGTTGCGTGAAATCTCGACCGTCCAGTCGCCGTGAGGGCTTGACTCGACGCATCCACACGCGGGTCGACCGCTGGCTGCCGTCGCGCGAAGCGGCGGGATGCCATTCACCGGGTTCTTCGAAATCGCATCTTCAGCATTCGCCGGGAGGCCACCGCAGGCGGCGCTGTAATACGCGGGAACGACCTGACCACGCCACACGAGCAGCTGCCCCGTGGTCGCTCGAACCGCAGAAGTCGCTCGAGTGGAAGCCTCACCCCCGGTCCAAGCCTGGCTCGCCTGGCCCGCG
Source organism: Phycisphaerales bacterium (assembly GCA_028823105.1). GTDB lineage: Bacteria > Planctomycetota > Phycisphaerae > Phycisphaerales > SM1A02 > UBA12014. Next base: position 49,187 of record JAPKCC010000008.1, on the reverse strand, counting down.
ACGAGGTCGTAGTGTCGACGGCGAATCCAGAACGCTCGTTCGCAGACCGCGAACGATCGCGCGGCGATCGCCTGGGCTTCGAACGTCGCCGGACGCCAAGACGGATACAACTCCTTGCCCACCACGCCTGGCAGGTACGACTCCATGGGGAGGTGGCAGACCACGTCGTACTCAGTTCGACCCTCGGTATCGCGGATCGGCTCGACGTGAATAGTCCCCAGCAGCCGACGGCCTTCGAATTCGATTCCCGGATTCTTCCGATCCATCGTGGCCAACGCGATCGATCCGGGCGTCTTGAACGTCGCGGTGCCGCCACGACCCCCCGAAGTCCATCGGGCCGACCACCCCGTGCTCGTTCGACGCAGGCGGACCGGCCCCCGGCATGCCCTTCCCGGGACATCGGTTCCGGGCGCGGTGATCCAGAGCCGCGCTCCCGCCTTTCCGAATTCGAGTTCCGGTTGACCCACATCCGCCACCTTGATGCGAACCAACGGCTCGGTGACCGGCGGGAACGGCCGAAGGTCCCTTGGGAGTTCCTTCATCGGCGAGCCCACTACGGGCGTCGCCGTGGCCACTTCCTGCGTGGCGACGTCGCTTCGGGAACAGGCCAAAGGAATCATCGCTGGCACCGCCAGCGCACACAACGCCGAGCGACGGCTGATGTGCCCCGCTCGAATCGGAAGTTCGTCGTTCTTGAATGAAGCCTGCGTCAATGGAGCCCTCGATCTGGTCGTCTCACCACGAAGGAGCCCTCCGTCATGAGTCCGACGATCTCAGTGTATGCCTCGAAACGGTATCAAGCGAAAACCGCCCGCCCTCTCGGGGCGGGCGGTGGATGGATTCCGATCGGTGGCGCCCCTGACGGGACGCGAATGGTCTCAATCGAGCGTCTTCAACGACAGTTCGTGGTCGACGAGCCGTTCCTTGATCTCGTCCAGACTGGTCTGGCCGAAGTTCTTGACCCCGAGCAATTCCGCCTCAGTTCTCGCCGCCAGTTCGCCAAGCGAGAGGACGCCAAGCATCTGAAGTGCCTTTCGAGCTCTGACCGAGAGGTCGAGCACCGAAATCGGCTTGTTGAGGATCTGGTCGGTGATCCCGCGGCTGTGAAGTTCCTCGATGTCCTCGGGTCGAAGACGCGGACCACCAGCGGTGTCCTGTCCGAGCCGAAGTCCCTTGCTCGCAAGCATCTGCTTGATCTCGAGGACCGTGGTATCGCCGACGTTCTTGTAACTGTTCAGTTCCGACTCGGGAACCCGAACCAGATCGCGGAGCGTTCGGATCTGCATCTTCTTGAGACAGTTCCGGGCCCGGACCGAGAGTTCGAAGTCAGTGACGGGAATGTCGAGGATCGCGTCGTGGCGGGTCGAAGAGCGATCCGCATCGTCGTCGTAGTACATTCCTCTGGATGCCTGGACATCCTTCAGGAACAACTGCGCACGCGGCTCGTTGGGCTCGCTCTCGATCACCTGCTTCAGGATGTACTCCGCCTTGCTGAACTCGCCCCGATCCTCATAGAGGACCGCGAGGTTGATCAAGCTCTGCAATCGCGGCGCTCCGGACTCGCGAGCCGTCTCGTACAACTGCACCGCTTCATTCTCCTCGCCCATAAGGTCGAGAAGGTAGGCGAGCCGATGCACGTGCTGTGACTTGCTGCCATGGGAGACCGCTTCGCGATAGGCGGCGACCGCGCTGAGTCGGTCACCCTGACCCTCGTAGTTGAGTCCCTGATTGAAGACCGCGTCGGCCCGCGCTTCATCAATCGCGCTGCCTCCGATGACGGTGTCGAGTCCTTCGGGCATGATCTGGATTCTCCTGGGAAAAAAGGCTCGCGACCCGCGAGTCCCATATTCTACTCGCCCCGCCGATTCCGCTCAACCTCACGGATTCCCGGCGTCGCCGCCCCCGGGCGGCTTTCCAATCGTGTCGTCGGCCATATCTCGATAGGAAGAGGCGGCGTCCATGGCGGGTGCGGCGGGTCCCAAAGGGAGGTGAATGGCTATTTCAGGCCGTTCGTCGGTCACCAACCGAATCTGACGCCATCGCCCTCGCTCGAATCGCACCCCCATCACCACCCCGTACACCAGGATGTAGGCGGTGGCGCCGATCCAAGGCCCCATCGAGGAAAGTCCCGGAAAGAACTCGACCATCGCCGCTCCAAGCCCGACCAGGAGCGCCCATCCAAGGATCGCGGTGACCACGCCCGGCCAAACCGTGTCTCCCGCGCCACGAAGGGCGCCGGAGTAGACGATTCCCACCGCATCCATGGTCTGGAAGACGGCGGCCCAGATCAGCATCGTGCCGCCGATCGAGAGGATCGCCGCCTTGGATTCCTCCGTCACATCACCATCCACGAAGACGCCCACCAACGAACCTCGGAAAACGAGAAAACCGATGGCGCAGACGGACATGTACCCCACCGCCAGTCCCAACGCGATTCGCGCCCGATTCACCGCCAGATCCGGACGGCCCGCCCCGATCCACTTGCCGACCAACGACGTAGTGGCCACCGAGAATCCGACCGCCGGCATGAAACTCAGGTGCATGTAGCGAATGACCGCCCACGCGGCGGTGAGATGTTCGGTACCGAAACGCCCGATGAGGATCGTGACAAAGATGCCCCAGCAGATCATCTCGTTGCCGAACTGTAGCGCCGCCGGCCAACCGAGCCGAAGGAGGTCCCGCATGGCGCGGAAATCCGGACGCCAGTTGGCACGAGTGTCCGCCTCACGGGCGAGTCCCGGTCCCAGAAATACCATCAATGGAACCAGCAACTCGACCGCGGTTCCGATGACCGTTCCGATCGCCGCACCGGCCAATCCCAGCGCCGGGGTTCCCGGGATTCCCGGAATGCCCAGTTCGGGGATTCCGGCTTCTCCGAAGATGAGGATCGCGTTCGCGACGATGTTGACGACGTTCGCGAGGATCGCGGAGATCGTGATCACTCTCGGCCGCTGATATCCGAAGAACCAGTGGCTCATCGCTTTGCCGGTGACCAGAAGCACGCCTCCAAGAAGGAGAATCTGGGCGTAGCCGGATTCGAGTTCGACCAACTCGGGCCCGTGTCCCGCGGCTCTGAAAACCTCTGGAAGCAGCAATGCCCACGGAAGGAGCAGAAAGAGCCACGCAATGATCGAGAGCCAGATTCCCGCCCAGGCATACTTTGCCGTGCGATCTCGATGCCCGGCGCCGACGTTCTGAGCGACGAACGTATTGACCACCGTGAGCACGCCGAAGACAAACGCGATGGGGCTGAAGGACCAGATGCCGCCGTTTCCCTGAGCCGCGACCTCCAAGGGTCCGATCCGAGCGACCATCACTGCATCGATAAAACCCATGACCGTGTAGCTCGTCATGGTCGCAACCGTCGGCCAAGCCTGCGCCCATACTTCACGGAGCCCGGATCCGGACGATTCAAGATCCGGAGGCTGAGTTGATCGGCGGGCCATCATGCGACGAGAAGCATACGCGCAGCGCATTGAAGGTGTCAGAGGTCCCGATCGAGAACGATCTTCAGTTCGAAGAAATCAGACTCGATCCAGAACTCGATACGAAACTGCTTCGACCAGATGGTGAGACTCCACGACCGCGGCTTCATCGAGGTCCGCAATCGATCGGGCGAGTCGTCGAATCCGATCGAATGCTCGAGCACTCAGGCCCAGCTCCTCGACGGTCGAGACGAGATCCTCGAGGACGGTATTCGACATGGCGCAAGCCTCCTTCAACGCCTCTCCCACCAGACGAGTGTTCGCACCCAACCCGCGCGTTCCGCCGAATCCCCTGGCGAGACGGACTCGCTCGCGGACTGCCGTGGTCGTCACGCCGTCGGGCGGGTCGAGAAACTTGCGGATCGGCAACGGAGACATTGGTACATGGAGATCGAAGCGATCGAGGATCGGACCGCCGATGCGGCCGAGATACCGGCGCTCCGCCGCCCCGGCACCCGCCGACATTCCTCCGCCTTCCCTCGTGGCGTTCATGGCGCCGACGACGATCGAACGGGCGGGAAAACGGGTGGTGCCCGCCACTCGGGAAACGGTCACCACACCGTCTTCGAGTGGTTCTCGAAGCGCATCGATCGATGCCTTGGAGAATTCCGGGAGTTCGTCCAGCATCAGGACGCCATGATGGGCGAGACTCACCTCGCCAGGACGAGGCGTCGAGCCGCCTCCGACCAACGCCGCCGGACTGCAGGTGTGATGTGGTGACCGGAACGGCGGACGATGGAACTCCTCCACTTCGAAGGGCAACCCCGCGGCGGCACGAATGGTCTGATGCTCGATCGCCTCGGCTCTCTCGAGTGGTGGCAGCAGATCGACCAAGGCCCGCGCCAACATCGTCTTCCCGCACCCGGGCGGGCCGATCAAGAGCACGTTGTGACGACCCACCGCCGCAATCTCCATCGCCCGCTTGGCGTTGGACTGACCTCGTATCGCCGCGAGATCCACGGCGATCGACGTTGCCGCGATCGGCGTGCACCGTGATTTGGTTGGGATCACGACGGTCGGTTCCTCGCCGTCGAGGAAGGCCGCAAGGTCCCGGAGATGCTCGATGCCCACGACCGGTAAATCCGAGACCAGACGCACTTCCTCAACCGACTCTGCGGCGACGACCAGTCCTTCCGCACCGGTTCGAGCCGCTAGTTCGGCGAGCGCCACGATGCCCTTAATCGGTCGGACGGAACCATCGAGGGCGAGTTCGCCAGCCATTGGCCACGACTCCAATCTCCGTCCACCATCCGCCTCCGACCGGAGTCTTCCTGAACACGCGAGCACGCCCGCCGCGATCGGCAGGTCGTACGCCGGACCTTCCTTTCGAAGGTGCGCGGGAGCAAGGTTGACGGTCAGTCGGGATCGGGGCCAGGCGAATCCCGCGTTTCGAACCGCAGTCCGAACCCGCTCGGCGGACTCCCGCACCGCAGCGTCGGGCAGCCCCACGATTCCCATCGTCGGAAGTCCTTGGCCGGAAAGATCGACTTCGATGCGACAGAGCTCGGCGCGGCCGCCTTGAAGGATGAAACTCGAGACACGACTGATCACGATCACACCGTAGACAAGGACTCGGACCGTTCCTTGAGTCGGGCGGAAACGCCGCGATGCCGTCTCACCGCACCGAAGGGAGATTCATCGAGGCCGCTTGAACCCGATCGGTCGGTCGTCGGCGTACGCCCAGACCGTCACGATGAGGTGCTTGACGCCCCATTGCATGGCTCTCTCGTGGGTTGGGTAAAGCACGTCGATTCGATTTCCCTTGATGGCGCCACCGCGATCCAGCACTGGGACCACATGTTCGGAGGCATAGCCTGGAATGGAGATCAGCTCGCCGAATTTGAACATTCGTCGATCTGCCGCCACCAGTCGACCACCGTTGGTCTGCACCGAATAGCCACTGGCGGTGATGCCGTCGGCCTGATCGCCGCAAGATCGATAATCGGGGCTATACGCAGTCACCCGCATCCGGAGGGACTTGACCGGAATGATCGGCCGGCCATCGTGGAATCGAGGCGTGAGGGTGGTATCTGCGAGCGAGACGATGCTCGCCGCATCAATGGATTTGATACCACTGCCCCGAAGCAGGGAGGTAGCGACCAAGAGAACCGCCCCTACGAACGTCGTGATTGACCCGGGTCTTCGCATGTTGGAAATCTCTCGACGTCGCCGTCAGCAGCAGGTTGGCTCACGCCCGGACCAATCCGAGCCTTACGAACCTTCAGACTGTCCGATGCCTGCCCGAGAGCAACCGAATCCTCCTCGATCTCCGCTCGCTTCCGGTTTCAGGACCATCCCCTTCCTTGCAATCGTCACAACCCGATGCGGAGGTCGGCGTACACTCCAGCAATGGCTCTCTTCGACATGGCGTCATTTGCGGGAATCGGACTGATCGCCGGGTTGGTCGGTGGGCTCTTGGGAATCGGCGGATCGACAGTCTTCATTCCTGCGGCCTCCCTCATCATCGCGCCGGACCAGCAGGTCTATCAGGCTGCGGCGATGATCCTGAACGTCTTCGTCTCGGGGACCGCGACGATCACCCACCATCGCGCCGGGGCCATCGATTTTCGACTCGTCCGGAAGCTTGTGCCCGCAGCCGTCCTCTTCGTGCTGTTGGGGGTCGGCGTCAGCAATCGACTCGATGCAACCATGCTCGAGCGACTCTTCGGAGGGCTCCTTCTGATTCTCGCGGTCAGTGAGTCGCTCCGGATGTGGTCGAACGGAAAGCTGCGGCGAGAAAAATCCCGCACGACCGCGACGAGGATCGTTGAAGATCGCGCCGAGCCAAGGACCTCGCTTCCGGTGCTTGCCGGCATCGGCGGCGTGATGGGATTCATGGGCGGCTTGCTCGGCATCGGGGGTGGAACCATCGCGGTACCCGGGCTTCGATTCGCGGCAAGACTTCCGCTTCGGAATTCGATCGCGCTCGCCGCCGCGGTCACGGTCCCGATGGCGGTCATCGGAGCCATCTACAAGAACCTCTCTTTGAGCCAACTCTCAGGTCCGGACGGCACCTCGCTCTCACCGACCGAGTCGATCGGCATCGCCATAGCCATCGTGCCAACCGCGATTCTCGGAAGTTGGATCGGGGCCAGAATGCTTCATCGACTTCCGCTCGCTGTGATCCGAGGCTGTTTCATTACCTTGCTCATTGTCGCCGGCTTCCAAATGCTCGATCCACTCGGCCTCTGATTGCAGACCTTCGTTTCGAAGATGAGCATGAGGATTCCACACGAAAAGAACCGTTCGCACTCACCTGCGAACGGTCCTGGAATTCCTGCGAGCGAGTCGCGGTCAGATCAATAGATCAACCGGCTGGTTTCACGGTCGCTTTACCGGCGGTCGGCGGCGACACGGGTTCGATCGTCGGCCCGACGCACGGCTCGCCGTCCGGCGAGACGATGCCAAAGACATGGAACGCGGCCATCTCACCGCCGGAGGTCATGGCGGAAAGCGGTGCGTAGAGGACGCCCTCGTAGTCCGATGCCGGTGTCACGCGAATCATCACGATCGTGAGCAGCCCCTTCGCCGTCTCCTCGGTACGCGTGCCAAGCATTTCCGCTCGACAGTCGGAGGTCTCGCTGATCACCGTGGCGATCGGCTGGGCCACCGTATCGAAGGAGACCTCGAAGTCGGCATACCCACCTTGCTTGATGAGACCCAAGGGAAACCGGAATCCGCCGGCCATACGCAGATTTCGATTCGGCTTCGGCAGCGTCGTCTCGTGACGGAGATAGATGTCGACCATGGGCGTGTCTGGCCGATCGGTCTCGATCACCAGATATCTCGGATAGGGCGTGGGAATTGTGTCCAGATCGTACGTGAGGATGTACTGGCTTCTGGGAGTGTCGGTAGCAGGATCGAACCCGAGAAAGGTCGGCGGGAGACCATGCATCGAACACACCGAGAACGGCTCACCGTCGATCGACTCGACCACGATTCGTCCCTGCCGATTTTGGTTTCGCACCGCGTTGATGTGAGGCGGAATGGCTCGAATCGGAAGGGCGATCTCTGCTTTCAGATCGACGACTTGAACCACGGAGTATCCATCGAAGAGAACCTTGATCGATGCGGTCTTCGGGCCGGTGTTGGGTGCTCCATCGAGTTTCGCCTCCAGGTCGACGCTTCCTCCGGGAGGAATGATCGTGCCGGAGAGATCATTGAGCGTGGTGCACTTGCAGGAGGGTTCGGCGGCAAGAATCATCAAAGGTTCCGTCCCCTTATTGAAGATCTTGACTGACCCGCTGGCGTCCTCATTCGGTGCGATGAAACCGAAGTCCAGAAGAGCAGGGACCACCTCCACCGGCGGTGCGTCCACCAGGGTGACGGCCGATCCGAGCGGTAGATCCGCGATCGTTCGAGCCACTGGGACCTGAATCCCAGAGTCGCGAACCGGCTTGTTCCGCTGAGCCGACTCCTGAGCCACGGGTGGTGTTTCCGGCCCCGGCGTCGCGGGCGGATCACATCCCAACACCGCCGAAAGCCCGGTGGCGATGACCAGAGAAGCCCCTAGACGGACGAATCGTGTACCCCGGGCGGTGGAATGATGGTGAATCTGTCCGAACATGGCGTGCTCCATATGAGGGAAAACCGAACCGGAAATTGTAGCACCCCGCTGCATCATCCGGCCCGCGTCGTCAGCCCGGACGGGCGAGAGACCGGTAAGGAATCGGACGCCTTGGTACGAATCATGACGGCAAGACCGGAAAAAGCCGTATTCCGTCCACCTTTCGCTTGCTTTTGACTTCTGACGTGCGATATTTGAATCACCGATGCACGAGGCATCGTCAAGGAGAGATGGTGTCCGGTCGTCCTGATCTTTGAGTCAGGAACTCTGGAACCCACTAAATTCAGTTCCCTCAGGTTCTCTGAGGCTCTGACTCCTCCGGCTCGTACTGGATTCCCTTCCGGTCCGATTCGGCTTCAACCAGCCCTTTTCCCTCCCTCCGCCCCCGGCTCCGGCCGGGGGTATTTTTTTCGTTTCTTTTCGTTTCATGGCAATGGTTATGAAGACCATAAAAACCATGAAGGGCATGAACCCTAAAACGCCGAAAACGCAAGAAATATCGATTCTCGCGTCACGAAGGTGGCTGCTCCGACTACCCGGATGCATGCATGATTCACTCATAGCGACCCCGCACCGCCTCCCACCACCACTCCGCCAGAAAGGGAATTTCCTATCTGAGCGATCTTTGATTGAGTTCAGAATCGGTATCGGTCAAAATGAAGTTGAATCCCGACCTACCCATCGGCCCCGCTCCACCTGGGAGATTCCAAGATGAGACCGAAGAAATACCTCTTGTTGTATGGCGTCGTTTCCACCAGCCTGCTCGCCGGACCTGCGATCGCTCAGACGCAGACCTTCGAGTGGGTCAATCCCGCCGGTGGGCAATTCGAAAATCCGGCCAACTGGTCGACACAGTCCGTGCCGTCGATCTTCGATACAGCACTTTTCGACCTTGCCAGCCCGCCGCTGCGGATCATTGCCAACACCCTGAATGTCCAAGATCTTCTGGTGGGCAGGAACGACGTCACGCTGGTCGCCACGGAACCCAATTCCCTCTTCAAAGTTGGGTCCCTCACTGAGATCGGGGGCCAGCCCTCGAACTTGCCCAACCGTCCAGGCCGCCTCCGCATCGATCTTCCAGCTTCCGCCGCCTCGTTCAACCATGTGGATGTCGGCAAGTCGGGGTTCGCCAGTATGCTCGCTCTGGCGGAGCAGACCTACGCATCATCGGTCACCCTGCATCTGAGACCCGCCGCCGCGCTGTCGATCGAGTTGGATGCCTTCGTCCCGAAGGGCCCATCGTCCGTCCGTCTGTTCGTGGAGAATTCGGCATTGCTCCAAGGCGGCTTGATCATCGGACCCGGTGAATCCTCACTGCTTCCGCCGCTCGGGGAGGAGATCAATCTTCTCTACTCGGAGGGCGGACTCGGACCGAATCCCTTCTCAAGCATTCTGACCCGCCCCCTCCCCGGTCGAAGAATCGTTGTCGACTTCCGTGATCTCGACGGTGACGGGGACATCGAACTGGCCACGGCGATGATCGAGGCCGCGGAGACGTTTAACAGTCCATCACTCGCGAACCAGCGATCGCTCGCCGCATCCCCCACCGCGATCGAGACCGCAGATCTCAACCGTGACGGATTGGATGAGATCATCACGGCGACCGACGCTGGGAAGATGCAGATCTACAGCCCCACCGCCAGTGGCGACTTGCTCGGCCCTTTCGACTACCCCCTCGGAAATCAACCCAGCGACATCGCCAGCGGCGATTTCGACGGTGACGGCAACATCGACCTCGCCATCTCGAACTTCGGAGATGCGACCGTTTCCATCTTTCTCAACCCCTCGAATGATCCCAGTGATCTCTTTGAGGCCGACCCGCTCGCCGTCGATGGAAATCCAGCGTCATTGTGTCCCGCGAATCTCGGCAGCGGCGCCGCCAACTTCGGATCGGATGGAACGGATCTCGTCGTGGTCTCAAAGGCGTCGGGAAAGGCCACCGGCTATCGATCCAACGACGACGGTAGTTTTGCAAAGACCGCGGAAGTCGAAGTCGGAGACGAGCCGGGCCCATCCTCTCCCATCGAGGATGAAAACAAGAAAGACCCCGATGCGCCGTTGGGCGTCGGCGGATCGGCCGCCGCGCTTCAAGGAGAGGTACGGGTCGGCATTCTCAGCATCGTTCAGCCGGATTCCTCGACCGGCCTGCTGGAAGTCATCGGAACCACATTTCTCTCGGGCATTCCGATCGACGTCGCGTCCGCAGATCTCGATGCTGATGGCCGAGCCGAAATGCTGACCGTGACCTCGGCTGGAACTCTGGACATCACCCAGCAGACGAATCAATTCTCGACCTCGAGCATCCAACTCAACCGGCCTCTGTCCGCGATCGCCGCTGGGAGCCTCGACGCCGAGCCTGGCCCGGAAATCATCATTGCAACCGATGGACCTTCCCCGGAACTCATGATCCTCCGAGTGACGCCCGATTCCGCCAACTTCGGGCGCTTCGTCCTCGAGCTCGTGAACGTCGTCCCGCTGACCTCTCAGTCGCCCGCGATCGCAATCGGGCAGGGCGGCACCATGCAGACCGGGCAGCCGACCCTGAGTGTCGCATTCAAGCCCAGCAAAAGGGCCGGCCCATCGATCAACCTTCTTGGCCTTGAGACTCTCCCGATTCCGGACTGCAACCAAGCCGACTTCAACGGTGACGGTATCGTGAACGGATATGACATCGGGAGCATGATGAGTGCCTGGGGGCCCTGCGATAACTGTCCACAAGACCTTTCGGGCGACGGGATCGTCGATGCTCAGGACTTCGGCATCCTCTTCGCACTCTGGGGCCCTTGTACCTTCTGACGGCTGTGTTTCCATCGCCTAACTCGGCGTTCGCCCGATCTTGCATCGATCCCTGATCGAGTGCGGCGGTATCTCGCCCGCCAGTGTCTTTTCCGCTCCACGTGAATGACATTGTTGTGATCCGGGTATCCTCAATCGCGAGTCACCTTCCACGGAGATCGCCCATGGCAGAGAACAGGCATGAGGATCACTCGCCGGATGAAGGTACGCATGCTCAACGCGTCCATGAACTCCTGATCGCTGCGTTGGACCGGCCCGAGAGCGAACGAGCCACGTTCATCCGGATCGAGGCCGGCGCAGACGACGCACTCCATCAGGAATTGAAGGCCCTGCTCGATGATCGTTCTGCGCCAATGGACGCGACCATCGACCTCGCCGACGATCCCACTGGAATGCAGACCGCGGCGATCACGCCGGTTTCCGGCGTCCCACCGCTTCCGAGCCGTGGTGGATCAGCCACGGATGGACGTCGGACCGCGCGGCGATTCCAGCGACCGGATCGAGTCGGCGTATTTCGAATCGAAGCCGCGGTGCCAATCGGCCGTGGTGGATTCGGTGAGGTCTGGGAAGGCTTTCGTGCCGAAGGCGGTTTCCGGCAACGGGTGGCCATCAAGATCCTCTCGAGATCGGCCGCCGACGAGACGGTGGTCAAACGTTTCGAACTCGAGCGGCAGGTGCTCGCCTCCCTTGATCATCCGGACATCGCAAGACTCATCGACGGCGGGACGCTCGAGGACGATCGACCGTGGCTGGCGATGGAATTCGTCGAAGGCGTCTCGGTCAGTACCTACTGCGATCGGGAGCGTCTCTCGATCGACGATCGAGTCAAACTCTGCATGCGAATCGCACTCGCCGTGCAACACGCTCACGAGAACCTCGTGGTGCATCGGGACATCAAACCCGACAACATCCTCGTGACTCCAAACGGCGATCCGAAACTCCTGGACTTCGGCATCGCGAAGATCGTCAACCCCGACATCGGCGGCCTAGGCAGCGGAATGACCCAGGCGGGTGAGGGCGTGCTCACGCCGGACTATGCGGCCCCCGAGCAGTTCACGGGCGATGCGATCGGAACCCGCGCGGACGTCTACTCGCTGGGCGTGGTGCTCTACGAACTTCTCACCGGACGGCTGCCTTTCGCCGACGTCGACCGCGGATACGTCAGCATCCGGAACGCAAAACTCGAGACCGAGCCGATCCGGCCGAGCGAGGCGATCTCGACCGCCACCGTCGATCCGGACACCGCCCGCAGAATCGCGTCCGTTCGGAACAGCAGGATCGACCGGATTCGGCGACGCCTCGACGGCGATCTGGATGTGATCATCCTCAAGGCGCTTCGACGAGAACCGTCGCGCCGATACTCCTCACCGCGTGAATTCGTCGCTGATCTGCAAAGACATCTGGATGGACTTCCGGTCGAAGCGAGACCCGAGTCGATTGCCTACATCACGACGCGATTCGTCGCCCGGCACCGCGCCGGATTCGCGGTCGCCGCCGCCTGCGTGCTGGCCATCGCATTCGCATCACTCGCCACCGTCGCGGTCCTGACTGCTCGGGCGGCCCAGAATCAAGCGGATCTCGCATCCGCCCGCGCCGCCGCGGAATCGAGTCGGGCCGAATCGGCGGAACTCGTTCGTGCCGCGCTGGCCGATCTGGAGATCGAATCCGCGGCGCTGGGAACCGAGAGCCTCATCCAATCCCTACAAGAGGCGAATCAACTCGACACCGCGAGTTCCCTCGGCAAACTCATGCTCGAGCGACTGGACGCCGCGAACCGAGCGGTTCCCGACGACGTGGTCATCCTCGCCCGACGGCTCGGCCTCCGACTGCAACAGGCTCGGATCCAGTGGCAGCGCCGAAATCCCTCCCTTGGCGATCGACGGGCCGCAGCCCAGATCCGTGCGAGCATCGCCAAGGAACTCGGTGACGTCCGCCGAAATCATCCGGAGTCTGTCGAATTGCTCCTGGTGGAGGCCCAGCTGTCGATGGAGGAAGCGGATGCCAGTTCCCGAGAGGACCGCTCGGCACATCTCGACACCGCGATCTCGCTGTTCAAGACGGCCGAGACCATGTCCGGACAGAATTTCGCACGTCAACTGGCCATGCTGGGCACCGACCGTGCGGATCTGCTTTTCCTCTCCGACGACATCGAAGGCGCCCTGGTCGAGTATCAGAAATCGCACGATTTCCACGCCCGCCGTGGCGATGCCGGGGATCGTGACCTCGCGATTCTCGAGATGCGGATGGCCGATGCGCAACGAACACTTGGTGATCGGTCCGCCGCTCGAACCTTGATGGAAAAATCTCTGGCTCGTCGGGAACGCCTCGCCGACGAGTCCGCACGAATCGAATCCGGCCGGACCCGGCGTGATCTCGCCAAGGCACATCTGTATCTGCAGGAACTTCTGATCGAGGAAGCCCCTGCAACCGCCCGCCGTCATCTGAAGCAGCATCTCGATCTGACCTTCGAAGTGGCATGGCTCGATCCCATGGACCGCCGAGGCGCCGTGACCGATCTGATGAAGGCCATGTCCATCGCATCCCGGCTCATAAAACTCGACGGCGGTGACCCATCGTCGTTCGCGGCGGAAATCGCCCGATTCCGCGATTCGATCATCGAGCCGCGGCTTCAAACCCTTCCCGACGCCGACGCCCGACGACTCGCGATTCGGGCGGATCGCTATCTGACCGAGGTCGCCATCGCGGTTCGTGCTGAGATGATTCAGGCGGGTGGCGAACCGAGCGATGACGCCCGAATCCTTCAACGTCTCGACCAGACGATCGTGATCGGCCGCGCGCTCCTTGAGATCGAGACCCACGATTCGGAACTGACCGCAGAAGTCGGGCTCTGCCTGGCCTACCGCGCGAGCCTGGGTTCGAGAAGCGACGATGCCTCTCGACAGGACCTTCTGGAAGCGGAACGACTGCTCGAGTTGTCACGGGAACAGGGTTCCGACGGTTCGCTGCAGGGCCGACTCCGACGTCAACTCGACGCCGCAGCGCCAGCTTGATCATCGAGTGCCCGCTTTAGCGCCCGCTTGCCAATGGACCCGATGATCAGAATCGCGATCACCAGCACGGCGACACCTGTGATGGTCATCGGCCATCCCTTCGCCTTGACCACCTCGATTAATCCACGACTTCCATCGGCCGCCGCAGCAGCAGCGATGCCAGCCGCGATCGCGGTTCGTGGAAGCATTCCGAGCATGGTTCCGAGCAAGTAGGCTGCCGCGGGAGTACGGGCGCCGCCGAGCGCCAGATTCGACAACGCGAACGGACTATTCGGGCTCAGACGAAGCAGCCCGACGATGTAGGTGGCACGAAAGAACCCACTCCCGATCACCGCGTTCCGGACGGCGGCGACCACCGGCCGCTTCCTGATGATTCCCTCGATCGCCGGTCCCGAGATCAACCTCGCCAACCCAAAACCGATCGCGGCACCGAGCAGGATCCCGAGGATGGCACCCACGGTTCCGAGCATCGTTCCGAACGCCCATCCCGCGAGAATGGCTTGGGCATAGGTTGGAAGCAGTCCGAGCCCCGCGGTGATCGCGAAGAATCCCGCGAAGAGCAGCAGTGAGACGACGGTCCCAGATGACGCGGCGATGGCATCAAGCATCTCTGACGCGGCGCCTAGATTTGCCAGAAGCAGGAATCCACCCGCCGCGGGGAGTACGACCCAGCAGACTGCGAGGACCCCGACCGGGCGAAGCTCACGTCGCTCGGACGCATCCAGTGATGCGACTATTTGGGAGGACGGGTCGAGATCGTCCGGCTCGACCAGATCATCCGGCTCATCCGGGCGGGTTGAATTGGTGATGACCGTATCCCCGGAGTGGCTCAGCGTCCGTCCAGGTCGATGAATTCGACGTCGACTTCCAGAAGCTCATCGGCGGCACCTTCGTCCGCAGGAACCTCTTGGACTTCGGTAACTTCCAGATCGATGACTTCGATCTCTCCGGCTTCGGCCTCAGGCCCGATTCCAAGAATGTTCCGCATGTCCGCGAAGTAACGGTCGGCCTCGCGCCAGAGATGCGCCGGCACCTTGACCTGCCGTGCGGTGAACATGATGGTCGGTGGATCCGTGTGCTCGAAAGTGATCTGAAACTTCCACCGTTCCTCCTGCCGTTCCGGATCCTGACCGACTCGGACGAGGTCACGGCGGAGGAATCGATGAACTTCGATCTCACCAGTCGGACGGTTCGTCCAGACCTCGTTCTCGAATACGAACCAATCTTTGTACTCAGGATTCTTCGCGACCGTGACCATGGCGTTCCATACTTCGGGGTCGCTGAACCCTGGAAACGTCGCCGTCCGACTGCTACAGCCGGCAAAGAGGAGGCTGGCGGAGAGGAAGAGCATGATTCGAAGTGGATGCATTGCGAACGAAGTCCTTCGGGGGAGTCTGGAATCTGACCCCGCACGTCCCTCATCGGCCCGGAAGGCGGTCGAACTTGATGCAGAACCCCGTGAGGGGCTCGGAAGGGCCTTTTTCGACATCCGTCGGCTCGACCTCTCTCCGATCGATTCTGCTGATCTCAGCGCCTCGCTCCAAGGCGATTGCCTCGACAAAGGCATCGAAGTCGCTCGCAGCGGCCTCCAGCAGCATCAAGACCGTTCCTCGAGGCTCGTTTCGAATCCACCCGGCCACCGGCCGGGTCGACGCGACTCCCACCACGAATGCTCGGAATCCGACGCCCTGAACTCGTCCCGAGAACTCCACCCACTCCCGTCGCAGGCCGTCACCGACGCCGCCCGGACGCTGGTTCACTCGTAGGCCTCGTCCGGGATCTCAGCGTTGTGATAGATCTTCTGGACGTCCTCCTGATCCTCGAGCCCGTCGATCATCCGGAGGAAGCTCCGCGCTTTCTCGACCGTCAGTGCGACGGTGGTCTCGGGCCTGAAGGTGAGTTCCGCGTGTTCCAGTTCGAACCCGGCCGTCACCAGCGCATCCTTGACTTCGAGAAAGTCCGACGGTTCGGTGGTGATAGAGGTAAGCCCGTCCTCGGTCTCGACATCTTTGGCCCCGGCTTCGAGGGAGACTTCGATCACCGAATCCTCGTCCACCTTGGTCGCGTCGATGAGAATGACGCCCTCGTGCGTGAATCCGAATGCAACGGAGTTGGGGGTGCCGAGATTTCCCCCGCCCTTCGCGAAGATGGTGCGGATCTCTGGCGCGGTCTTGTTGGAGTTGCACTGCAGACAGTCCGCGATGATCGCGATTCCGCCGGGACCATATCCCTCGTATCTGGCAGGCTCGTAGGTCTCCCCTTCGCTCTCACCGGTCCCCTTCTTGATCGCCTTCTCGATCGTGTCCTTCGGCATGTTCGCCGACTTGGCATCGTCGATCGCGTAGCGAAGCGTGGTGTTGAACTTGGGGTCACCCCCGCCAGCTCTGGCGGCCACGGTCAGGGCGCGGCTACAGATGCTCCACTGCTTACTTCGCTTCGAATCGACCCGGGCCTTCCGGTGCTTGATATTGGCCCATTTGCTGTGACCGGCCATCTTGATGCCCTCGTAGTTCTCTGTCGAGTCGTTGATCACCGGTCACGACGCCGGGATCCGTGACCATTGTGCTTTATTCGGTGGAGTTCTGCACGTTCTCTCGCTCCGAGAAGGTCGGCGTGACAGGCGGCAGTCGATCCTCCGCAATGGCACGCAACCTGAGTTCCGCTTCCTGAATCCATCGTCCATCAATGCGCTCGTGCATCACCTCAGGAAGAATGAACACCCGGCCCCAGATCTCCGTCTGGTAGTCGGCGTAGGCGGCGAAGCGTCCGGTCAGATCACCCATGGTCAGCGCCTGTCCCGTGATTCCGCTCCAGGCGTTGACTGCATCGGATTTTCGACCGGCTCGCCACGCCGCATCCGCAAAATGCAGAAGCACCTCGCTGGACACCGAAAGACCAGCGGCCAACCGGCGATCGATCGACTCCGAGATCAGGAGCAAGGCTCCGTCGACGTCCTCCGGATCGTGGCGGCCCTCGAGATAGCGAAGCCAACCGAGAGAATCAAGGACGCTCGGGCTGGCCGGTTCCTGTCGATGGGCCGACTCGAGTAGATCGGTCGCCCGTTGCACCGAATTGTCGTCGCCTTCGAGCAGCGCAAAGCCGAGGTTGTTCATGGTCGAAGCGTCAGCCTCCTGATCGGCGACCGCAATTTCCAGAAGTTCTATCGCAAGCATTCGACGACCCAAGAGCGACGCATCACCAGACGCCCCCGCGAGGGCGAGGCGATCACCCCGGTCCATGCCAAAGGCCTCGGTCGGAGACACGCCGTCCGCCGCCTGCCGTTCCAGCAGATCGTAAATTCGGCGGGCCGACCAGCCTGCGGTGATGCCGGTCGCAATCGCCGACCGAAGCAGACCTGCATTCGCGGGCGACCGGGCATCGGGCGAGTCAAGCGCGAACGTCAACAACGCTGCGCCCGCTTCCGCATTCATCTCCGATATCGAGAGACCCACCGAACGCCAATCCGAATCCAACCAGGAGTACGCCGGGGCAGGGGTGAGACCTTCGGTCCATCCCGCCTCCCCGGTCGAGACCAAGGTCATCACGATCGCCGCCGCGACGTCGACACTCACCGGTTCGGCGTTCTCCGCGCTCCACGCGGCGACTCGCTCAACGACCACGGCACCCCTTCGATTCGGAACGGCTGCGGCTACCGACGCAAGCCGGCGACGAAGACGAGGCGTCAACGTGGCGACCTCGATGACCTCACAGCCACGAACGCCTTGATCGATCACTTCGAAGTCGCCAAGCAGAAGTGCAAGTTCCAATTCATCGATCGCCCGAGCCGGCGTGTTCGGGCGGCGGGCGAGTCGAACTCGGATCAAGTCGATCAATTCCAAACGATCGACGTCCATTTCCGCTAGAAGCGACTCCAACCGTCGACTCGAAAGTCCGGACATCGACTCCCCCGTCACCGCACGGAGTTCGCTGATGAGCTCGCGACGATCTCCCGTCGCTCGCCTGAGGGCGAAGCGAGCGTCCAAGAGGGCCGGGTCCCCCGGATGGCGAGCCAGCAGTGAATCGATCCGCCGCCGTCCTTTGGCACGCTGTCCGAGTGACTGCCAGATGCGCAGCATCCGCACGAGCACTTCATCTTTGGCCCCGGAATTCTCCAGCATTCCGTCGAGAAGTCGCTCCGCCGTGGCGGCATCTCCGTTCGTCATCGCCTGATCGGCTTCGATGAGCCGCCGAAACGCCGGATCCTCCCCGATCACGATCCGTGAGAGATTTACTTCCGAATCCTCAGGCAGTTCGGTCCGAACTCGTTGCATCAATTTCGCGAGCCCGATCCGGGTCGACCACCGACCATCGCCGAGACGAATGGCCCTCGCCGTGGCTTCCACTGCGTCGAGTTCACGACCCCGTACCAGGGACAGTGAGCTACCGACCGCCGCCTGCAGCTCGGCCGACATCGGCGATCGACGGACCGCACGCTCGGCGAACTCGGCCGCGATTTCGGGCTCTCCGGCGGTGAGCAGTCCGACGATGCGCTCGGCTTCGACCCACTCATCAAACGGATGATTCGCGACGGCGAGCACCGAGGTGGGATCCATTTCGTCAGCCGCGAGTCTGATGGCCAGTATCCGACGAAGGTCGTTGTCCTCTTCCAACGTCGCTTGGTCCAGCACAGAGCGAGCGAGATCCGAACGATCATGACGTCTGAAGATCTCGACTCGAACGAGCGTCGTATCGACATCGGATCTCATGATCTCCTCGCCGACCAATGTCTCCAACAACTCACGATCGGTCCACGGCCCCTCGACAAGACGATCGATCACCGGATCCAGAAGGTCCGCCGAGTCAAGAACTCCGGCCGCCACCAGAATGGCCGTCAAAGGACCTCCGGCCACCGACGCGTCGACCAAAGAGAGTCGCGTCTCCGGTGATGTCCGATGAGTGCCTTCATCGTTCAGAACGCTCGTCATGCGGACCGGATCGAGCATCACCAGCAGACGGGCCGCCCCGACGTCCTGCGGGTCCTGCCGAAGTCTCGCCACCAGAAGCTCGCACAGGTCGAGCATCGGAAGGCCCTCCTCACGGAGGATGATCGCCAGTTCCAGATCCCCACCCGATGGAGCCGTCGCGGCTTCGAGCAGAAGCCACTGCACGGTCGCATCCCGACCAAGCGTCGCGGAAGACCAGAGAAGACGTGGCCGCAACACGGCGGGATCGATCACCTCGAGTTTCATCGCGACCCTCCACCGCGCGTCCGCGGCGACGGCATCGCCAGTTTTTGCCGCGTCATCTCCCGCCAGCAGGTGAAACTCCGCGAGTCTCACATCTGAGAGTCCATCCAGCATCCCCTCGTCGGTCGACGCCGCGGAGAGAAGCGAAGCCCGAATCTCCGCCGCCGACGCAGAATCACCCGTTGCATCAAAGGACTCGGCGAGTCGAACCGCCGCTTCCCCGGACAACTGAGCATCCTCAGCGTCTAACGATCTTCGTACCCGTGCCGCCGAGACCGCGATTGCCTCCTGCCAACGACGACGACGAATGAGTTCCCTGACCAGTCGCCGAAGGTCATCGTCCGAGGCCGCTCCCAGCACCGCGAGTCGACGCCTGATCGCCAGCGCATCGGAGTCGCGACCGGCAGCATCTAACGCTTGGGCCAGCGTCCGCATTCCCGTCGTCCCACCGCCGGAACTGATCGCAGACTCTAGAAACGGAATCGCCTCGATCGGACGTCCTGAGACCAGCAACGATCGGCCTCGAACATAGTTTCGCACCGCGCCGACATTCTGAGGACCGCCAGATTCCTCAGCTTGAGTCACGCTCGCATGACGCTCGTCGAGATGATCGGCGACGATCAAATCGAGCGGACGAATCACATGGATGTCGACGATCTCCGCCGAGGCCAGACCGGGTGGAAGTACCACTTCGCGACGAACCTCGGGAGTCGCGAGGAGTTCGGCATCCGCGCGTCTCTGCAGTTGTTCTTGGTCATTCCACGACTCACCGTCTTGCGGCGCGGCGAGGCTGACATCCGAGGTCTCTGATACGACGGAGACGCAGCCTGAGAAAAAGACCATCGCCAGCCCGAGACCAGCGGTTGCAAGGTAGTCGATCCGCCAAGGACGGCTCAACGAGATTCGGTCACCGGCCTGAGCCCGTGACATCAGTCAACTCTCTTCCGTGCCACCGAGACCGGTCGTGACGTTTTTCGTTTCGCGGTCTTCTTCGCAACCTTCTTCGCGGGGGACTTCCCAGTCGTTGATTTCTTAGCGACCGATTTCTTGGTGGCCGCCTTCTTCGTGGGAACCTTCTTGGCGACCGCTTTCTTCGTCGGAGCCTTTTTGGCGACCGTCTTCTTTGCGGAAGCCTTTTTGGCGACCGTCTTCTTTGCGGAAGCCTTCTTGGCGACTGGCTTCTTGGTGGGAGCCTTCGCGACGGCAGGCTTCTTGGCGGGAGCCTTCGCGACGGCAGGCTTCTTGGCGGGAGCCTTCGTGACGGCAGGCTTCTTGGCGGGAGCCTTCGTCGCGGCCTTCTCCACCGCGGGTTTCTTCACGGGTTCGACGGCTTCCTTGGAAGGTTCTTCCTCCGTCTCCACCACCACAACCTCCGGCTTGAATGGCTTCGGCGGACGTCGCTTTCGAGCCAACTTGATCATTGTTCCATCGAGCCAGGCGGCATCGACCGCCGCCTGCAATGCCGCGATCGCACGATGACCGTCGTCGACTTTTACTTCGGACGCGAGCCAAGTCGCGAGGACCTCATGCTCGACCGGTTCATTGATCACCCCGAGTTCGTGCAACAACAAGGACAACTGCTCGTCCGCAGGCATGGCATGTACGCCGAAGGAAAGCCGAAGCACCCGAGCCGAGACGAAGGGATTGATGCCGTCGAGACTCTCGATCTCGGCCTTCGCATCACGCTTCCCCTTTTCCCGAACGTAGTTCAGCGAAATCTCATGACGTCGGAGATAGATCGAGTGGAGCGACTTCTTAATCCCCAGGAGTCGCTCTTCAAGACGCGGATACCGCTTCCCCACCGTAGGTGCGAGTTCGTGGGGCAGTGAGACGCGAATCTCATTGACATCGACCCGCGACTCCATCAACTTCGCCATGGCCGTCTCTGCCTGCTCACTGCTGGCTTCCCAGAGAAGCCAGGAGTGAAGAAGGACCGTGACCGGATCCTCCGAGGCGGACGCGCTTGGAAGATCACCCTTCTCTGCCGAGGGATGATGCTTCTTCAGGAGTGCTGAGAGTTTGGCGGGCTTCGCCCATTTGGTCTTCACGAAGATACCTCGTGGTCTTCCGGCGGACGACCAGAGTCGTCGTCGGAATCGTTACTGGGGGAGTCGACACTCGCGGGACCGTCCCGCTTGGTCGGATCATCTGGATCCGACCCGTCCGACGCATCCGTGTGGTTCGGATCCGATTCGAGTGGGTTGACCCCTCCACGAATCGCTGCATCCAACGCGGCATCACTCTTGATCGAGTCATCCAACTTGAAACGGATGTCCGGTACCCGCCGCAAAGCGGTCTCGTCCCGAATCGTCTTCCGGAACAAACCCGTCGCGCTCTTGAGACCCGCGATGACTCGAACCCCGTACTTGTCCGGAAGCACGGAGATGCTGAACGTGACGATCTGAAGATTCTGTGACAGGTCGACCTGCGTTACCGAGACGAGTCCGCGAATTCGAGGATCCGCGAATCCCCGGGAGATTCGTTCCTGAATAACACGGGACAGTAGCGAGGCGACCTGTTTGGGTCGCACTCGGTCTTGCTGGTCAGTCTCTTGAAATCGACGCCTGCCCATATTCTGGCCTCAAAGGCTCCGAGCCACGGAGATCGTCTTGTAACACTCCAGAACATCGCCGGCCTTGATGTCATCGTAGCCATCGATCTTCATGCCACATTCCATGCCGCTCTTGACCTCCTTGGCATCGTCCTTGAATCGCTTCAATTGATCGAGCCGTCGGTCCTTCTCGACGACGATGCCGTCGCGAGTGACACGAATCTGGGCGCTTCGCGCCACCACGCCGTCGGTGACGTAGCAACCAGCCACCGAACCGATCTTGGAGACTCTGAAGACTTCCTTGACCTCGGCATGCCCGAGGACCTCGAGCTTCAGCTCCGGATCGAGCAGCCCTGACGCCGCCTTCACGACGTCGTCGGTGATGTCGTAGATGACGTCGTAGAGGCGAATGTCGACACCCCTGGACTCGGCGAGTTGTCGAGCCTTCGCCGTGGTGGTCACATTGAATCCGAGCACGATCGCACCGGTTGCTTCGGCGAGCGTGACGTCGCTTTCGTTGATGCCACCAACGGCGGCATGCTTGACCGATACCTTGACCTCGTCCGATCCGATCTTCCCGAGGACCGCACGTAGCGTTTCGACGGACCCCTGGACATCGCCCTTGATCACCAGCGGAAGATTCTTCTTCTTCCCCTCTTCGAGATGGTCGAAGATGTTGTCGAGGGTGATCTTCGGGGCCGCAAGTTCTCGTTCTCGTTCAAGACCACGCCGCTCTTCGGCGGCCGACTCGGCTTCCTTGAGCGAGCTGGCGACGAAGAAACGATCACCCGCGTCGGGCAACTGGTCGATTCCGCTGATCGCGATGGGCGTGGACGGTCCCGCGAACTCGACTCGCGTGCCGTGATCATCGACGATGTCCCGCACTCGTCCGAAGCCGCGACCAGTGACGATGAAGTCGCCCTTCTTGAGCATGCCTTCCTGCACAAGCATGCGGGCCACCGGCCCTCGCCCTTCCTCGATCTGAGCTTCGAGAACCGTTCCTTCGGCATTTCCCGTGAAGTCACCCTTGAGGTCGAGCAAGTCGGCCTGATAATCGAGAACGTCCAGCAGATCCTGGATGCCCGTACCTTCGATCGCACTGGTCTTGACGACTTCGGTCGAACCGCCCCATTCGGTCGGATTCAATTCGTGTTCGGCGAGTTGGCCGAAGATCCGCTGGATGTTCTCATCCGTGGCCTCAGCCTTGTCAATCTTGTTCAACGCGACCACCAGAGGCACGCCGGCCGCCTTTGCGTGACTGATCGACTCCGCGGTCTGCGGCATGATCCCGTCATCGGCCGCCACGACCAGCACCACGACGTCGGTCACCTTGGCGCCTCGGGCACGCATGTTGGTGAACGCCTCGTGACCTGGCGTATCGATAAAGGTGACCACGCGTTCCTTGTCCCCGGCCGTCACCGGCACCTGAAAGGCGCTGGTGGCCTGCGTGATCCCGCCGGCTTCACCAGCAGCGACGTTGGCCTTCCGGATCCGGTCAAGGAGTGACGTCTTTCCGTGGTCGACGTGGCCGAGGATCGTCACGATCGGACTTCGCGGCCGCTCGTCTTCACGTTCACGAGCCTTGAAGCGTTCTTCGATCACCTCGGCGGCAGTCTTCGCCTCTTCCACCTGCAACTCGATCTCGTACTCCATCATGATCTCGATCGCTCGTTCGGTGTCGATCGCAGAGTTGATGGTGGCCGGAATGCCCTCAAGGAAGAGCTTCTTGACGATCTCCGCACCCTTCACGCCGGTGACGGCGGAAAGTTCCTTGATCGTGATGGGCTCCGAGATCTTCACGGGACCCGTGGTTTTCTCCGCGATCGGCGCACCGCGTCGTCCTCCACCACCGCCTCGACCTCGCATCCGGTCCTGTCGATGTTGTCGGAAGAACCCCTGGGAGTGTTTCAGGGCCTGGTCACGTTCCGTCAGATCCTGAGCCCGCCACGGCTGGAAAGGTTGCTTCTCGCCGAGACCGGTGCCGGCTCGACCAGTTCGTCCATCACCGCCGCCACTGCGCCGAGGGCTCCGGCCCTTCGCACCAGGGCCGCCGGCTCCGCCGCCACCGCGACGCGCATCCGACTGCTGTTCCATCTCACCGGCACCGCCGCCACGGCGGGGTCCGCCAGTCGACATCATCCCACCACCCTGCTGACCTCGAGGCCGAGGTGCGGGAAGGTCATCAGGTTTCTCAACCCGGATGACCTTGGGGCCAGCCAAGGCCACCTTGGTCGGCTGACCGAGCTTCGGTCCTACCGGCATGACGTTCTCCGGTCGATTCGGAACGTTCATCATCGGCTTCGTCGATCTGGCGCCGCCGTCAACTGCGGTGGTTTCGGCAGTTTCGGCAGTTGCGGCAGTTGCGGCGGCTTCGGCGGCTTCGGCGGCGGCTTCGGCGGCGGCAGCTGAGGCGGCTGCGGTCGCGGCGGCGGCTGCGGCGATGACGGCGATCGACGGTAGCGCCGGTTCGACGGGAGTACCCGGTGTGCTCCGGGGCAGATCAGACTTGACGACTGGTGCCGGTGAGTCAACGTCGATGCCCGCAGGCGACGTGGGTGTGATCGTGGGCGTTTTCGTGGCCGGAAGATCGGCGACCTCGACCTCGGCGACGGCGGTCGTCGAATCGCTCTGGTCTTCGACCGTGGTCTTCTTGGTCGACTTCCTCACTTTGGCTCTCGCCTTCACGACGTCGACCTTGGCCGCGGTTTCCACCGCGGTCGATGACTCCCCCTCAGCGTTGCCGAACCACTCCCGCACCGTATGCGAGAGACCGACCGAGATCGCCGACATGTGGTTGGTGATATCAGGGATGTCCTCGGCCACGCACTTGGCAATGATGTCCTTGCTGGACACTCCAAGTTCCTTGGCAAGCGTGTGCACTCGTAGGGCTATCGTCTTCTTCTTGGCCACGTGGTTCTCCTCGCGAATGGTTCTACCGCATTCGCGGACCGTCGATCAATCCATCATTCGAACAAGACCATCATTCGAACATTTTTCACCAACTCGACCCCGTGCTTCAGCGCGGTGTCATCACACGACTCTTTCGAACCGAGCTTTCTCGGCCACCAACACTCAACTCTCTTGGCTCGCCGTCCCGGCATCCTCTGACGACGGGGGGCCACCGAGCAACGCATCCGCGGACGCTTCAGCGGCCGCATCGGTCGCATCGGTCGCATCGGTCGCATCGGTCGGTTCGCCCGAAGACTCTTCCAACTCCGTCGAAGGCAGCGCCGCCGGCTCGGCGGGACCTCCGCCGAGAATCGAGGCCGCGGACGACTCCGCATCTGCATCCGGCGCCGAAAGGATGGCGTCAGCAGATTGCTCTTCGTCAGCCTTGGCCGCCGCCTCTTCCTTGGCCTTTGCTTGTTCCTCGGAGATCTCGTGGGCCCGAACCCCGGCCCGTTCCACGATGGTCGCCGCCAATTCGTCGGTGAGCTCGAGCTCTTCCACGAGGACGCCCTCTCCGACTTCTTCGATGTCAAAGACGCTGATCATGCCCAAGGCGCCCATCCGATCGAGCATCACATCCGTGATTCCCTCGATGCCTCGCACGGTGGCTTCGAGGTTCTCGAGGCCCTTCGCGAATTCCTCAGGCGTCAGGATGTCGATGTCCCAACCTGTCAATCTCGCTGCGAGGCGGACGTTCTGGCCTCGTCGACCGATGGCGAGGGACAACTGGTCCTCACGAACGATGATCGTGGCCCGTCCCAATTCGAAGCAGAGGCTGACCTCTTCGACTTCCGCAGGCTTCAACGCATTGGCGATGAGCACCTGACTGGATTCGTTCCAGCGAACGATGTCGATCTTCTCGCCGTTGAGTTCGTCGACGATGTTTCTGATTCGACTGCCGCGAACCCCCACGCAGGCTCCGACCGCGTCGACCTTCGAGTCGATGGAGCTGACCGCGAGTTTGGTGCGGAAGCCGGCTTCCCGAGCCATCGCCTTGATCTCGATCACTCGCTCGCTGACTTCCGGGACCTCCTGCTCGAAGAGCCGGCGGATGAAGTCCGGGTGTGATCGACTCAGCACGATCTTTACCTGATTGCCCGCATCTCGAACGTCAAGGATCAGACAGCGGACGCGATCTCCAGGGTGGAACTGCTCTCCCGGAATTTGCTCACTCCGGGGCATGAACCCTTCGGCTCGATCGACCTGAACGACGAGAGCGCCGCCCTCGTATCGTTGCGCAGCACCCGTGACCACTTCGCCCTGTCGCTTTGCGAATTCGTCGAGCAGACTGTTCCGTTCGTCCTCTCGGAACCGCTGGATCATCACCTGCTTCGCGGTCTGTGCGGGAATTCGGCCCATCTCGGAGAGCGGGATCTCTTCGATTCCTTCGCCTTCGACGTTTCGCCAGAGCCTGATCACGCCACTGAGCCGATCCATCTGGCATCCGAACTCTTCGGTATCCAGGGAGTTGAAGTGCTTGCGAGCAGCGCTCACCATGGCCTGCTCGAGATCCTCAATGAGGAGTTCTCGATCGATGCTTCGATCGTGGGCGATGGAGTCGAGGATTCGGAGGGTTTCTGCATTCATGATTCTGGTGCTTCGGACGGGCTTCGCCCGCCGCTCCTTGAGTTGTCGAAATGAGTTGTCGAAATGGAATATCTCACGGGATGGATCGTCTTCAGCCCCCGTGGCTGAATCACCGACTCCACGTACTTCGGCCGCGATCCGGTCACACGAAGCGAGCCACGCATCCCAATGAAGAGAGCGTGGCCCGTCGAGCCGATCGCGAGCGATCGGATGCCGTCCTGTAAGAAGACCGTCACCTCATGGGGACGATCTCCAGCGAAGAAAAGGATGACCCGGA
The DNA here is from genome assembly GCA_028823105.1 of Phycisphaerales bacterium. Classification (GTDB taxonomy): domain Bacteria; phylum Planctomycetota; class Phycisphaerae; order Phycisphaerales; family SM1A02; genus UBA12014. Next base: position 22,778 of record JAPKCC010000008.1, on the reverse strand, counting down.
ACCGATCAGGGATGCCGAAGCACCTGAATTCGGAACCTCCACGATGGACCGGTGAATCCGGTTCGATCGTGTGCCGACTGTCGCGAATCGAAAAACGGGATGGCCGAAAGACTGGCTCACCCTCGAATCCCGAGGCGGTGTCGGTCCGATGCGCTCAATTCAGTAGCGTTTTCGAGCATCGGGGAATCATCCTTACCCGGCGTCGGACGACGGACGGGATCACGACCTCGATAACGCGAGGCCGATCCGGCAGGATACCCTCGCCCCGCTGCTCATGGTCCCTGATTCAGAACAATCCCCGGGTTATGACGTCGTATTAGGGGTCGGAATCTGGGAATTCCCGACTTTCGCGGAATCTACGATCCGCAGGGCTCGCATTCCGCGGTGCTGGCCGAGGGTCGCTTCGAACTTGGGCCGCCCGGCCACACTGACCTGAATGGGCTCATCCGCACGTCGATCCGTGGTGAGAAGATCGCCGACTTCGAGGCGGCCGAGATCCGAGAGCGTGATCGAGGTCTCGGCCAGCGTCGCTTCGATCTGCACGGTCGAATCGTGAAGTTTCGAAACGATGGCCTCCTCGGCTTCACGAGCCCGGCCTTTCCCCGCCACGAACCAATTCTCGGTACTCAGGTCGTCCATCACGGACTCGATGACGTTGTAGGGAATGCAGAGACTCATGGTTCCGACCCCGTCGCCGACCCGATTTCCCAGCCGGATTTCGAAGCCGATCATCACGACCACTTCGTTGGGCGGGACGATCTCTACGAGTTGCGGGTTGGATTCCATGGCGGCCACGCCGAAGTCGATCTCCCGGACGCCGGACCAGGCCTCGGTCAGCGCGTTCATTCCGCGATCGAGGACGCACCGCATGAGCCGGGTCTCGATACCCGTCAACGGCCGCTGAGGGATCAAGAGGTTCTGGTTGGTCCCACCAAGAAGTCGCTCCACCAGTGGATACACCACGAGCGGGCTGATCTCCAAGCACATCTGTCCACCAAGCGGCGGGCAGTCCAGCAGCGTGAAACAGGTTGGATTCGGGAGGCTGCTGATGAATTCGGCATAGGTCATCTGCTCCGCGCTGGCGACCCGAACTTCCACGATTGATCGGAGAAACCCAGACATCTGGGCCCCGAATCCTCGAGCAAAGGCCTCATGAAGCGTCCGAAGGGTCCGCATCTGGGCCTTGCCGATCCGTTCCGGCCTCTTGAAGTCGTAGGCCCGGATTTCGACCTTCTCGTGATCTCGACGGAACCGAGAGAAGATCCGCGCGGGCGGCTGATCATCCTTTAGCGTGCCGGATTCAACGGCATCAAGCAACGCGTCGACTTCATTCTGCTCAAGCATCTCAGCATCGGACATGGCGTGGGCTTCTCCGGCGACGGGCTGAAAATCGAGATTCGGCATCCTGCCGATCCCGATCAACCGCACCGCGACTCCTGAATCATCGGCAGGCCGTCCGATCAGGCTTGAAGAGGGACCCCACGAGAATTCCCGAGCAGTCCGGTTCGCGTGGCGTTTCGCGGCATCGGGTGGCCTCCACGTCGATTATCGGGAGATCGACCACCCCGGCTGATTTCACGACGCCTTCCGCCCGGTCTCCCCTCCCCCGAGCGGTCTCGGAACTACCATGAGCGACGATATGAGAACCTCGATCACCATCCATCGCACCGTCCATCGCACCATCCGGACGGCCTTCTCCCTCCTCCTGATCCTCCCCATGCTGGCACTCAGCCAGCGGGCGGAAGCCCAATTCGATTTCGGGTTCGATGACGGCGGGGAATCCGACTTCAACGACTCCAGAGATCGAGTCACCCCCAGGATCCTGCTTTCCAAGACTTCGGTGATGCCGGGAAGTGACGTGATCCTGGCCGTGGTCCTCGAAATCGAGGATGGATGGCACCTCTGGCCGGGCCCAGGCCCGGTCGGCGGAGGCTTCGCGGAGTTCGACGGTGCGATCCGAACCGAGATCGCGGTCCCGGCCGCGGCCGTCTCGCCTTTCGTCCTTCATACGGGTTTCGCGACCTGGCCCGAAATCCACGGCGCGACCGCGGACCTGGGAGATGGGCCGAGGGAATACGGCGTCTTCGAAGGCCACATCGCCATCCTGGTCCCGCTGACCGTCGATCCCGCCGCGGCCATCGGCACCTATGACGTCTCGCTCGATCTCACATTCCAGTCTTGCGATGACCGGCTCTGCATGGCACCGGTCGACATGGTGTTGACCGGCTCGCTGGAGATTGTCTCGGCCGGCGGAAGCGGAATCAGCAACGAGGACGATGCGATCTTCGACACATTCGACCCGACGGTCTTCGCGAAGATTCGTAGTGGCGAGAAAGCGGCGGAGGTCATCGAATTCGATGTCTTCGGATTCGCCTTCAACGTCGACGTCGCCGGCGGCGGCGGTTTTCTCCTCCTACTGCTGGTCGCGGCGCTCGGTGGGCTGCTTCTGAACCTCACCCCCTGCGTGTTGCCCGTCATCCCTTTGAAGATCATGGGGCTCAGCGCCGTCGCGGACAACCGACGTCGATGCTTCGCACTCGGCTTGTCAATGTCGCTGGGCGTGGTCTTCTTCTGGATGCTGCTTGGTGGGCTGATCGCCGGAGTGAAGAGTTTTCAGTCGATCAGCCAGCTCTTCCAGTACCCAATCTTCACGATCAGCGTCGGCGTGGTCATCGCGGTGATGGCGATCGGGATGGCCGGGTTCTTCACCATCAATCTTCCCAGCCGCTTCTACGCCGTCCAGACCCGGCACGACACGTTGGGCGGCTCGTTCCTCTTCGGCATCATGACCGCGGTCCTCTCGACGCCGTGCACCGCTCCACTGATGGGCGCTGCGGCAGCGTGGGCAACCACCCAGTCACCGGGAATCGTGCTCATTGTCTTCGCCTCGATTGGCACCGGCATGGCGGTGCCGTACTTGATCCTGAGCGCCTTCCCCAAGATGGTCCAGAAGATGCCGAGGACCGGTCCCGCCAGCGAAGTCGTCAAGCAGGTGATGGGACTCCTGCTGCTCGCGGCGGGAATTTACTTCATCGGCAGCGGGCTCGCCGGTCTCACGATCAAACCCAATGAACCGCCGTCGCACGTCTACTGGTGGTTCGTCGCCGCCGCCGGAACCGCCGCTGGCCTGTGGCTTCTGTACCAGACGTTTCGGGTTACGAAGAAGGCCATTCCACGAATCGTCTTCACCGTCATCGGTGGGTTCATCACCACGCTTTCGGTACTGATCGGTTTGACCATGACGGCGAAGGGACCGATCGACTGGGTCTACTACACGCCCGATCGTTTCGCCGCCGCGGTTGCCGACGACAAGGTGATCGTGCTCGACTTCACCGCCGAGTGGTGCCTGAACTGCAAGACGCTCGAAGCGACGGTGCTGGCCGACGACGACGTGGTCGCCCAGCTCAAGCGTGCTGACGTCATCCCGATGAAGATCGATCTCACGGGCGACAATCCCGATGGCCAGGCGAAACTCCTCGAAGCGGCGCGACGGACGATTCCCCTGCTGGTGGTCTACGGCCGCGGCGGCCGCGAGGTATTCAAGAGCGACGCCTATACGCCGGCCCAGATCCTCGATGCCATCGCGGAGGCCGAGCAAGGGCGATGACCTGAGCCGGGAGAGGGCCGGCGAGCCTGACGGCCCCGAACTCCTTCTCTGTTGATGACCGTTCGATGGCGAGCGAACCGACCGGCGGATACCCGATGATTCCGCCATGCCCATCGCCTACACGGTCACCGCACGATTCGAAGACAACGACATTGCCGACGAATTCGTGTACTGGCTCCGATACGGTCACATGCAGGCGGTGCTGGCCGGCGGCGGCGACCGAGCAGAAGTCGTCCACTGGACCGAGCCCGAGGAAGACGAGAAGACCATCACGGTTCGATATCGATTCCCGGATCGGGCAGCCTTCGAGCGATACCTTGAGCATCACGCGCCCGGTCTCCGCGACGAGGGGGCCGAGCGATTCCCCCCGAGTCGAGGCGTCACGTTCAGCCGCACGGTTGGCGAGATCCTGCTTCCGGTCGACGAGTGAATCGCGCCCCGGCGAGCAAGCCTCCCGAAGCACCCATCTCGTCAATCGACGGGCGCGTCGTCCGCCCCGCGAGCTCGGCATCTGACGCCAATCGCGTCAAGGCGTCGTCGCTCCTCCGTACCCAGTCGAACGATCGGGTCGAGTGCACGCTGCTCGTCGAGCATTCGAGCAGCGGCGACGGCCAGCATCGCCTCGTCGCACCGTTGCAGATCGGCGAGCCGCTCCGCGCGGGCGATTCGCCATGCAGGATCCCAAGGATCGAACTCGATCGCGGCATCAATGGCCACCAGCGCTCTTTCGTCCGACTCCGCGTCGGCAGAACCACTCGCCACGACCTGAAGTATCGAGGCACGTACCGCACTGGACAGCGGACCCGGTCGTGCCGTGGACCAAGCGTCGGCGATTCTCAGCGCTTCCGCGACGTCTGCTGGTTCACCGGCGGCCATGAACTGTTGGATCGCGCCGCGGATTCGACGATCGTCGTTCCAGTCGCCGTCCTCGACGATGCCCGCAGAAAGTCCGAACGCGGCGACTCGGCGGTCCGACGCCGACGGCAAAGGTCGGTCGTCATCGAACCCGCGATGCAGGTCCGCGACGGATCGGCGTGCCTGGGCGTCGGCGATTCCGATGCGGAGGGCTGCGAATAACGACACGATCGCCAACAAGGCGAAGCACGTCACCACGATCGGAACCCGAATCGAGGATCGTGCGTTCGATCTCGCGGTTCCCGGGATCCATCCAGCGCCGCCGGCGACCGCGAGGAAGGCCCAGCAGAACGCCGCTGACCCACTCTGCCAGAAGAGCATCTCGATCTGCGCCTGCGCCGCGATCACCACCGCCGCGGCCACCGCAACGGCCCGGACCATCGACCCGGGAACGTCGGCAAGCAGACCGATGACCACCACACCGACGAACATCCCCATCGTGATAGCGACCAGGCGGAGAAGCACCCCATCGACTTCGAGCGGCGCTTCTACGAACCACTGGATGGCGAACAATCCCAGACCGCCCGCCACGACCGCGATCCGCCAACTCGCCGTCCAGACGAAGCCGGTCGTCACTGGGGCCTCATCCTCCGTGGTGGAATCCGTGGGTTGAAGAACCAGTCGACATGCCACGATGATCCACGCGATGCCCACCACGCCCATCGACGCAAGCCAGTCAACGCCCATCGAATGCGCACTTGCCACATCCTCGGGGCTGCGGGGTGGTTTCAGTTGGAGATACGCATCCTGGAATCCATCCGGCCCCACGCCGACCAGCGGTGAGGACGTGAGCATCCCCCACGCCCCTTGGAAGTAGTGCCACCGAAAGAGAAGGCTTCGATCACCGAGAAACGACTCCGGCAGCCCGCCTCGCAGAAGGACGGCAAAGAATGCGGCCACGCTCGCGGCCAAAATGATCACCCCGGGTCGAACGCGGAACTTCGAGCCAAAAGAACCAAAGAGAAGCCACATCACGATCAGTCCGAGGGCCCCTGCCGCGATCGCGCCCTTCGAACCATTCACCCCGACCAGCACGGCCATGGTGAGCGCCGCCAGTCCCAGCAGGACCGGGCCTCCTGCCTCATGCCCTCTCCGCCGAGAGACGACCACAATGCTCAAAAGTCCGATGCATCCAGCGGCCGCGAATCCGCTGAAGATGTTTGAGAATCCAATCCAACCGGTCGCTTCCGGCTGCCGAAGCCGGCGCTCGAACGCCAACGCGGCGGGCGAATCCTCAAGCCAACCCCGCGCCGCCAGAATGTCGGCCTGATTGGCGTCGAAGAACGAGACCGTCTCGGCATGCTCGATCGCCACCTGATGCACACCCCGACCTGCCATCACCACGATGCCGCCCAGCAGCATCGCGAGCACCACGACTCGAACCCGACGAACTGCGACCAGATGACCGAGCGCCACACCGGTCGTCGCGGCCGCGAACCAGTCGAGGGCCCGCCAGGTCTGCAGAAAATCTCCGTTGGAATGCCAGGCAAGCACCGGAAGCGGCAGGGAGAGAACGACGATGAGTTTGAGGTCGATCCCCCGCCGTCGTCCAACCGACCAGAAGGTGATCGCAGACAGTCCGATCAGCAGCGCATCAAGCAGGGTGGCGGCCGCCGGTCCCATCGCCGACATCGGCCCCGCGACCTGCCCCGGGTCGACGTCAAAGATTCGATCCGGCGTAATCGGAAGCAGCAGGCGGAGCAGGACGATGGCCGTCAGGAGGAAAGCGAGCTTCAGATCGGTGGCCTCTGAGGCCGTCGAGTCCTCGACCGAGTCGAGCTCGATCAAACGATCAGACCTCGCCGCGCCCATCACTCGCGACCTCGGTGCCGAGCGCCCGCTTCCAGCAGACCGAGCACGAGCAGAATGGCTGCCGTCTGAGCACCAATCATCACCGCCTGCCAGGGTTCGACGCTGCCCAGCACGATGCCACCGATCCCGGTGGCCGCCGAGAGGGCCCAGATCACCAGAACCGCCGATCGTTTCGACAACCCGAGCCCGACCAGACGATGGGACAGGTGCTGCTGATCACCCACCAACGGGCTCCGCCCCTGCCGGATCCGAATCAGACTGACCGAGACCAGATCGTAGATCGGAATCGCCAGCACCACGACCGGCATCAGCACGCCGTACCAGGCGTTTCCGAGCGCGAAATCAGGATCGGCGGTATCGACGAAGGTGGTGCGGATCGTGAGCGTCGCCAGCATCCAGCCCACCACGAGGGAGCCGCCGTCGCCAAGAAAGATACGGGCCGGGGCGACGTTGAAGATGAGGAAGCCCATCAACCCGCCGCAGAGCAAACCGAAGGCCCCGGCGGTGAACCACTGCCCGTTGATGATGGTCGCGGCCATGAAGATCGCCGCGGCGATCGCTGCGACGCCGCCGGCAAGCCCGTCCATATTGTCGAGAAAGTTAATCGCATTGCAGATCACCACGATCCAAGCGACGGTCAACGTGGCGGACAAGGCGATGCCCGCACCACCGAACAGATCGAGCGCCGTGAAGAGACGCAGTTCTCCGACCACCACCACCACCGTCGCCACGACGAGTTGCGCGAAGAATTTGACGAGCGGTCCCAAGGCCCGACGGTCGTCGTAGACCCCGACCGCGTGCATCACGATTCCACCGAGGAGAATTGTCCACCAGGCGGTCTTTTCCGAACTCAGACGATCCGCAAACGTCCCGATTGACACGTTGCCGAGGTTGATCGACTCGAGTAGCGAAGGCGCGAAGGTCAGCGTGAGAAGGCCCAGCAGCAACGGCCCGAGAGTGGCGATCGCGATCGCGATGCCGCCAATGTTGGGAATCGGCCGGAGTTCCTTCCGATGCCCCGCGGTGCCGCCGGAATCGAGCGCTCCGGTGCGACGTCCCACCCGAACCAGCAAGGCCGTGAGGGGCATCGCGATCAGGAAGCCGAATGGGAGTGAGAACAGGGTCGGTCCGAGCATCCAATTCATGGTATCCGCCTCGTGGACGATCGCTCGTCCCCCGCCCATCGGTGCGTTACCCTGTCCCACCATGAAATCCGTGACGATCTATTGTTCGAGCTCCGCCTCCCTCGATCCCCACTTCACCCGTACCGCCGAGATTGTCGGCCGGGAACTCGCAAACCGGAACCTCGCCCTCGTCTACGGCGGCGGATCGACCGGGTTGATGGGCGACGTGGCCCGTGCCTGCGCGGGGGCCGGCGGTCGAGTCATCGGCGTGATCACCGACCATCTCGCGGATCTCGAGGTCGCGTTCGAAGGTTGTGAGGAACTGATCACCGTCGACACCATGCGGGAACGAAAGAAAATCATGGTCGAACGGGGTGATGGATTTCTTGTCCTTCCCGGCGGCCTCGGAACCTACGAGGAGTTCTTCGAAACGCTGGTGGGACGGGTGCTTGCCGAACACGACAAGCCGATCGGGATCGTGAACGACCACGGCTACTTCGATCCTCTGCTCGCGATGATCGAACACGGCATCGAGCAGCGATTCATCCGTCCCGCGATCAAGAAACTGCTCACCATTGATCGGGACCCGATCGCGGTCCTGCACGCTCTGATCGAGAACCGGGGCCACGATCTCGACCAATCCGACCTCATTCCACCGCTCGGAGGCGGGAAGAACTGAATCGGATCAGCGCCGCCGGATACCCTTCCCGCATGTCCGCGACCGCCATCATTGCCGGCCAGGGGGATCTGCCCCGACTCACCGCAGAGGGGGTCCGCGCCTCTGGACGACGGGTGATCGGTCTCGGCCTGCGAGGCATGTTCGAGCCCGACTTCCCTGCGGCGTGCGATGAATTTCGGACGGTTGGTTTCCTACGACCGACCGGATGGGTCCGGGCGGCTCGACGAGCGAGGTGCGACGACGCAATTCTCATCGGACGAGTCGGTAAGAACGTGATGCATCGGCGTCGATTCAAGTTCGACATGCTCCAGGAGATTCCCGACCTCTATGTGTTCTACCTCTGGTACCGGAAGTTGCGATTCGATCGTCGCTCCGCCACACTCCTTCGAATCCTCGCCGACGATTTGGCTGAACGCGGACTCAATCTCGTGGACTCCACCACTTATCTTCAGGACCATCTCGCCACCGTCGGGGTCAACACCTCGCGTCAACCCACGGCCGCCGAAATCGGCGACGTGATCTTCGGCTGGTCCCTGCTGAAGAAAACGAGCGAACTCGACATCGGCCAGGCCATCGCGGTTCGCCAACGGGATGTGATCAGTGTGGAGGCCCTGGAGGGAACCGATGCGATGATCGCCCGCTCCGGCAAACTCTGCCCCCGTGGCGGATGGTCGCTCTTGAAAACCTCGTCACCCGACCACGACTCCCGCTCGGACGTTCCGACCATCGGCGAACGTACGATCCGGAACGCCGCTGAGGCCGGTTGCACCTGCATCGCAGTCGGCGCTGGCCAAGTCATCCTCGCCGACCGTCCGAAGGTCCTCGCGGCCGCCGATGCCGCAGGCATCGCGATCGTCGGCATCGACGGTGATGCCGCCGCTTCACTCTCTTCGACGAGCAAGTTGGACTCGGCCGATGGCTGACCAGTCGCCACCGGAGGATCCAAGCGACGTCGGCGAACCACCTCGAGCGGTACGAAAGTTCGCGAGCCGCGCGGGTCTCAAGATGGAACACGGACTCGACGAATTCGAACTCGACGTTCGCGGATTCCGGTGCGCCGATTTCGGCGCGAATGTCGGCGGTTTCACCGACTGCCTCCTTCAACGTGGTGCGGCCGGCGTGATCGCCGTCGAGACGGGTCGCGGGGTCCTCGCCTGGCCGTTGCGGCAGGATCCGCGGGTCGAAGTCCGCGAGCGAACCAACGCACTGCATGCGGAACCGCCTTCAGATGGCGTCGACCTCGTCGTGATGGACCTGGCATGGACACCGCAAAGGCTGGCGGTGCCCGCCGCCCTGCGTTGGCTTGACCCGGCCGGTGCGCGGCGCATCGTGAGCCTCGTGAAGCCCCACTACGAGGTCCGGAAGGAGGAACAGGGACTTCTGGAGAAGGGGTTCCTGCCTCAGGAACATGCCCCTCGCGTGCTCCGGGAAGTGCTCGATTCGATGCCGGATCTCGGCGTGAAGGTCCTTGGTTCGACCGCCTCCCCCCTGGTCGGCGGCAAGACTGCGAAGCGAAGAGGCGTGCCAGGAAACATCGAGTACGTGGTGATGCTCGCGCCCGTCGATCAGGACCGTCCATTGGCTGACGTGGCTCCCTGAAATCGAACCTCGAATGCAGGTTTCCTCGGCCTTCGACGACCACGTCGAGGGCCTGTTTCAGGTAGAATCTAAGACTCAGGAATTCGCCCTCCCATCCTTCATTGGAAGGAAGGAAGAGCGCGGATTCGACGGTTTTACAGAGGGACTCGAAGACCCGCATGAGTGAAGACTCGATCACCCCGGACTCGAACGAAGATCCGAAGAACGATGGCACCCCGGATGAGACTCCGTCGAACGGCGTTCCGTCGGATTCGGAGTCGAGCATCGTCGCGCCGACGGCGGCCGCCGTCGGCCGTGTCGTCAACCTGGAGATCGAACGCGAACTTCATGACTCCTATTTGACGTACGCGATGAGCACCATCATGGACCGGGCGCTGCCCGATGTCCGTGACGGCCTCAAACCTTCGCAGCGCCGCATCCTCGTGGCGATGCACGATCTGAATCTCTCGCCGGGACGCAAGCACATCAAGTGCGCGAAGATCGCCGGCGACACTTCAGGTAACTACCACCCGCATGGTGAGTCGGTGATCTACCCGACCCTGGTCAATCTCGGCCAGAACTGGAAGACCCGCTGCCTGCTGATCGATAAGCAAGGCAACTTCGGTTCCATCGAAGGCGATCCTCCTGCCGCGATGCGATACACCGAAGCCCGCATGACCGCGGCCGCGGTGGCGATGCTCGAGGACATCAAGTTCGAGACCGTCGATCACAAGGCCAACTACGACGAACGGCTCATGGAGCCGACCGTCCTTCCTGCCAAGTTCCCATGCCTGCTGGTCAACGGTTCGAGCGGCATTGCGGTGGGCATGGCGAGTTCGATGCCCCCGCACAATCCGGGCGAGATCTGCGACGCGGTGATCCAGGTGATCGACAACCCGGATCTGACCACCGCCGAACTGCTCCAGATCGTGCCGGGCCCCGACTTCCCGACCGGCGGCGTCATCGTGGGCCGTCAGGGAATCGCTCAGGCGTACACCACCGGCCGCGGCCGGATCATGGTCCGCGGACGCGTGCGACAGGAGATCCAGAAGGGTCGGGACGTCCTCATCATCGAGGAGATCCCCTACCAAGTGAACCAGAGCAGCCTGATCGAGAAGATCGTCGACGCTGCGAAGTCGGGCAAGATCGCAGAGATCTCCGACGTCCGGAATCACTCCGGTCGCGACGCCCGTACCAGGATCCTGGTAGTGCTCAAGAAGGGTGGCAACCCCGACGTCGTCGAGCGGCAGCTCTACCAGCACACGCCGCTCCAATCGACGTTCTCGATCATCAACATCGCGTTGGTCAACAGTCAGCCACGGACGCTCGACCTTCGATCGCTCATCGACTATTGGGTCGACCATCGCCGCGATGTCATCCGACGCCGGACCGAGTTCCTGCTTCGACAGGCTCGCCAACAGGCCCACAGGCTTGAAGGCCTCATCTTCGCGGTCTGCGACATCGACGAGGTGATTCGACTCATTCGAGCAAGCCAGACGCGGGATGAGGCGATCGAGCGACTGATGGAACGTCGCTTCCAGATCCCCCCCGAGCATGCGTACGCACCACTCATCCCGCAACGTTTGATCGATGCCGCGAACCGCGAGGTGAACGGCGGGTTCGGTGCCCTCCTCACCAAGGTTCAGGCGGAAGCGATCGGTGCCCTTCGATTGATCCAGTTGACCGGCCTCGAGATCGAGAAACTCGCCGCCGATCTGCGTGCGATCCACGAAGAGATCGAAGGCTACGAGACGATTCTCGGGAGCGAGAGCATCATCCGCGACCTGATCCGCGCCGATTGTCTCGAAATTCGCGAGAAGTTCGCAGACACTCGACGGACGGTGATTGAGGACGGCGAGGCCGAAGGCTTCGAGATGGAAGAACTCATCCAGGAGCATCGCGTCGCGGTCACCATCACCCACGGGGGATGGATCAAGCGACTTCCCGTCGCGACCTACCGCCAGCAGGGCCGCGGTGGCGTCGGCATCAAAGGCGGCGACGCACGAGAAGGCGACTTCATCGAACACGTCTTCACGGCGAGCACCCATCACGACCTACTCTGCTTCACGAATACCGGCCGCGTGTTCAAGATCCGAGTCTGGCAGATTCCGGAAGCCGGCCGAACCAGCAAGGGTCGTTCGATCGCCAACGTGCTCGATCTGAAGGATGGCGAATCCGCGAGGTTCTTCCTCCCCATCGCCGACTTCGAGAAGAGCGAGGACTATCTGTTCTTCGCGACGCAGGCAGGCCGTGTGAAACGAACTTCACTGAAAGACTTCCGCAACGTCAACCGCAGCGGAATCATCGCGCTCAACCTCAATGAAGGCGATCGACTGGTGGGCGTCGAGCTCACCAGAGGCGACGACCATGTCCTGCTCGCCACCGCCAACGGCATGGCGATCCGTTTCAATGAGAATGACGCTCGCGTGATGGGACGCGCCGCCGCCGGCGTCAAGGGCATCGACCTCGCGAGCAGCGACGAAGTCGTCGGACTGGTACGAGCCGAAGACGATACAGATCTGCTCACCGTCACCGTCAATGGATACGGCAAGCGAACACCGTTGCAGGAGTACCTGGTGCAGGCCGAGGAGGGGGCCCGCCCCCAGAGCCGCGGCGGAAAGGGTCGCATTGACATTAAGACCTCCGGCCGGAACGGCAGCGTGGTCACGGTCAGACGCGTGACCGACGAAGACAGCCTCATGTTCATCTCCTCAGGGGGCATGATGATCCGGACGTCAGCCGCCGAAGTGTCGCGGCTCGGCCGCAACACCCAGGGCGTGCGAGTCGTCAAACTCAAGGCTGATGACCGGCTCATCGATTGTGCGACGACCCCGGCCGAACCCGAAGAAGACGAACCCGCGGTCGATCCCGAAGCTGCATCCTGATCCTTGGAGAATGTTCCCATGAGTCTCAATGAATGGTCCGACAAAATCACCCTTGCCGAAACCGGCGAGGAACCAACCTTCAGCGAAGACATGACCTCGCTGATGACCATCGTCGAGGACGCCGAGCAGGGAACCCGCGAAATGCCGGACATGGTCGTCAGTCTGGCCGAAGTTGACTATCTGAACTCGTCCAACATCGCGCAACTCCTTCGACTTCGAAAGCGACTCGCCGCGGGCGGCGCCAGGCTTCGAGTCTGCTCGGTCCGCGACCAGGTCTGGGGCGTGATCCTTGTGACCGGTCTCGACAAGCTCTTCGAATTCCATGACGGCACCGCCACCGCCATCGCATCACTCCAGCTCGAAGCGTGACACAAAAAGTCATCCATCCAGCCGCAGCCCCTTCGGATGTTCCCATCCGTCGGGTGAAGCTCCGTCGCAGCGAGCCTCCCTTCCGAGTCGAACTCACGCCCCTGATCGATGTGGTGTTCCTGCTGCTCACATTTTTCATCTACGCGATGGTCCTGATGGATCGAGTCGAACTCGTCCCGCTCGAACTCAAGCCCCTCGAAGCCGGCGCGGTGGTCACCGATGCCGCGCCGCCTCCCGCACGCACCCTCTCGCTCGATGCAAGCGGCGGAATGTTCCTGGATCGAGAGCCGATCGCCCTCGAAGCCGTGGTTCCAACCCTTCAGGCAACGCTCGAAGAAGACCCCGAGACCGTTCTCTATCTCGCCGTCGCCGACGAGGTCGGGCCGACCGACCGTATTCCCGTACTGCTGGAACTCTGGAACCAACTCCGAATCGCGGAGATCCCGATCCGGATGGTGGGACGCGTAGTCGACACGGGGACCGAAAATTGAGACACCCCGAGCAGCGATCTTCGATCGCCTCGAAGTAGAGCCTCCGGTGCCGACTGGGAACTCCGAAGTTCTGATCGAGCATGACTGTGGGGGCGAATCCCTTGATTGCCAGTCGATGACCCGTTGATGACTCGTCAACGACATGGACGCCATTCTGGGCCCTAAATCGACTCCATCAACGATCGAGTGGCGATGGGGCTCTGAAAATCGGCGTTTCACCGCGGTTCCATGAGGAACCCGGAGGAACCCGGAGGAACCCGCGGCCGACCTGAACTACCATTTCACCGTGCACGAAGCCCCGAGAGATTCACTGAACCTTCCGACCGCGGCGACACTGTCGATCCTGCTACATGTCGTCGCCGTCGCAATCTTTCTGTGGGCATCGACTGCCGGCGGACAATCACAGGCGATCGCCCATGATGTCCCCACCGAGCAGGAAGATGAGGAGACGCCCGCCGAACCTCTCGGCATCGACGAGAGCGACGCCGAGACCCTCACGTGGATCGGCTACGAGGAATATGCCGAACACCTCGCCCGACTTTCAGAAGTCGAGCAGGCAGCGATGAGCACAGCGCCAAGATCGGGGGGTGGCGGAAGCCCTCCTCCCAGCAACGCGTCTGCGTCGGTCGCGCAAGCGGCCGCACCTGCAATCCCGATGTCCGCCCGACCCTCCGCTGCGGCGCCCGCCACCACCATGCCAAGTCCCGAGACGGACGCCCCAGAGATCCTCATTGCGTCGGAGATACTCCTCGACGAACAGACCGAACCCACCGTAGAACCAGACGCCGTCGACTCCGAGACCACGGAGGATTCCAGCACTTCCGAAACCGAATCGACGCCTGATCCGACAACCACCCCGGACGAGCAGACTGCGACCAAGGAGGAGACGGACGAGGACTCCAGCGAGGACGCCGAACCAGAATCGCCGACGGAGGAGAAACCCACGCCCGATCCAACCCCGGAGCCTGCACCGAAGCCCACGCCCGAACCAACCCCGGCACCTCAGCCGTCTCCCAAGCCGTCTCCCAAGCCGTCGCCCGAACCAAAGGACTCCGACGATGACGGTGATGTGGAAGGCGAAGGCCCGGGCGAGCCCGCCGCAGAACCCGGAAACGACGCAGACAAAGATTCCGAGGCGACCAGCCTGATCAAGGTTCCCGCGTCGGAATGGAAACAGGGAAAACCCCTCGCCGCGCAAGGGCTCAACATCCGGACGCGTCGACCGAACATTCCGATCGTCGCCTGGCTCCGCTACCGACCCAGATCCAATCCGGTGGCCCAGATCGAATTCGACCGGACCGGCACCCCGATACGAGCCTCACTGGTGGTCAAGAGTGGCGCGGACGAACTCGATGAACGCTTGACCGACATGCTCTACCGCTGGCGTGCCAGTGGAAAGCGGCTGGCCGAATTGACCGGAGACGAAACCGTGACGATCGAGTTGCAACTGCTGCTGAACTGAACCCGCCCGCCTGATCCAGACTCGAACGACCTCAGCCCTCGAGTCGCTCACGCCAGGTCTGCAACCTCGGATGGTCGGTGAGGTCGAACTCGAGCGGCGTCACCGTCACGCAGTGGTCGCTCAGAAACTCGACATCGGTCTCAGGATGCGTGTGCATGAAGGCCATGCCGTTCCCCGCGGCCCAGTAGTAAATCTGTCCGCCCGGGCTGGCCCGCTTTTCGTAGTCGTCTGCCGCGGCGGCGGTGTTCATCGCGCACACCTTGATCGGCGGCATCGGCGCATCGGCGACCTCGGTTCGCGGCACGTTCACGTTGATAACCGCATGAGGATCGAGGGGGTGCGCGATGATCAGATCGATCGCCTTGCGTGCGATCTCCGCGGCCCGGTCGTAGAAGATTCGATCCCGATCACCCAGGTGCAGGCTTACCGCGATCGCGGGAACGCCGAGGAAGGCGCTCTCGACCGCCGCAGCGACGGTGCCGGAGTAGATGACGTTGATGCCGACGTTGGCGCCACTATTCATTCCGGAGATCGTGATGTCCGGACGCGTTCCTTCGCCGTGCAGCTCGGCCCAGAGGGATCGCAACGCGACTTTGACGCAATCCGCCGGCCGGCCGTCGATGGCATGTCCGACCGACCCGTCATCCATGGTCGTCCGGTGAACCATGAGCGGCTCATGGAAGGTCACGCCATGGCTGGTCGCCGATTGAACGGTGTACGGCGCGATGGTCGTGACATCCCCGAGCCCTTCAAGGGCTCTATGGAGCGCCCGGATGCCGGGAGCCTCGATGCCGTCGTCGTTGGTGAGCAGGATCTTCACGTCAGGTTCCGTTCGAAGTTGAATGCGCAGAAGAAATCAAGAATCGCCACTACCGGCCCGGTTCGATCACATACTCGCGCCCACCCCATCGAATGGGACGCCCCTTCGCCAGGTCGACGGCCCCCCGACGCAAGGTTCCGGCCACCAGAAGACAACCGATCGGCCATCCGAGAATGCCGATTCGAGGCATGCCGCCTCTTCCGAAGATGACTCCCAACGTGACGGTCGAGATCGCGACACCGCAGATACCGCCGACGATTCCCGCAATCCCGATCCACTGATGCCCCTGTCCCATCGAAATCCCGCCCATGAGCACACCGAGCACCGAGGCGACGGGGCCGAGCCCCGAACCCGCGACGCGAATCATATTTCGATTCAACCGTCGGACGTCGCGATGGCAGGACTCGATGAAGATGCGTCGCCATCCGGAGAGAAGATCTTCGAGAGATTCGTACATGCTGGTCTGAATCATGGTGTCGGAGTGGACCACACGCACCCGCCCGCCGGTGCGATGAACCGCCTTCGCGAAGGCGAGGTCCTCGAGCAGATCATCCTTCACGCTGGCGTGCCCTCCGAGCCGGTCGTAGGCGTCTCGGCGAAACAGCATGAACTGCCCGTTGGCGAAGGATCGAGGCCGTTCTTCATGGTTGACGCGATCCGGCGGAAACATCCGCAGAAGCGTGATCGCCGCCGGCGGCTGGACGACCATTTCCCACCAGTGCCCGGACGTGAGCCGCGTGTAGGCGCTCAACAGATCGACGTTCTTCTCGGCCGCAATGGAAACCGCGGCCCGCACCACTCCGGGATCAAAACGGACATCCGCATCGGTGAACAGAAGCCACTTGCCGGTGGCCTCGGCCGCGCCGACCGCCGCGGCATTGCACTTGCCCGCCCATCCTTCGGGGCAGGCCTCGTTCACCACCACCCGCACCCGAGAATCCTCGTCGGCCGCCGCGACGAGCCGATCGTACGTGTCATCGGTGCAGCGATCGAGCACCACGATCAACTCGATCTTCATATCTTGCTGCGCCCGCATCGACGTGACCATGCGCTCGATCACCCTCGCCTCGTTATGTGCCGGGACGATGATGGACACCATTTCATCGACGATCGCCAGTCGAAGCCCGTCCCGAAGTTCCGGCGTGTGGCGAGAGACACGCACCAGGCGACCGAAGACGAACCCCCAGTAGAGGGCGGTGGCGGCGGCGAGTACCGCGAAGACGATGGTGGTGACGCTGATCACGAGGGACATGGGTCACGCATGGTACGAGTCCACGCGGATCGTCGGGCCGGCCGATGGCCTCGAGGCTTCCTCCCGTACACTCCTCCGATGACCGGAACCGGGGAAAATCCCTCTGAATTCGACGTCGTTCTCGATCGAGCCGCCGCTCGACGGCTCGATGCGACCGCAATCAAGCGTCTTGGAATGCCGGGGATCCTTCTGATGGAGCATGCCGCGATCGGCATCGCCCGTCTCGTCGAACAGGTCCGCATCGACGCCGGCCTCGCCGCGGTCACCATCGTCTGTGGCACTGGGAATAACGGGGGTGATGGTTGGGCCGTCGCTCGCCTGCTCGCCAACCGTGGCATCCACGTCGGCGTGGTCACCACCGGATCCGCCCCGACCGGGACCGATGCCGCCACCAACGAACGCATCGCCCGGTCGATGGGCCTTCCGATCCGCGCCGCCGCCTCTCTGATCCGAGGTGAACTCACACCGCGTACGCCTGCTGATCCGGATCCCTGGCCGGATCCTCGATCCACGCTGGTGGTTGATGCGATCTTTGGCACCGGATTGAATCGACCCTTGATCGACCAAGAAGCCGCCGAACTCGTGGATGCCATGAACCGAACCGCGGCGGCGATCGTCTCTGTCGATGTCCCGAGCGGCCTGGATGCCGATACCGGACGCCCGCTGGGGGCCTGTATCCGGGCTAATGTCACCGCGACCATGGTCGCACCGAAACTCGGCATGTCCAACCCGGAATCTGCCGCCTGGACGGGGAGAATCGAGGTCATCGACATTGGCACTCCGTCCGATCTGCTGATCGAGTTCGGCATCACCACACGAAGCGGTCCGATCGAGGATGATGTCGAAGACGTCAGGCCACCCGCGACCTGATTCCCCCGATCCCGCATCCCGCGAGTCCAGATCCTCGTGTACCAACCGCTCCTCGCCAATCGATATCTCCGCAGCCGGATCATCCCCCTCATCGCCGTGGCGGCCGTGGCGCTCTGCGTCGGTCTGGTGATCATCGTGGTGAGCGTCATGTCGGGATTTCTCGACATGCTGTTGAACTCCGGCCGAACGTTGATGGGTGACGTCATCATCCGCTACGCCGATCCGGGAATCCCCCACTACGACCTGTTGATCGAGGAGATCGAGTCACGCCCCGAAGCCCTCGCGGCGACCCCGGTGGTCGAGAGCTTCGGCCTCTTGAAACTCCCCTACGGGAACCGAACCGAAGGCGTCCAGGTCTGGGGCATTGAACCAGCGAGTTTCGGACAGGTCGTCGACTTCAAGGACAGTCTGGTCTGGACGGAAGCTCCGCCGGAAGTACGAAAATTCGCCGACGAGATGAACGGTCTCGAGATTCCGGTCTTCGAGAAGTTACCGCGACTTGATCCTGAATCCGACGACGATGATCCTGGCGTGATCCTCGGGGTCGAGATCGACTCCGCCGCGAAAGTACGGAGAATGGACGGCTCCTACGAAGTGAAGGCTCCGGCCTTCTGGATGCCGTTTCGCGATGTCGAGATCACCCTTATTCCGATCTCCACGAGCGGCGCCCTCGAAAAGCCGGACAACCGACGATTCGACGTGACCAACGAGTTCCAATCCGGCGTCTATCAGATCGACTCCCGCCGAGCGATGATCGGGCTGGAGACCGGCCAACGCATGCTCGGCCTTGAAGCGGCGCCGATCTACGACACTCGATTGCTCGACGAGACCGGCGAACTGGAACGCATCGGAACCTATCCCGCGCGAGTCCAGATGATCTTGGTCCGCGCCGCCGACGGTGTCTCGCCCGAACAGTTGCGAGACTCGGTCAACCTTGCCTATTCCGCATTCGCCGCAAAAATCGACGACGAAGGCGCCATGACCATTCGTCCGCCGGACGAAGCCTTCGTGGGCATCCGCACTTGGCGGGAACAACTCCGCGATCTGATCGGCCCGGTCGAGAAGGAACGCGAGCTGATGCGGATCCTGTTCTCGATCGTCTACCTCGTCTGCGCGGGCCTGGTGCTCTCGATCTTCTGGTCCATCGTCCACGAGAAGACGCGGGACATCGGCATCCTTCGGGCGATCGGGGCCTCCCGACCAGGTGTACTCGGCGTCTTCCTTGCCTACGGTCTGGTGATCGGTCTCGTCGGCGCGTTCCTCGGCGCCCTGCTCGGGTGGAGCGTTGTGGTCAACATCAATTCCATCCACGAGGCCATGGGCGAACCCGCCCCTGACTGGACGTGGATCACGGCGTTCGCGCTGGCAGCGGTGATGCTCTTGACCGCGATCCACGCCGGTCTCCGTGGCGGGATGCTCCGCACCCTCCTCTCGATTGTCGGGGCCCTGATTCTGGCCGGCGTCGGCACCGCGCTGGTACTTCACCGCGGGTTCCTGATGTGGGATCCCGCCGTCTACTACTTCAACTCGATTCCCAATCAGGTCGACTGGTCTAGTGCGATTCTCACCATGGCCGGGGCCATCGTCTTCAGCGTCCTTGGCGCCGCAATCCCCGCCGCCAAGGCCGCCGACACCGATCCCGTCAAAGCCCTTCGATACGAATGAACGCTTCAAACGACAAAACCTCCGCCCACGCCACAGACGAACCCGTACTCGTCGCAAGTGGCCTGCGCAAGACGTATCGAATGGGTCGCGTCCCCGTACAGGTGCTCAAGGATGCCTCCATCGAAATCCGATCCGGCGAATGGGTCGCGATTCTCGGAGCCAGCGGAAGCGGCAAAAGCACCCTGCTCCACTTGCTCGGCGGTCTGGACCGCCCCGATCCAGACGGTGGCATGATCCGATTCGAAGGCCGACGAGTCAGCGACTTCGGCGGCGCCGAATTGAACGGCTATCGAAATCGGAGCGTGGGCTTCGTCTTCCAGTTCTATCACCTGCTCCCCGAACTCTCGGTGCTCGAGAACGCCATGCTCCCCTGCCTGGTACCGAATCGCTGGTTCTCGGCGACACTGCCGTTGTTGGCCGCGTTGATCGGAGGCGGCGTCGGCGCTGTCGTCGGCTCGACGTTCGGAGTCGACATACTCCCCACCGCCGACGCCCCCACGCCCTCCAAGATCGCCTTGCTCGCCCTGACCTGCGGGGTACTCGGCGCCGCCATCGGCGTGGTGATCTTTCAACTCGGCCAGATCCTCGCGGAGCGCACCCGGCTTCGGCACGGTCCGCAGGCCGCGAATTCTCGACACACGCTCGAAGAATTCGGACTCGGCCATCGGCTGCGCCATCGACCGAGCCAGCTCTCGGGTGGCGAACGACAACGAACCGCGATCGCGCGGGCGTTGGCCAGCGAACCCAGCATCCTGATGGCCGATGAACCGACCGGGAACCTCGATGCGACCACCGGGCGGGAGATCCTCGACCTGCTCAAGAAGCGCCATGACGCCGGCCTCACCATCGTCATGGTCACCCATGACCCGACGGTTGCCGAGTACGCGGATCGCGTCGTGCAACTTGAAGACGGAAGAGTGGTCGAGTCGACGGTGTGACCAGCGCGGCGGTGGGCTTTATCGCGGTCTTCCTGATCGTTCCACGCATCCACTCTGAGCCAAGTTCATGACCCACACCGCCTCCGAGAAACCGCTCCCATCTGATTCCCTGATGTCCGGCCTCGCGCTCATCCTGGCCGCGGGCATGGCTCAGATGCTCGTGGTGATCGACTACACCGCGACGGCCATCGCGCTTCCTCGAATGGCGTCGGACTTCAACGTCTCCGCGGACAGCCTGCAATGGGTGCTCACCGGGTACATCCTCTCCTTCTCGATCGTGCTCGCGATCGCCGGCCCGCTCGGCGACCGATTCGGACGAAAGCGACTGCTGCTACTGGGGATCGTGCTGTTCGGCGCCGTCTCGGTCTGGGTCGGTATGGCGAATTCGGTCATGGAACTGATCGTCTCGCGGGTCGCCCTAGGGGTCGGCGCTGGCCTGCTGTTTCCGCTCTCGACGGCGGTGGTCGGCGCCGCGATGCCTCAATCACAACTGCCGAGGACCATGTCGATACTGACCGGTGTCGCCACGCTCGGCATGGCGATCGGCCCGGTCGTGGGCGGCGTCTTCACCGAGTTGATCGATTGGCGATGGGTCTTCCTGATCAATCCACCGATTTCTGCGGTCGCGTTTATTCTGATGTTCTTCCTGTCCAAGGAAAGCCGAAACCCGGAGGCGGCGAGAGGCCGCCTCGACTTCATCGGCATCATCTTGCTGACCCTCGGAATCGGGGGACTCTCGATCGGCGTGGCGGGCCTCTCGGATCACGCGCTCCCCACATCGATCTCCATCATCGTCGGCAGTGTCTTCACCCTGCTCTTGTTTGTATGGCACGAACTTCGGCAGGATGCTCCGATCGTCGATCTCCGACTTCTCGGCAATCGAACGTTCGCCGGCTACTTGACGGGCGGCAGCCTGAGTAACGCCTGTTGGTGCGTCCTGATCTTCACCACCACCTTGTACCTGCAGGAAGTCCAGAAGGAAGACCCGATGACCGCGGGCTTCCACTTCCTGTATCTGAGCGTGCCGGTCGCCGCCGCAGGTTTCCTCGGCCCCTTCCTCCAACGCCGGATCGGTACCCGACTCATGCTGCTGTTCGCCACCGCGATCCAGACTGCCGCATGCGTGATCTTCTGGATGTCAGACGTCTCCCCATGGCTTGCGATCGGTCTGCTCGTGGTCGGATTCGGTTGTTCCTGGGGGTGGTCAATGTCCCAAGCGGGTGGTATCGCGACGATCCCCGAACGCAATGTCGGCCTCGCCAGCGGCTCGATGCTCACGGTCATCATCATGAGCGGGAACATCGCCGTGGTCGTGTCTGCCACCATGATCAAGGGAATGGGTGGCGCCAATATGGTGGACTACGCACCTGGCGTCACGGCGAGCTACCTCCTCGCCCTCGGGCTCGCGGCCGCCGGCTTCGTCGCATCCGCGATCGTCATTCCACGCCAGACCACCATCGGATCTTGATCGGCGAGGCGGGCCTGCGCCGCCGGTCGAGTGCACACTGATCGCCCACCGTCAAGGATCGGTTATCGGATGTATGCAGCGTGTATGCGACCGATAAAACGTTTACTTGAACAAATGGGCAGTTATCGCGGGTGTGATCGATTAGATTTTGGTTCGTCATTCGTAATGTCCAAACCACTTATCCAGGAAGAGAACAGATGAACCGAATTCAGAAGTACGCGCTGGCCGCTGGCGCCGCGACGACCGCCGTCGGCGCGGCCAACGCTGGCGATTTCTACGCCGACCTCAACAATCTGTCGCTCTTTGCCGATGGCAATGGAGGCACCACACTGACCGCGACCGGCTTAAACAGCAATTTTCAGATCCAGATTCAGGCCGGCTTCTCAACAATCGGAATCGGAGGCGCCTCGGCGAACCGCCTGTTTGCGAATGCCTTCGGGGTCAACGCAAACATGAGCATGTATCGTACCAACGCTGGAGGGGTGAGCCGCATAGCCGCCTCCGCGGCGATCAATGGCTCGCCTTGGGCTACTAACTCCATTTATTCAGCGCTGCTCGCCACGACTAATGGCACCGCGTCGTCAAGATACGCCTGGGCGGGTCCAGACGGCACGACCGGCTTCATGGGAATTCGTTTCGACGCCGGCGGTGGTAATTACAACTATGGCTGGGTCGAAATGACCCGCACCACGAGGCCCGGGGGCTTTGCCGACCTCACGCTCAACTCTTGGTTCGTCAATGGCACCGTGAACGAGACCGTGGTTGCCGGACAGCAAGGGTCCAACGCGGTCCCGGGTCTCGGCGGACTCGCCGCCCTCGCCTGTGGCGCCGCCGGCGTCCGTC
>JAPKCC010000007.1 GCA_028823105.1 Phycisphaerales bacterium | reverse complement strand
GGTATCGAATGCGATCCATGTGGGGCGGGCGTCCAGTGTGATGTCCGTCGATTCGTCCTCGCGAGCCCAATGCAGGGTCGCATCGAAGGACCCCTCGGGATTCCATCGGTCCCAGAGGGCGCGAGCGTCCGCGAGAGAGCCGGTAGGAACAAGATCGAGGAGGTACTGTTCGACGGCGAGGTGACGAAGCTTCGCGGTTCCCGAACCGACGCTTGATTCGATGTCATACGAACCGTCCGCCGTCACGTATCCCGCACCTCTCCGGCCGGAGAACGATCGCAGTTCGACCGCCCGATCGTTGACGATGAGCACCGCCTGGACCGAATCAAGCTTGAAATCGCGCGGCCAGATCAGACCAGCATCAGCGACCTGGTCGCCGGTGTCGCGGCCGGGAGCGGCCGATCCGCGTTCGAGCAGAATCGTGAAATCAAAAGTCGTGTCGCCTTCCGAGTCGGAAGAGATTTGGCCGTGATAGTCCAGATCGCCCTCGAGCCCCATGTCGATGATCGATTGCACGGCGGATGAATGCATCTCGCCGGGCCATCCGGGAATCTCGGCTGGGGTTCTGCCTTCATCATCCGACCCCGGCGGGACGGCGGCGAGAAGGGTCCGATTCAACAGGTCGTTGGCGATCGTGATTTCAAGCTCGGGGAAGACATCTCGACTCCCTTGGCCGTCCCGCGGCAGATCGACCCTGCCGGTGATCCGTCCCTGGCCACCGGCGGGCGTCGTGACCTTGAATCCCGGGGACGCCAGAATCACCGCAAGATCCTCGAGGATGATCGTGCCTTGGGTGACGATCATCGGATACGGGAACCGGGAGAAGATCCCGCCGACCTGATCGAGGTCGATCTTGCCCTCCACGGCCACCGGAACTCCGACGCCGCGGGGACGATGCACGCGGAGATCGATGGAGCCGAACCCGCCGAGTTGGAAAGGGCCGGCCGCAATCAGCGCGTCACAACGCGCGATGGCCGGTTCTAGCCGCTTCATGGCTTCCAGATCGCCGGCCGCTTCGGCCTCGGATCGCGTGGTCGCAAGATCGGCGAGTCGCCGTCTCGCCGAGTCGACCGCGGCCTGGTCCGTCAGCATGCCTGCGGTCTTCAGACGTTCGAAGGCGGTCTGGTCGAAGAGCGATCGAACGCCTCGTTCCGTCGCGTCCGGCAAGGCGGCGAGCAGATGATCATCCAACGCGATCCGGGTAGATCGGAGGGTGAGATCGACCGCGGCATCGTCGCCGGTTCCTTCGATCACGCCGGTGAGACCGAGTCGATCCCCGGAGGGTCCGATGCCGCTCAGGAAGTCGATCTCGATCGTCTCGCCCTCGACGGTCAGTCGGGCCTCTACGTCCTTGAGTGGATAGCGAAACTTCTCGTACATGCCTTCGCCTTTGGTCAACCACAACTCTGCACTGGCGATGATTGGGGCATTGGATTCGATCGGCGAATCAGCGGCGAGCGAACCTCGTACGACCTGCGCTCGGGCGGTAAGACTCCATTGTCGCGCGGTCAACATGGCGAGGGCCTTCGCGACGGGCCTTGGCAGGTCGACGATCGTTGCGGACGAGTCATCCGGCGACTTAAAGTCCTTGATCTGAAGGTCGATCTGGAAGGGCGCCTCCCGAACCAGTCGCATCCCCCATGATGCGAGGTTCTCGCCATCGATTTTCGCCGAGGTCGATTCCAAACGAACCCGGATCTCGGCGCTTGCTTCGACCGGGACGACCGCCTCATCGCCGGAACTGGAGATGATCCTTCCCCGTTCACCGGAAACCACGAGGTTCTTTCCGATCAGCGTGATACGTCCTGATTCGAGTTCGATTCGGGGAAGAGGCGGGAGGGCATCGAGGATGTGTCCATCTTGGAATCGAACCCATTCGGGCTCGAGGTCCACGCCGGCGGGAAGGGTGAGCGCGAGATTCTCGACTTCGAGGTTTGCCTCAGGATCCTCGCCAGGTTTCCAAACCACCGTCGCGGTTCGAAGAATGCCGCCCAGATCGAGTTCCGAGACGAACGCCCGAGCGGTCGCAGAGAGCGCCAAATTCGTTCCGACCGCCACGTCGACATCATCGATCCGGAATTCGACAGCGCCGGTCTCCTCGTCGAGGTGTCCTTTCGCCATCGCGGTCGTCCGGCCGGCTTCGACGGCAGCGAGGGTGAATGCCATCCTGGAATCCACACCCTGGGGTGGGTCGAGCGTCGCGTTGAAGGTCGAGACCTCGCGGACCTCAAATTTTCCGTCACGTTCGATCCCGCTCTCGAGATTGAGTTTCGTGATCTCGATGGTTCCGAGTCCGAGTCCACGGACCGTCCGTCGAGGATCTTCAGGATCATCGTCCGAATCCTCATCGGGAGGCTTCAGAGACATGACGTTCAAGTCGGTCGGGTCACTAGATCTCTCGGCGATCCGCACCCGAACCAGGTCAACCTGGATCATTTCGAACTCGATGGAGCCGACCAGAAGAGGGAGGATCCTGACCGAGGCCGAGAGGTTCAGAATCTGCAGCACCTCTCCAGATGGTCCGGACCAACCCGGCGCATCGATACGAATTTTCTCGATATTGACATGATTCAAACCCGTGACGTCCACGCCCTCGATCAGGATCTCTCCCCCGGTCCGTCGGTGAAGTTCACGGTGGAGTACCGAGGTGAGGATCTGGTTCCGCATCAGCACCAGAGCGCAAATCGACAGGAGGAGTCCGACGCCGAGCCGACGAAGGAATCGGCGTCGTCGCGGAGGTTGGGGATCCTGAGTGGTGGGCTTGGTAGTCGCCATGAATGCGCTGCGAGGCGGAATGGATGGTGTGGTGGTCGTCGGGGGGAGTCGGGGGGAGTCGGGTGAAAATTCAGCGCCCTCGATCAACGGACGAGGGATCAGCGGGACACTGGTGAAGGAATCGATCATTCTAGGTCCAACCGCGGCCGTGGATCGGTTCCAGACACTTACACTCTCCCCATGACGCCGTCTGAAGTCAGCCCTGATGCCTCCGTGATGAGCCTAGGACTCCTAGTGGCCCTGCTGGCGGGGGTCGTCCTGCTGTCATCTCTCCCTTTGATTGCCTTGCTTCGGATGCGGCGGCGGTCGAAGATCAACCCCCGCCGCGCATCGCCGCCGAGGTCGCCCTTGGATCCTTGGCATGAGGGCGGTCGACGCGAGGCCAGTCGGACATCCGCTGAGCGGTCCGGGGACGAGTTCTTCGAAGGAGAGGATGAAGATGTCTAAATCTGCCCACCATCGGAATCCGCAATCATGACCATCTCATCCCAGAACCCTCGCCGGATCGCGGTGATCGGTGCGACAGGACGAGTGGGCACTGAGGTCGCTCGCACCTTCGCCCGTCTCGGCTGGTCCCTCGAACTCACCGCTCGTCGGATGGATGGGCTCGACGCCTTGATGACGGAATTCGAGTCGTTCGCCACGACGGCGTCGATTCGAAGACATCGACTGGATTTTTTAGACGGTTCCACGATCGCGGAGTTCATACACGTCGTGGGAACGCAGCCGCTTGATGCCGTGGTGGTGGCGGGGTCGCCGTTTGAAGAGATACCGCTGGAAGAAGCGACCATCGAGCGTTTTACGCGTCAGGCCGCGGCGCAGGTCGGCGGCCCGGCGACGCTGGTCGCGGGGCTTCGTCCGGCGTTGGAGCGATCCTTGGCGCCTGGTGGCCCCGCAGTCATTTTCTTCGGCGACGTGCATGCGCTTCATCGTCCACGAGCCGGCGCGACGCCGTACCTTGCCGCGAAAGCGGCCGCCGAGGGTTTGGTTGGGCTTCTCGCCGTGGAACTCGCACCGATCAGAGTGATGGGAATTTCTCCCGGGGTGGTGGGCTGGCCGGACGACTGGCCCGAGGACCGACGAGCGAATTATCTAAAACGAGTCCCCCTCGGTCGCGCTGGAACCGCTGGCGAGGCGGCGGCGCTCGCTCGTTCGTTGATCATCGACGCGACCTACTGCACCGGCGTCGTCATCCCGATCGATGGTGGTCGTCATCTGCGTTGAGTACCGGCAGCCCCTTCGCTTCGTCTAGAAACCGAGGCGTTCTCGCGCGGCCGCGACAGACTCGTCGTCGGGCGAGGTCTCTTCGGCGATGCGAAGCCAAGCTTCCGCATCCGCGGGGCGACCCGCCTCCTTGAAATACGTCGCCGCCATCAGCGCGGCGGGGACGTCGGCAGGAACGGAACGGGCCCGGGACGCCCAGACTTCCGCGGCGGAGGCAGGTCGTTCGATGGCAATCCATCCTGCCGCAAGCTCCTCGACAATCATGCGACGGGTCCGGTCGGCTTCAGGAATCGCCACCAGCGACTCGATCGCCATCCGCGCCTTTCCGGTTCGACGAAGGAGAGAGGCACGGCGAAGGCGGATCCCGAGCTCGTCCGGGGCCAGTTTCACTGCTTCATCGAGATCGGCGAAGGCGCCTGGTGAATCACCAGTCCGGAAACGTGCCTCGGCGAGGGCGGCTCGAACGAAGGCATCGTCGGGACGATCGGTCGAGAGCTCGATGAGCAGCCTCACCGACTCCTCCCCGCGTTCCGCCTGAAGCAGTGCGAGTCCCAGATAGAGTCGCGCCAGAGCGTCCTGGTCGGCGGCTCGTTGATACGCCTCGATCGCGGCGTCGAGATGGCCGGACCGCTCAAGGGCCAACCCCAGGCCGCGAAGGGTCGCCGGATCGTTCCGCCCCGCTCGATCCGCGATCAAGAACATTTTCGCTGCTTCCGCGGAGATTGCCGAGGCCGCGGCTTCGCCGGCGATCTCCCGGATGTCGGCACTTCTCATCAGCAGAACCTGTCCCAGCGTCGCCGCCACCATCGGGTCGTCGGGGAGGCGGGTCGCGAGCAGTCGGGCAATGCTCTCGGCGTTGTCGGCCCGCCCGGCGCCCAGCCACCGTTCGATCGCGTCGAGCGAGGCATCTCGGTCGGACGCACTGATGGGGGTTGTCTGGGCTGAATTCGGGGTCCCGGGGGCGGGAGCGGGCGGGTCACAGCCCGCGAAGACGAGCGGCGCGGCCAATGCGGCCATGAAGAAGTTCCGGCGATGAGAGGCATGACAGGCATGACAGGCCGGGGAGGCGCGTCGAACGGGTGGGGATTCGTAAGATGTCGGAATCATGCCAGAGCCCAAAACCACGGACATCGCATCGGCCACGCCCGATGCACTCGCTAAATCCTACTCGCCAGCCGCCGCCGAGCCCGAGGTTCGGGCCGCCTGGTCCGAGCATGGGGACTTTCACGCTGAGCCGGCTGCCGCCGGAGGTGACGATCGAGCGACCTACGGCATCCTCATTCCGCCTCCCAATGTGACGGCGGCGCTGCACTTGGGGCATGCGTTCAACAACACCCTCCAAGACATCTTGGTCCGGTACCACCGGATGCGGGGTGATCGGACGCTCTGGATGCCGGGAACGGATCACGCCGGCATCGCGACCCAGACTGTGGTCGAGAAACGGTTGCTTCGCCAGGGGAAGCGGCGCACCGACTTCACGCGTGACGAGTTCATCGAACAGGTTCAAGGTTGGAAGGACGAGTACGAAACGACGATCCTCGGTCAACTTCAGGAGATGGGCTGTTCCTGCGACTTCGATCGCACCCGGTTCACCATGGACCCGGTCTGCGCCGCGGCGGTTCGCGAGGCGTTCTTCCGGCTCTTCGCCGATGGTCTCATCTACCGGGGCAAGCGACTCGTGAACTGGGATCCCGCGACCCGCACCGCCCTCGCCGACGACGAGGTCGAGATGCGCGATGTGGCGGGTCACATGTGGTACCTCCAGTACCCGCTCGCGGATGGTGACGGGTTCGTCACGGTGGCGACCACTCGGCCCGAGACGATGCTCGGAGACACTGCGGTGGCGATGAACCCGAAGGATCCTCGCGCTGCGGAACTTCGCGGTCGATCGATTCGCCTGCCGATCACCGGCCGGATCATTCCCATCGTCGAGGACGAGTACGTCGTTCTCGCCGCGAAGGTGGCCGAAGAACTCGGGCTCGGCTCGGAAGCGATCAACGATCCAAAGGCGGCTCTGGCAACGGGATTTCTCAAGGTCACTCCGGCCCACGATCCCAACGATTGGGACATCGGTCTCCGACACGAGCTCGAGGTGATCAACGTCATGGCGCCGGATGGCACGATCTCCGACCAGCATGGCTGGAGTGACGGCGTCACCGACGACGCTCGAGTGTTCCTCGGCATGAGTCGAGAGGACGCCAGGATCGCCATCGTGGACTGGTTCGAATCCCATGGACTGCTGGAATCGGTTCGTGAGTACGAGCATTCGGTCGGACACAGCTACCGAAGTCATGTTCCGATCGAACCGTATCTCTCGGACCAGTGGTACGTCCGGGTCACTGACGATCGCCTCGCCGGAAGCGCCCTGCGAACCATGGATGAGCAGCAACGCGGAGAATCGGCGTCCGACGGTTCCGACATGCCCAACAGTCCCGAGATGGCGGGCGACGGCGGTCTGACGTTCTTCCCGGACCGGTATGCCAAGACCTTCAAACTCTGGCACGAGAACATTCGAGACTGGTGCATCTCTCGGCAACTCTGGTGGGGGCATCGTATTCCGGTCTGGTCGCGGATCAAGCAGGTGGCCGACGCCGATGAGTCGATCCGCGTCGCCGCATCGAAGGCCGGCGAGGAGATGGTCGCGGTCGAGAGCACGTGGACGACGATGGGCTGTGCGCATCGGGTGAGATTGCTCGGGGACGGCAGCATCGAGGAATCGATTTGCGTGCCGAGGCCGTCGACGATCGAGGCGGGCGAAGCATCCATCATCACGGCGCTCGGGGATGCGGGATTCGAACAGGATCCCGACGTGCTTGACACCTGGTTCTCCAGTGCACTCTGGCCGTTGTCGACCATGGGCTGGCCCGAACCGGCGGCGTTTCCGACCGAGATTCCCGAGGGCGAGCGGCTGCTTGAGACCTTCAATCCCGGAAACGTGCTGTGCACCGCCCGGGAGATCATCACCTTGTGGGTGAGTCGAATGGTGATGTTTAACCGGTACTTCGAAGCCCGGCTTCCCTTCCAGCATGTCTTCATTCACGCCATGATCCAGGACGGGCACGGGCAGAAGATGTCCAAGAGCCTCGGGAACGGCGTGGATCCTCGAGACATCATCGAAAGTCACGGCGCCGACGCGATGCGGTTCACGCTGGCCCAGATGGCCACCGGCAGTCAGGATGTTCGGATGCCGGTCGAGATGGTCTGCCCGCACACCGGGGAGACGTTCACGCCGGAGTTCATCCGTAACGACGCGGGGTACTTGGTCTCGGCACCCGAACAAAAATCACCGAAGGATGCTTCGAAAGTGATGGTGACTTCCTACGGGGTCGCGGTTGGAGAGGTCGAGCCGAGCGATGAGCGGCCGCTCGCTCGAAACACGTCGAACCGATTCGATGCGGGGCGTAACTTCTGCAACAAGCTCTGGAACGCCGTCCGGTTTGCCCTTTCGAATCTCGAGACGGTCGTCGAGGACGGTGACCCAGAGGAAGTCTCGCTCGTGGACCGCTGGATCATCTCGCGTCTTCATCGGACCACGCATCTGGTCGAGGATGCGCTCGGGGAGTATCACTTCAATCAGTACGCCGAATCGATGTACGATCTGGTCTGGCGGGATTTCTGCGACTGGTATCTCGAGGCGATCAAGCCGACGGTGCGATCCAGTCGTGGCCAGCAGCAACGTCTGCACGCCGTCCTTGACTCCATCCTTCGGATGCTTCATCCGGCGTGTCCGTTCGTGACCGAGACGCTCTGGCCTCATCTTCATCGGGTGGAGGGGTTGCGAGGTCTCGATGGCGAGACGGGCGTTCCGGGACTTTCACTCCCGACCGCCGCTCGATGCGGCATCAGTGCCTGGCCGGACATCGACTGCTCAACCCATGACGCGGCGGCGGAAACGGAATTCGCCCGCGTTCAGGCGTTGGTCGCGGCCATTCGAAATCTGCGAGGTGAGCGAAAGGTCAAGCCCAAGCGCCGGATCACGCTCCACGCCTCAGCCCCGATCCGCACGCTGGTCGCGAGTGCTGGAGGTGTGGTCGAAACGCTCGCCGGCCTTGAAGCGGTCGTTGACCTGGAAACGGCGCCGGAAGGGTCCATTCCATGGCCCTTCGAGGGCGGTCAGATCCTCCTGTCCAACCTGCTCGACGCGGTGGACGTGGAAGGTGAACGCGGACGTCTTCGAAAGGTCATTGAGGCCAAACGAAAACAGGTCGCAGGTTTCACCGGGAAACTCGGAAATGCCGGATATGTGAACAAGGCGAAGCCCGAGATGGTCGCGGAGACTCGTCGAATGTTGGAAGTCGCCGAGGCGGATCTCGCTGCCGCGGAGGCCGGGCTCACGGCCCTCGAGTAGGCGACATCGGAGGTTCCGCCGGCCGGACTGGCCCGGGAGGGTCGGTCAAATCCTGCGGTGAATGGCGGGATCGGGCTACCATGTCGAAGAATGTTCCTCAAGGTCTTTGATCCCAGACAAGCACGCTCGAACCTCACTTTTGGGGTGGTAGGGATCCTTTGTGTACTTGGGATGGCTTTTTCCGGCTGCGAGACCGAACCTGATCACACGCCGAGACCGGCGGTTCGAGCGGCGGTCCAGGACCGACCGATCCTCGCGGCGCCTGGTGTTGACGACGCACGGGCCGACGAGGTCGGCGCTGTGTACTCGACCGAGCGATGGAGCTTCGGCGGATTCGACGGGGAACTCGTCACCACGCCGACGCACCTGCTGCATCTCACGATTTCCGACGGCCGGTTGCGGGAAGCGCTCCCGATCTTCACGGGAGCCGCGCTTTACCACTATCGAAGCATGCTCGCGGAAGGGTCAGAGGCGGGACTGCTTGATCCACCTCCCGAACGGATGAGCACCTTCGTCTTCGGCACTCGGCCCGAATGGGCCGCGTGGACGACCTGGCGACTCAAGCGTGGGGCGCGTCTGTACCTCGGGATCGAACGTGGTGGCTATACGATCGACTCGGAGAGCGTGATCTGGGACATCGGCCGCTACGACACCCTTTGCATGCTCGCCCACGAAGGCTGGCATCAGTACACCCAGAGCGTCTTCCGCCACCCGTTGCCCGCGTTTCTTGAAGAAGGGCTGGCGGCCTACGCGGAAGGTCATCGCTTTCGTCGGAATGACGACATCCCCGCCTTCATGCCCTGGCGAAATCTGGAGCGGTACGGGCAGCTTCGGTCCTCGAAGTATCGCGGTCGGTTGATCGACCTCGACGAACTTGTGGCGAAGCCGCCTCAGTACTTCGTCGCGGGGAGTGAGTCCGGACTGCTCACCTACTACGCGCAGGTCTGGGTGCTCGTGCACTACCTGATGGAAGGTGAGGGGGGCCGGTATCGCGCGGGCCTGATCAAATTGGTTCGGGATGCCGTCGATGGTCACGTGGCGACCTCGCTCTACGACGCCGATCGTGCCGCGGGGAGGCGGGGACGCAACCTCGGACCCAACACCGGGCGGGACATCATCGCGACGTATTTCGACGAAGACTACGCGTCGTTCAAGGCCGGATATGAGCGATTCATCGACCGGGTGGTGGCCTCCGGCAACGGCACCAAAATCTGGCAGGGCCGGTCGCCGATCGAGTGATCGATCACGCGAGCCAACGGGTGAGGAACTCGATCTCGCGGGTTCTGGCCACATTCGAGCACCGGCCGAATCCTAGATGTTCGTGAGGGGCGCCGGTCTCATCGAAGTCGAGCGACTCGATGATCGAAGGATCGTCGGCACGAAGCCGAAGTGCGTCGAGGAACTCGGCCTGCCCTTCGTGACGCACCCACTGGTCGAGGCGCGAGTGCACCGCCAGCACCGGAATCTCCCGCCAGGAATCAAGATGAGTCAGGGGGTCCAGTCGCGCCGTCGCCTCGTGATCGAAGAACTGGCGTTGATGCTGGGCCTTCCAGTTGCCGCTGGAGGCCTCGAAGATCGCGGCGCGGAATCGATGCGGTCGGCAGAGCCTGGCGATCGCAACCATCCCACCCATCGACATCCCGCCGATGGCCATCCGATCCAGATCAAATCCATGATTCGAGAGCCCGAGGATGACGTCGTCGAGTTCATCGACCGCCCGTTCGATGTGATCAAGGATGTGTTCGGGACGCTGGCCTTCGTCGGTCCTCCGTTCCCCATGCCCGGGGAGATCGATGGCACAACTCCCAATCCCCGCCCGGGCGAGTCGGAGATATCGGCCCGGGTCCAGTTCTTTGGTCGCGGTCCGGCCATGCATCCAGATCAAAAAGGGGATTTTTCGTGCCGGGCCGCCGAGGGGATCGCCCTCGGGGCGGACGATCAGGGAAGGGACGTCCGGGCCGAGTAGGGCGGTGCTGGAGATCGCACGCAGGCTGGCCGGAAGGATGGAATCAAGGTCAGGCATGAGGTGGAAGGGTACTGGTGTCGGGCCCGATTGGTCTTTGGAGACAATTCTCGCGATACTGCAACGATGCTCAAGATCATCGCTGGCGAATTTCGTTCTCGTATTCTCGAAGGTCCTCCCGATCAGGAGACCACCCGCCCGATCACTTCTCGGGTCAAGGAGTCGGTCTTCAACCTCCTCCGAGGCTGGTGCGAGGATGCCGTGGTGCTGGACCTCTTCGCCGGCGTCGGAGCGATCGGCTTGGAAGCGGTGAGCCGAGGGGCTCGCGAAGTCGTCATGGTCGAACTCAATGGTCGCATCGCATCGATTCTTGAATTCAACGTGCGGGAGCTTGGCTGCGGCGATCGGGCCACCGTGGTGAGAGCTGATGCCATGGGCCCGGCCGCCCTGGCGCAGGCACCGCGGGATTGCGATCTGGTCTTTGTGGATCCGCCATACGTGCTGTGGGATGACGAAGTCACGCGGGCTCGGCTCATCGACCTTGCGGCTCGCTGCCGCGCGAACATGAAAGACGAGTCATTCTTGATTCTGCGGACGCCCGAGGACATTCCAGAGGACTTCCCAGGAATCCCCGGCTTCGATGGCCCAGAATCACATGCCTACTCATTGGACATGTTCGTGCACCTTTTCTCACCTTCGCCCTCGCCTTCGCTTTCGCTCTCACCCGATTCCGGTTGAACGGTGGGGCGAGCATTGGTTGTAGCGGCCCGAATCCGGTACGGTTTGGCAATGAAGACCATTCTCATCATCGGGGCGTTCATGACCGCGGTTTCGGCCGCCTGGGCGCAGCAAGCACCGGATACGACCAAAGCGTCGACGCAAGACCGGATCGTCGTGAGCGACGAGGCCGGCGCGACCGACCAGACCGACAAGACAGTGGTACCGCCGCCGGAGGTAGAGGCGCCCGAGGTCGAGCAGGCCGAGATCGATGCGGCGGTGGCGGACTCCGTCGCCATGCTCTTGGCTCGGCAGGAAGGGCCCACCAAGGCGGAATGGCCGTACCAAGGTGTCTATCGGGTCGGAGCCACGGATGATGATCCGGAGTCTCTGATCGAGGGCCGTGGCCGACGTCGGACGGTGATCCCGATCGGATATCGGGTGGGGGGCACATCCATCGTCGGCAATGCCCTGCTTCATGCTCCGGGTTGTGACGACGACGAAGCACGTCGAGGAGCGCTCGAACGAGCTCGGACATTCGTGGTCGAGTCAACGAGTCATGCCAACATGAATCCGGAGTACGGGGGCGGCTACGACGTCCGGGGCTGGGGGTACATCTACGGTGGCGACTTTCTGTTGTCGATGCGCGAGCGCGGGTTTGTCGCCGAAGACGATCAGGAGCGTCATGACGACGCCATCCGTTTCTATCTGGACGGACTGGCGGCCATCGAGATTCCCGAGGTCGGTGGATGGAACTACGCTCGTCGAGGTCCGTTGGCGGCGCCGAGCGGCACCAGTCCGTTCATGACCCCGCCGGGCGTGCAGGTTCTGATCGAGGCGACCCGACAGGGATTCCCGGTGGCCGACGGACTTCGTGATCGAGCAATGGCCGCGTTGGAACTCACGATCGGCGAGGACGGCGTGGTTGCCTATTCGGCGCAGCGGAAGACTCGCGAATCACCTGACATGATCCCCGGGGCGATGGGGCGAATGCTCGCGGTTGAAACGGTTCGATCGCAGACCGGTGTCGGCACCGACGACGCGATCCGCGTTGCGCTCTCCGCCTTCGTGACGCATTGGGACGAGTTACTGAAGCGGAAGCAGAAGAACGGAACGCATATCGCTCCTTATGGCGTGGCGCCGTACTACTTTTTCTATGCCCACGGGTATGCCGCGGAGGCGATCGAGCAACTTCCGCAGGCCGAGCGGGCCGCCTGGCGTGATCGTCTGAACCGGCTCTTGATGTCGGTTCGCGATGACGATGGAAGCTGGAATGACCGGGTGTTTCCCCGAAGCGCCGCCTACGGAACCGCGGTCACGCTACTGGCCTTCACGGAACCGGCCCATGCGGCACGCACCCCGAAGACGCCGCCGCCCCCGACGGCTCCCGAGCCGGAGACCGGTGACGACGCCACTTCCGATGAGGCCGCGTCCGACGACGCCTGAAGTCCGGGTGCCGCGTCCGGGTTTGACAAGGAGTTCATCATGCGAGTCGCGCTCATCATTCCCGCCGCCGGCGCCAGCACTCGATTCGGTGCGGGGGACAAACTGAGTCAAGATTTCGGCGGGCGTCCGCTGCTCCTTCGATCGATCGAACCGTTCACCAAGCGTGATGACGTGCATGCCGTCATCGTGGCGGGTCCTCCGGACGAACTTGAGACCTTTCAGGATCGCTACGGCGCTCAGTTGAGTTTTCTGGGCGGTCAGATCGTGGCCGGAGGCAGACTCGATCGATGGGAGACGGTTCGGAACGCGCTCGAAGCCGTCCCGAGCGGGTGCACCCATGTGGCCATCCACGATGGCGCTCGCCCCCTGATCGACGAGACCCTGATCGACCGCGTATTCGAGGCGGCGAAGACCTTCCCTGCGGTGGTCCCCGGAGTCGCGGTGCGGGACACGCTCAAGCGCGGCGGCACCGAGTTAATCGAGGCTGCGGAACGCGACGCCACCGTCGATTCGATTCTTGGGATCGGCCACGACGACGACGCTGCGGGCGGGATTCTGGGGGATGAACCGGAGCTCAGTCATCAGGTTGCCGCGCGGCGGATCGAGGGCACGATCGACCGAACGAATCTCTGGAGGATGCAGACACCTCAGGTCTTCGAGATCGAATTGCTCCGACGGGCCTACGCCCAGCCTGATCTCGAGGGTGCCACCGACGACGCGATGTTGATCGAACGACTGGGCGAGTCGGTGATGATGGTCGAGGGAAGTGAACGAAATCTGAAGGTGACGACCACGGATGATCTGGTCATCGCTCGCGCGATTTCCGGCGTCAAAGGGCCGGAAGGCCGTCCGGCCCACAAGAGATTCTGAAGCACATCGAAGTCCGCCCGGGACCATGGATCAGCCGACCCGCTTGCCGTCCACGGTGAGGCTCGCCCGTTTCTCGGTCTCGCCATCTTCCGTTTGGTTCGAGGGGCACCCCCCGCAACGGGCCTGCCGGGATTTCATCGGAAACAGCGGCTTCGCCACGAAGGCGAGGGCCACGAGTGCCAGAAGGCTCACGAACCAGAACTGCCAGTCATTGATCGGCATGATGCGGAGTCCTCTCAGGGAGTGGTCGACGCCGTGACCACGGCGAAGACGAGGGCGGAAAGAATCCAGGCCAGTCCGGTCATCCAGGCGAACTGGAGCGCCGGCCACTTCCAACTTCCGGTCTCGCGTCGAGTGACCGCGAGGGTCGGCAGGCACTGCATTGCCAGCACGAAGAACACCAGCATGGAGGCGGCGGTGGCGGTGTTGAAGAGCGGTGAGCCGTCAGGGCGTTTGGCATCGCGGACCAGTTTGAGGACGCTCTCGTCATCGTCGACGTCAGAACCCCCTCCTTGCAAGACCGCCAGGCTTGAAACGAAGACCTCTCGAGCGAGAAAACTCGTGAGGATGCCCACGGTCAGGGTTCGGTCCGCACCCAATGGCGCGAATAAAGGCTGGGCGAAATTGCCGATTTGTCCGGCGAAGGAACCCGATTGCTGGGCGTTGAGCTCGAGTCGCTCCGCCTCTGCTTCGAGGTTCTCCGCTTCCGCGGGGGCGGTGGCCATCATGTTCGCGGCCTCCGATCGAAGTGCGATCGCGTTCTCTGGGGTTTCGGCTCGGGGATAGGCACTCAACCACCACATCACGATCACGATGCCGAGGATGACGGTGCCGGCGTTCTTGAGAAACACCATCCCACGGTCCCAACTCACCAGAACGGCGTTGCGAATGCTCGGGCGTCGATACGCAGGGAGTTCGAGCACCATCGGTCGTGATCGACCGGGCAGGATCGTGCGTCGAGCGATGAAGGCGGAGATCAATGCCGCGGCGGCGCCGAGGAGGTAGCAGCCCGCAAAGGCGAATCCAGCAAGCCAAGGTGAGCCATCGAAGAGCAGCCCGATCAGCAGCACGTAGACCGGTAGGCGCGCGGTGCAACTCATGAACGGTGCAACCAGGATCGTCGCCAGCCGGTCGTCTCGATCCGGTACGAGTCGGGCGGACATGATTCCCGGCAGCGCGCAGGCGTGGCTGGAGAGCATGGGGACGAAGGCCTGGCCGGGAAGACCGAAGCGGCACATCACTCGATCCATGACGAAGGCGGCCCGCGCGAGATACCCCGTGTCTTCCAGCAGGGCGAGTAGGAAGAACAGGATGAGGATCTGGGGAAGAAAAACGACGGTGCCCGCCACGCCGCCGATGATGCCGTCGACCACCAAATCACGGACGGAGCCTGCGGGGAGGACGTCGGCCGCGAGTCCGCCGAACTTCTCGAAGAGGACGTCGATGAGATCCATCGGAACGCCAGCGAGTGAAAAGATCGTCCAGAACAACACGCCCATCACACCGACAAAGACCGCCAGCCCGAGGATGGGATGCGTGAACGCTTTGTCGAGTCGGTCAAAGACGCTGTCACGACTGGAACCCACGGCATCGTGGCCGCCCATGCTCTCCGCGATGACGCCATCGATCCACGCTCTTCGTTCGAGGTTGGTGGCGCTGGGCAACGGGAGCACCGCGTGGCCCGGAATCGCCGTATGAAGTGCGTCGACCAGCGAGTCCATGCCGCGTCCGGTTCGGCCGCTGATCGCCACCACCGGAACGCCCAATTTCGTGGCCATTTTTGCTTCGTCGAAGGAGAGTCCGCGACGAGCCGCGAGATCCGCCATGTTCAGCGCGACCACGGTCGGAAGACGTCTGGCGATCGCCGCGATCGCCAGAGAGATGCCACGCGCAGGCGCGGTCGCGTCGATCACCACCAGGATTGCGTCCGGCGTTTCTTCGAGTCGGCCGTCAAGGCAATCCCGGCACATTCGACTCTCAGGGAGGTCGAGATCCATCCCGTAGATGCCGGGGAGGTCGACGATTTCGAGTCTCTGGTCTCCCCGGTCGCATCGTCCGATCCGCATCTCGGCCGTAGATCCGGGATAGTTGGCGGTTCGAGCCCTCAAGCCGCAGAGGCGGTTGAACAGCGTGGTCTTTCCGGTATTCGGATTCCCGATCAGCGCCACCTGTCGACCAGGGACCGGTGGGGAAGACGGCGTTGAGACGTGGTCGTTCACGTGTGCGGGCATTTCAATGAAGCGTGGCGGGAACCGGTGTGGCGAATCGCGGGATGATCATCCCGGAAGCGCGGACCCGTGCAAGGTCGCGGTGACCGTGGCAGTGATTCGGGACGCCACTTCGCGTCCCACGCCGAAACGAGTCGATTCGATCCGGAGAATGCAGGGTGATCCCACCTTGCAGATTTCGACTTCGCATCCGTGTTCGACGCCCATGGCTTCAAGCATGGTCCGAGCGTCCAGATCGAGTTCATCGGTATGAATCGTCGCTCGGCACCCGGCGGGGCAAAGGGTCAGGGGACGTCGTTGGCCTTGGCTGGCGGGCTGGGCCCCACGCGAGGCCGAGGATTCCAAACGAGCAGCGTCTACCGTCTCGATGGACGGTGGTGCCGGCGTAGTTTTGTGCTGTTGAAAGGTCATAAGAGGTTCTCTTCCGGCATGTTAGCACGGAAATGAGACTCAGTCTCAATAGAGGCGTCATCTGGTCGGACAAAGACAAAAAGTGGTTATATCGGGCCTCCGCAGGGGATGCCGGCAGAGGTGTCAACCTCAGCTTGAGTAGTCGGCGTTGATTCTGACGTACTCCGCGGTCAGATCGCAGGTGAGATACGTCTCGGTCGCGGTACCTGCCGCGAGGTCGATCCCAATCAGGACCCGCTCGGCGGAGAACGCCTTGGCGGCCGCGTCCGTTGGATCTTCGATCGGAGATCCGCGATCAAAGAGGGGAACCAGATTCGCCTCCACCCGGATTCGATCCGGGTTGAACGTCGCCTCGGTCCGGCCGAGCGCCGCGATGATCCGCCCCCAGTTCGGGTCACCTCCGGCCACGGCGGTTCGAACGAGCAGACTGCTTCCGATCGTCTCGGCGACCTCCCGCGCGTCGATCTGGCTGGCCGCGTTGACCACCTTCACCTCGAGTACGCGGCTTGCACCTTCGCCGTCGGCGACGATCATCCGGGCGAGCGACAGGCAGACCTCGTCGAACGATGCTTCGAGCAACGATGGATCCGCGGCGTCACCAGCGATTCCGCTCGCCATGGTGAAGACCGAGTCGTTGGTGGAGGTGTCTCCATCGACGCTCACTCGATGAAAAGATTTGTCGATGGCGCGTCGGAGCATCCGATCGAGTTGGTCGGGTGGGAGCCGAGCATCGGTGAGGACGATCCCGATCATCGTCGCCATGTCCGGATGGATCATCCCAGACCCCTTGGCGATTCCCACGATCCGAATCTTTCCGCCGTCTTTGGCCGCGATGGTGCGTTCGACGGCCTTCGGCGCGGAGTCGGTGGTCATGATGGCGTGGGCGACGGCCTCAACCTCCGCGTCAGACGCCTTCGCGACGAGTCCCGGGATGCCGGCGTGAATCGCATCGATCGGCAGGTGCCGACCGATGACACCGGTCGAGTTGACCAAGATCTCCTCGATCGAGCAGCCCAGTTCACCCGCCAGGCAGGCGGCACTGGACGCGGCATCTCGATCACCGCGATCACCGGTGGCGGCGTTGGCACAGCCGGCGTTGATAAGAATGGCACGGGCGTGACCACCGGTCGATACCAGGTGCCGACGGCTCAGTCGGATCGGCGAGGCGGCAAACCGGTTTTTTGTGAAGACCGCCGCCGCCGGACACCGGTGATCCGCGGCGATCACCGCCAGATCATCGCCTTCCCCCTGGCGAATTCCGACTCGCGCGGTCGCGGCGGAGAATCCTCTTGGGAGGTCGGACGGAAGCCGGAGTCCGGCACGATGATGAGGTGTCTGCATGGTGCTCGATCTCCGAGGCAGGATCCCGACCCGCTCACTCGCTCCAGGTGGTCCGGACCATCGCGATTTCGTCGCAACAGTGCTTCTTCGGGCACCGGGCGCAGTCCTTGAGGATCTTCTCTGGGAGTCCGTTGACGCTCACCGTCTTGAATTCGAGCCGCTCGAAGAACCGAGGCGCTCGGGTCAGTACGAAGACGCGTTCGATTCGAAGGCGGCGGGCATTCAGGGCGAGGTGCTCGACGATCCTGCTTCCCACGCCACCGCCCTGGCACTCGGGGTCGACTCCGACCGACCGGATCTCGGCGAGGGTCGGGGTGTAAAGCCAGAGGGCGCCGCATCCGACTACTTTGTCGTCCTCGGTCGCGACGGTGAATTCGCCGATCGACTGGAGGATCTCCTCCTCGCTTCTCGGGAGATTCTCTCCCGCGTCCGCCCAGAGATCAATGAGTCGCTTGAGATCCGCGAGATCCGAGACTCGGGCGGTTCGAATGGCGATGGAACCGACCGGCCGCGAATTTCGCACGGGGCTTTGGAGCCTCGCGATGCGGGTGGCGATCTGTTCCGGAGAGGTGCCTCCGATCGAGGCTCGTTTTTCGAGCGCGGCATCAACCGTGAGATCGACGAACACCTGTTCGTCGGCGGCGGGAGCGTGCGCGTTGATCTCGCTCAGGCTGAGTTCTTCGAGCGAAAGTCCTCGCCCGATCGCCTCCGCGACGAGTCGACCCACCTGATGGTGGGCGTCCCGGAACGGCACCCCCCGGGTCACGAGGTGGTCCGCGAGTTCGGTCGCGTTGGCGAAATCGCCGATCGCCGCCGCTCGAGCATTCTCGCGACGGACCGTGATGCCATCGAGCAGTGGCGGGAGAACCCGGAGGCAGATGGACAGTTCGTCCATCGCATCGAAGAGCGGGACCTTGTCCTCCTGCATGTCCTTGTTGTAGGCCAGCGGAAGCGCCTTCATGGTGGTCATCAGTCCCACCAGCCGGCCGATCTGCATCCCGCACTTACCCCGAATCAGTTCGAGGGCGTCGGGGTTCTTCTTCTGTGGCATGATCGAGGAGCCGGAACAAAGTCCATCCGGCAGTTCGAGCAGTCGCGCTTCACCCGAACTGTAGAAGACGAGGTCTTCGGCCATCCGGGAGAGATGGACGGAGGTCACCGAGATGCCGGAGAGCGATTCGATCACGAAGTCTCGATCGCTCACCGCGTCGAGGCTGTTGGCGGCGGCGGCGCGGAATCCGAGATCGACGGCGATCGCCTCGCGATCAATGTCGTAGGCGGTTCCGGTGAGGGCGGCACAGCCGAGCGGACAGACGGAGGCCCGGCTTCGTGCGTCGGCCATTCGACCGAGATCGCGACGAAGCATCTCTACGTACGCGAGGCACCAATGGGCGAAGAGGATGGGTTGGGCGCGTTGAAGATGGGTGTACCCGGGGAACACCGTGGACTGCTCGCGTCGTGCGAGTTCGACCAGTGCCGTGATCACCGCCTGGAGCTCTCCGATTCGGTGGTCAAGCGCCTCCATCGTCCAGAGCCGAAGATCCGTCGCCACTTGGTCGTTTCGACTCCGGCCGGTATGGAGCTTTTTGCCGAGGTCGCCGACTCTCGCGACGAGTTCACGTTCCACGAAGGAGTGAATGTCTTCGTCGTCGGCGTCGATCAAGACGGCGGGCGACTCGGCGACACACCGGGCCAGATCCTCGAGGGCCTCTTCGATCTGGATTCGTTCGCCGGTCTCA
The DNA here is from genome assembly GCA_028823105.1 of Phycisphaerales bacterium. Classification (GTDB taxonomy): domain Bacteria; phylum Planctomycetota; class Phycisphaerae; order Phycisphaerales; family SM1A02; genus UBA12014. Next base: position 36,477 of record JAPKCC010000007.1, on the reverse strand, counting down.
AGCACCTTGGCGTGTTCGAGCGCTCGTGCCCACGCCGCGGACCCCGCGACATCCTGCAGAAAGAGACGGCGATCGAAGGGAAGTGAATCGTTGAAGACCTTGAAGAGGTCGTGTACTTCGCCACTGAGCCGTCCGCTCCACAACGCCTCTCGTCGAACGGGCTCCAGGATGTCCAGGTTCGAAGGAGTCACGAAACGGTTCCGGTGGGGGTGGGCTCGGGGATCAATTCCTGCGACTTCAGGGCCGCGATGCGGCTGGGGAGCGAGAAGAGTCGGATGAACCCTTCTGCGTGCGACTGATCGTAGACGTCGTCGGCGCCGAAGGTGGCGAACGACTCCGAGTAGAGGGAGTTCGGACTCCGGCGCCGAAGGGTGGTCGCCACGCCCTTCGAGACTCGAATCTCGATATCGCCATCGAGTCTCGTCGCGATCGACTCGAAGGCGGCCATCATGGCCTTCCGAGCCGGAGTCCACCATTGTCCGTCGTAGACGAGGTCGGTGAAATCGTGCGCCAGTCGCTCACGAAGCCGCAGCGTGTTCCGATCCAGGACCATCTCCTCGAGGCCTCGCAACGCCTCCATCAGAATCGTGCCGCCCGGTGTTTCGTAGCAACCCCGGCTCTTCATGCCGACCAGTCGGTTCTCGACAATGTCGATTCTTCCGACGCCGTGGGCGCTTCCGAGTTCGTTGAGACCGGTGAGCAGATCGACCGCGCCGAGATCCTGACCGTCCAGTGCCACGGGCACACCTTTCTGGAAGGTGATGACCACGCCCCCGGGTTGGTCAGGTGCTTGAAGTGGATCGACGGTGCGGGTCCAGACATCGGCGGGCGGTTCGTTCCACGGATCTTCGAGTTCGCCTCCCTCGTGGCTGATGTGCCAGATGTTCTCGTCGCGGGAATAGATCTTCTCGCGGCTCGCACTGCAGCTGAAACCTCGGGCGGCGAGGTAGTCGAGGGCCTCCTCGCGACTCCGGATCTCCCAGTGACGCCACGGTGCGATGACCTCAAGATCGGGCGCGAGCGCCGCGAACGTGCTTTCGAATCGAACCTGATCGTTGCCCTTGCCGGTGCAACCGTGTGCGACCGCAGTGCATCCCATACGACGGGCGTAGAGGACCTGGGCCTGGGCGATGATCGGACGGGCGATCGCAGTTCCGAGAAGGTAGCGGCCTTCGTAGACAGCGCCGCTGATCGCCATCGGGAAGGCGAAGTCCTCGAGGAACGTCTGCTTCAGGTCCGCGACTTCGCAGTGCACGGCGCCGCTGGCCAGCGCCTTTTCCTCAATGCCGTCGAGTTCGGCGGGGTTTTGTCCCACGTCGCCCACCACCGCATAGATCTCGCAGCCCGGATGGTTTTCGAGAAGCCAAGGGATCATCACGCTGGTGTCGAGGCCGCCGGAATAGGCGAGGGCGATTTTCTTCGGTGATTCGGACATCTGGTTCAACCTTGTTCGTGGCATCAGGAGGATGTCGTTGGGTTCGTCCCACGACGAGAGAGCGGAAACACGGACGGGCTCAACGTGCAAGTCGAGCGACGAGCCAAGCGTTCTGAGCATGCAGGCGGTTCTCGGCTTGATCGAAGACCACCGAGGCCCGACCGTCGATGACTTCGGCGGTCACCTCTTCGCCGCGATGGGCGGGGAGGCAGTGCATGAAGATTGCCTTCGGGCCGGCGGTCGCCATCAAGGCGGCATCGACCCGGAATCGAGCGAGGGAAGCGATTTTTTCAGGATTCTGGTCTTCGCCCATCGAGATCCAGGAGTCGGTGTAGATCGCATCGACGCCCGCGACCTGGTCTGGATCCGACGTGACGACGATCTCGGCTCCGGTGCGAGCGGCCAGGATCCGTGCGTCATCGATGACCTTGGGATCCGGCCCGTGGTCGTCCGGGGAGATCACCGTGATCCGGCCGCCAACCGCGACCATCGCCTGAATGAGCGAATGACAGACGTTGTTTCCGTCCCCGACGAAGGCGATGTGAGAATCGGCGAGCACGAGGCCGCGCTCGTGCAGGGTGAGCAGGTCCGCGAGCGCCTGACAGGGGTGGTGGCGATCGCTGAGGGTGTTCACCACCGGAACGTCGCAGTGGCTCGCGAGTTCTTCGACGACCTCATGCCGGTGCACTCGAGCCGCCACCGCGTCGAACCATCGTTCTAGGTTGCGGCCGAGGTCGTGAACGCTCTCGCGGACGCCGATCGGAGAATCCTGCTGATCGAAGACCACGGATTGGCCACCGAGTCGGTGGATTCCGACCTCGAGGCTCGCTCGGGTTCGGAGCGATGGTTTCTCGAAGATCAAGGCGATGCTCATCCCGGTGAGGGAATTGGAGAATTTCGCGGGGTCGGCCTTGAGTTCGATCGCCAGATCGAGCATCTCGATGATGGTTGGGCCATCCAGATCTCCAATGCACAGGAGGTCGCCAGACACGGAAGGGAGCTCCAAGGTCTCCGCGAGTTCAACTCGAGGGGGCTGGCGATGGGGCACGGAATTGGTGAGGGTCGGAGCGGTCATGCGGGAGTCCCGGAGACGAGGTCGACGGGGGTCGGCGACCAGGGTTGGTTCGTTTCGATCGTTGTTGGTGGGAGAATCGACGTGGCGATGGTGTCGGCCGCGAGTGGGTGTGAAAGGACGCGAGCGTCCGACCAGCTTCCGATGACCACTGGGCATCTGGCGTCCGCGGCCGCCGACAAGGCAGCCTCGACCTTCGGGATCATGCCGCCGGTGATGATGCCGTCGCGGATGGCTCGCTTGATTGCCTTGGAATCGAGGGTTCGAATGACGCTTCCGTGTGCGTCGAGTACGCCCGGCACATCGGTGAGGAGAAGCAAGGCGCGGGCGCCCACCGTTCGGGCCACGCCACTGGCCGCGTCGTCCGCGTTGACGTTGAGAAGGGTGCCGTCCTCAAGCATTCCGATCGAGGCAATCAAGGGGACTCGTCCCGAGGCGATGAGATTTCTCAAGAGCGTCGCGTGCCCACCGGTCACCGTTCCCACCGCTCCGGGGTCGAAGTTCCGGTTCAGACGCTCGACCTTGATGCCTTCATCGTCGGCGAGTCGGAGGGCCGATGCGATCGTTCCGCGGGCGCGGAGTTCGGACAACAGCCCGGTCGAGACCTGTCCGACAAGGATCGCGGCGATTTCGGGCATGAGTTCCGGGGGGGTGATGCGAATGCCGTCCCGCCGCTCGGTGACCACGCCGAGGCGGTCGAGATGCCGATCGACCGCCGCGCCTCCGCCGTGCACCAGGGCCAGCGGCGCGCCGGCGTTCGCCGCTTCCGCGAATCGGTCGAGGAACGTGGACCGTGCGTCCGGGGTGTCCAGCAAGGCGCCGCCGACTTTCACCACCACGGGGTTGATGTGCGGTCGTGGTGTCGAGGTCATGAGTGCTCCGCGTACCGTTCGCGGTGGAGGAGTCCGGTGTTGATCGGAAGGCCGCAGGAGAGGTTGAGGCATTGAACCGCCTGCCCGGCGGCGCCTCTGACCAGATTGTCGATGGCGCTGGAGATCATGAGGCGGCGGTGGGCGGGCGCGCCGACCAGCCCGATGTCGCAGCGATTCGTGCCGCGGACCGCGGAGACGCTCGGCCACCGGCCGGAATCGAGCACCACCACGCCCGGTTCCTCGGAATAGGTCGACTCGAGCACCTCGCGAGCATCCGAGGGGGTCGCGTGGTTGGCGAGTTTCAGATGGATCGTCGAGAGGATGCCACGTTCGAAGGCGCCCAGATGGGGCGTGAAGAGGACATCCAGACCGGCGTGGCATGCCATCTCCGGTTGATGACGGTGACCGAGGGCGGCGTAGGCCTGAAGGCTGACTTCGCAGAAGGACGTATGTCCTTGGACCTTTCGGCCCGCACCGCTCACCCCGCTGGTCGCGTCGATGATCGCGGGTTCGAGGAGATCTACGAGACCAGCGTGCACCAGCGGCAGGACCGGCAAGAGGAACGACGTGGGGTAGCACCCGGGAACGGCGATGAACATCGACTCACGGATGGCGGTGGCGTTGAGTTCGGCGAGTCCGTAGGTCGCGGCGTCGAGGAGGTCCGGCCGATCATGTTCGAAGTCGTAATGCGTCGGGTAGAGGGAACAGTCGGGGAGTCGGAACGCGGCGGAGAGATCAAGCACTCGAATGCCACGATCATGCAACCAGACGGCCAACTCAAGGCTCGCCTCGTGCGGGGTGGCGAGCAGGACCGCGTCGGGCCGGGCCGCTTCGATCGCATCGAGGTTGAGATTCTCGATCGGAAGCGGGGGACCGCCTCGGAATCGCGGGTGAAGATCCGAGAGATCTCGGGTTCCCTCCGCATTTCGGGACGACCCCGTCAACATTGCCAGGCGGACTTCGGGATGTCCGAGCAGGATGGAGACCAGTTCTGCACCGGCATAGCCGGTCGCGCCGATCACGACCACGTTCAGCATCGATCAGCTCCGCTCATTTGAGGGTTCGTATCCGAAGAGCATGGCGGCGAGACGCTTCGCGGCCATGGGAGATCGCGTCGCCACGAAGACGGTGTCGTCACCCGCAATCGTTCCCAGCAGGTCCGGATCCGAGATTTCATCGACGCGAAGCGCCACCGCGTCGGCATGAGCAGGAGGGGTTCGTACCACGATGATCGTCTCGCCGACTTCGACCCTTCGGACCGAGGTGTCGAAAAACTCCACGGACACGGGCGGAGCGGCGTTCCGAGAGGACATCCCTGGAAGTTGATAGCCAGAAGGGGCCTTGATCACGCCGAGGGCCACGAAGTCCCTAGAAAGCGTCGCTTGGGTCGTCGGAATGCCCTCGTCGGCCAGAATCGCCACTGCGGCCTCTTGGGTACGGATCGGGCGTGTGCGAAGAATCTCAAGAAGGATGGTCTGGCGTTTCGATCGCATAACAGCAAGAGTATGCATGAAGCGAATGAATATGTCAAGAGAATTGAAATAAGCGAGTATTTACAAGGGAATCCGGAATAGTTGCATAAAAATACAAGCAGGCAAGAGGTGCATCTCGGAGATCCCGGCGAGTTTTTTGGGCCTCGGGTGGAGTTGGTAATCGATCTCAAAAGAAACTGCAGAACCTTGTTTGATCAGTCCGGCTGTCCCGGTAGACTCAAAAGGTCGAGCGGGCGAATTGTCCTTTGTCCGGTCGGCATCCAGTGTCGTTCTCGTTGTTCCCAAACGCTCGAAAAGGAAGAAGAGATGATTATGCGAACCATGCTTGTCAGCGCCGCGGTCGCGGCCACTATGGCGACGTCGGCGATTGCCGACATCAGCGCCTCCACCGGTTGGGAAGACACGAGCGCCGACGCGCTGCTCGGTGTCTATGGAAACGTCTACGACTACGGCTACGAAACTGCTGATCCGTTCAGCGGTAGCAGCAGCCTCTTCATGGTCGAAGATCCCGTGAATGGCACGCCGCAAGGTTTTTGTGCGTGGATCACTGGACTCTCCGCGGGTGACACTGTCACCGCAACCATGTGGATGAAGGGTGCCTCCAACGGCGTCGACAACGACGGCAAGGGGCGACTCTGGGGCCACTACACCACCAACGACGACATCACCACCTATGAGGGTTCCGCGTCGGGCTCCGGCGACTACGCGGGCGCAGGCGGCGTCTGGACCCAGGCCGAGCACACTTGGACCATCGAGGAGGGTCAGACCGCCCTCGTGATCGAGGCCCGGATGTACAGCTATGGTGCAAACAACCTTCTGCTTGGTGACGACCTGATGGTCTCCACCAACAACGACGGTGCAAGCATCACGCTCGCTGGCATGATCCCCGCACCCGGTGCCCTCGCGCTGCTCGGCCTTGCCGGTCTCGCTGGTCGTCGACGTCGCGCCTGATCGAGTCTTCGACTCGTTTGGATTGCAGAACACAAACCGTGCTCGTCCGAATCGGACGAGCACGGTTTTTTATGATCCGCATGATCCGGTTGGATCCGGTTGGATCCGGTTGGATCCGGTTGGATCCGGTTGGATCCGGTTGGACCTGGTTGTTCGATTCTCGCGGGGAGCGTGATGGCCTCCGCTCGGCCGTGTGTCCACCGATCAACCGTGTGTCCACCGATCAACCGTATGTCCACCGATCAACCGTATGTCCACCGATCAACCGTATGTCCACCGATCAAAAAACCGCCGTACGCCCGATCAGTGCGATGATGGAGTACGGCGGTCTGGTTGGTCCTCTGGAGCAGGAGCGCGGAGAGGCTCAGGCCTCTTTGGTTTCAGCTGTTTCCGTCGATTCCTCGGTGCTTTTCGGGGTTTCAGCGGTTTTCGTCGATTCCTCGGTGCTTTCCGGGGTTTCAGCGATCTTCGCCAATTCCTCAGCGGTTTCTGGAGTCTCTGCGGCATCGGACGCCGCATCGGCTTGCGCGATCGCCGCCATCTGCTTGGCGAGTTCCAGATCTTCCTCTTCCGTCTTCTTGCCTTCCTTCACCATCTTGCGACGGTAGGCCTCGATCTTCCGTTTGTCAGGACCAAGGATCACGGACATTCGACGGCCGGCCATGCGGGGGTTGGTCTCGAGCTTTCCGAGTGACTCAAGGTCAGCGATGATGTCACGCATCCGTTCGTTGCCTCGCTCCCGATGAGCCATCTCCCGGCCTCGGAACTGCATGACGATCTGGACCTTGTGGCCTTCGAGCAGGAACTTCTTGGCCTGCTTCATGCGGATGCCGATGTCATGGGGATCGATCTTCATCGATCGGCCGAGGCGGACTTCCTTCAACTCGGAGACCTTGGTCTTCGCCTTGTTGGCCTTGTCCTTCTTCGCCTGTTCGTACTTGTATCGCCCGTAGTCGATGATTCGACAGACTGGCGGCCGGCTGTCGGCGGCCATTTCCACGAGGTCTAGTCCCAGGTCCCGGGCTCGGCGAAGCGCGTCAGGCGTCTCGACGATGCCGGCTTGGTCGCCGTTTTCATCAATCAATCGGACCGGGGTGATCCGGATCCGCTCGTTCATGCGGGGTCCCGTGGGCCGCATGTCCTCGCGGCGAAATCCTCTGCGTCGAATGGCGATGGTATGAATCCCTTCAGGCGACCTGGAATGGAAGAAACGACCGGCCGAACGAGTCGCGCGTTCGGGGTCGAGAAGTCTCGAAAAAAGATCTGGCGACGAGAAGCGAAAGCATGGGCACGCGGTGCGTGGTCATGAATTCAACCGGGCGGATTCGTGCATGGAGCAGCGGTTCCGGGGTAATCAGGCCAGCGGGTGGCCTTCTCGTCACGATGGGGGATCCGACTTTCGGAATCCCGAGGAGTGGACAGTACATCGGTCTTGGTGGTCGATCAAGGCGAAACCCCAGATCAAAGGCCATCCGGACCGACCCGATACGAAGAAACGGGGCCGATCGGGATTTCTGACCAGAGGATTTGCCGAGCCGAGATGTCGCGGGTCATTCGGCTTCAACGGCCTTGAATCGATCAATGAGCCGGGTCTCTCCGCGGGTCCGGCTTTCGGTCGCGACCGTCTCGAGGAACTCCTCGAGATCCATCGATCCGAGATTTCGATCGATTCCAAAGGCCCGGATCGAGACTTCACGATTCTCGGCATCCCGGGGCCCGACCACCGCGAGGTAGGGGACCTTCATGTTCGCCGCGACCTTGACCTTGGCCTGGATCCGCTCGGCCCCGTCGTCCATCGTCGCTCGAATGCCGAGTTTCTTCAGGCTCGCCAGCACCTCGCTGGCGTAGTCGGCGCTCTTGTCGCTGATCGGCAGCACCCGGACCTGCTCCGGGGCGAGCCAGCAGGGGAACGCACCCGCGAAGTGCTCGATAAGCACGCCGACGAATCGTTCCATCGAACCGAACGGCGCCCGGTGGATCATGACCGGCCGGTGCCGGGCGTTGTCGGCGCCCACGTATTCGAGGTCGAATCGTTCGGGCAGGTTGTAGTCGACCTGTACGGTTCCGAGCTGCCACTCACGGCCGATGACGTCCTTCACCACGAAGTCGATCTTCGGGCCGTAGAAGGCGGCCTCGCCGGGTTCCTCGCTGAAGGGTGCACCGAGTTCCTTGGCCGCATTGCGACAGGCTTCCTCAGCTTTCTCCCAGTTGCCTGGGTCGCCGACGTACTTGCTCGAGTCAGGATCGCGGGTCCCCAGTCGAACCCGGTAGTCGGTCATGCCGAGGGTGTTGAAGATGAGTTTCACGATGGAAAGGCAACCGCGGATTTCCTCGGCGATCTGATCTTCGCGGCAGAAGAGGTGGGCATCATCCTGCGTGAAACCGCGAACCCGTGTGAGCCCGCTGATCTCGCCGGACTGCTCCCAGCGATAGACGGTGCCGAACTCTGCGAGTCGGACGGGAAGCTCGCGGTAGGACCGCTGCTCGCTTGCGTAGATTCGGATGTGATGCGGGCAGTTCATGGGCTTGAGGAGGTAGCCCTCGATCTCGCCCTCGTTCATGCGGTTCGCGAGATCACTGCACGAACACCCCTCGGTCGCGAACTCGTCGAGCTGTGCCCGGTCGATCACCGGGGTGTACTGGCTCTCCTGGTAGTAGGGAAAATGACCGCTGGTGCGATAGAGGTCGAGCTTGCCGATGTGTGGCGTGAAGACCTGGTCGTATCCCTGCTTGCGGAGTTCTTCGCCGATGAAGTTCTGGAGCTCCTGTCGGACCACCGCACCGTTGGGGGTCCAGAGCACGAGTCCCTGGCCGACCTGTTCATCGATGTGGAAGAGTTTTAGCTGCTTCCCAAGCACACGGTGATCCCGCTTCTTCGCTTCTTCCAGAAGCAGGAGGTGCTTTTTCAGGTGCTTCTTGTCGGCAAAGGCGATGCCGTAGACCCGGGTCAGTCGATCGCTCTTCTCGTCGCCGTGCCAGTAGCTCGACGCGATGCTCATCACCTTGAACGCGCCGATGCGACCGGTGGACGGAACGTGGGGCCCTCGGCAGAGATCCTCCCAGTTGGTTCCGGGCGTGCCGGTGGCATACCAGGACAATTCTGAGGAGCCGGCGTCGGCGGCCCGTTGGGCGTTGTCGATCTTAAACTTCGATCCTTCGCCTTCGAGCTTCTCCATGCCCTGGGCAAGGGGCATCTCGTAACGGGTGAAGGGACGATCCTCCTTCACGATGCGACTCATCTCCGCTTCGATCCGTTCGAAATCCTCGCTGGAGATCGAGCCCTCGTCGGGAAATGCCATGTCGTAGTAGAACCCCTGCTCGACCGGGGGTCCGTAGACGAGCTGGACGCCCGGAAAAAGGTTGGTGATCGCTTCGGCCATCACGTGCGCGGCGGAATGTCGGACCAAGAACAAGGCCTGTTTGTCGATCTCGCCGTCCCGGGTCTTGGCGGTGACCAGCGACAACGCGCAGTCTGAATCGATCGGTTGCACGAGATCTACCAATTCGCCGTTGATGGTCGCTCCGAGGGCAGCTTTGGCGAGTCCGGGACCGATGTCGGCAGCGACCTGCGCGGCGGAGGTCGGGGCGTCGTACGAGCGTTCGCTCCCATCGGGAAGCGTGATGCGGGGCATGGGGGGACTCCTGCTCCGGGCGTGGCCGGGAGACGATTTGGGAGCGTGGAGTGTACCGATCGACCGCAGCGGCGGGCATCCCAAGTCGGTGGGAGGGTGGCCACCACGGTGGCCTCGTCGGTCACCAGTGCCTCACCGGGTCAGCCATCCCCGAGGCTGATTCGTCGTCGAGTCTCCAGCAATCGCCAACGATCTCCAAGCAGGATCTGGAAGGTCTGTATTTCGGCCAAGACCTCCTTGAGAAAGATGAGTCGGATGAGCGAGGACCGGTCGATTGCACGCAGGGACCCGGTTTGTCGAGCGTCCATGATGCCGTCCTCCATCTGCAAGAGCCCCTGTGCGGCGGTCGATTCCAGAACGGCGGATTTTCTCCGAGTGCTCACTCCTGAGAGCTCTCGGGGCAGCTCATCAAGGAGTTCGAGAATGCTCTGCGTGGCCAGGACTTCGGCGGGCGTCACGCCAAGGTCATTGGCGATGACCGAGGTTCTGGCGTTGAACCGGGCGAAAATGAATAACTGATCGATGCAATCGATCAGGCGGTCGTTCAGGTCGACCTGCTCCTGATCGTCCGCGAATTCCATGGTCGCATCCCCCATGAGTTTCCGCATGCGGGATAAGGCGTCGAGGCCTCGGCTGAGCGATCGGATTTCGGCGTCGGTGGACTTCTCCGTACGGAGGATGAGCCCGAGGGATGATCGGATCTCGCGAATCGCCTTCACTAGGCAGTCATTGATCCGATCACGCGCGTAGATGGGCTTGACGATTCCGAACACCAGCCAAGGGATAGCAGATGCCACCGCCACGCTCACAAATCGCTCCTCAATCAACACCAGTTGTACGGTCGGCCGATCGCTGACGGAGAAGATGAACATCGCGCTCATCGCATAGTTGAGGCCTGCCGCGCCAGTTCGCGGATTCACCAGCATGATTGCACCCGGGGCGAGCACCGCGGCCATAAAGACGGCATAGGTCCAAGGGTCGTCGAGGTTTGGAAACACCGTGGTCATTGCGAAGAGGCTGACCGCCGTCGCGCCGAAGAGCCCGACGGCTCGAAGCATGATGGACGCGCGGAGTGATCCCTGATAGACCGTGGAGAGGAACATGGTCATCAGGAGAAGTACGGGCGAGCCACCCCACTGGTCGTAGACCGAGGTGAGGGCGAACGCGATCCACATTGAGAGCACGCCCTTGCAGGCAAAGGTCAGGGCTGCGGAATCGGGATTGCGCAAGAGTTCGGAGAGGGTTGAATGCACGGTCCAATCTTGCCGCTGATCCCACGTGGGCATGCGGAGTCCGGCGGAGGGAACCGCGAGGCGGTCGGTGGTGGTCTGCCGGAGGACTCGGCAGAGTCGGGACTCGTCAAGGACCAGTTTGGAGACCGCGGCGATGAAGGACAGCTCCTCCGCCGGTGTTTCCGGTGGCGCCTCGAGAATGGCCCTTCGGCAGTCGCTCCGGAACTTTCGCACCGACGCGTGGAAGCCGGGCACTTCCCGGGCCTCCCTTCGATTCTTAATCGACTCAGAGATCTCGAGCAGTTGCGAGCCAAGGAGCGCTCGGGCGACTTGAACGCTCTCCGCCGTGTACTCCCGGTAGATCTCCGGTCTTCCGTTCTGAATGAGGGCGAGCCTCACGCGGTTGAGGGCTAGGAGATACCGCGTGGCATCACCGGCGAGGACCAGATTGGCGACCAATACGCGACGGCCTTCTTGGTGGCGAATCGCTCGAAGCATGACCTCGAGCGATGCGGAGCGAGCCGGATCCCAGACTGCGAAATCCTTGGCGTACTCTTGGTGGATCGTCCTTTCGAATCCTTTTCCAATCGCCGCGATATCCTCCGAGAGTCGCTGCCGCAGCCGATCCTCAACGTCGGCGCTCAGGAACAGGATCCCGATTACCCCGGAGATGATGAGTCCGGTGATGACCTGTTGAAAGCTCGTCCATGCAGCTTCGCCAAGCGGAAATCCGTTGGCGGCCTGCCAGGCGATGAGCACCGGGATGGAGATCGCCATCAGGTAGGAAAGCAGATCGAGTCCGCGAACCAGCAGATAGAAGCCGACGAAGGAGGTGAGCGAGACCATCATCACCAGCACCCAGGGCTGCTCGCTCAGAATTCCTGCGAGCAGGTAACTTCCGCCGAGCGCGATGGACATCACCCCGATTCGTTGCAGCAGCAGCCGAATCGAGTGATGGGAGATCGTGATTAGAAGGACGGGAAGGGCGGGGAGGACCCCGCCGGGCAGATGAAACGTGTGAATCACGAGTACCGTCACAAGCGAGGCAGCAAGAAAAACCAACGCTGGACGAAGGCCGTTCCGCCAGTCGCGGAATGCGTCGATTCCCGCTTGAATCGACCATCCGAAACTTCCGATACCCGATGCGGTCCGCGTGCCGTTACTTCGCTCACCGCTGCGGCCGGCGACGCTCATCGCTCGGTTCCGTCACCCGGGATTCTCGTCATGGGTGTCCGGCCGGTTTCCATGCCGGCGGCGAACGCGAGATCCGCCGCGGCGATCAGGAGGTCGGCCCTGGCGCCGACGAAGGTCGCTTGAGATGCCTGCAAATCGCGTTCCGATTGGACCAGTGTGGTGATGGTCGCGAGTCCCTCGCGGTAGGCCGCCGACACCGCCGCAAATGCCTCTTCGCTGCTCTCGACCAGCGCGATGCCGAAGTCGTACTGGCGTCGATACGCTTGGACCCTGAAGTAGGCGTCCCAGGTCTCGCCGATCGCTCGAAGGCGGAGCGCTTCGAGTTCCGCCTGCGCGGCCCGACGCTCCGCGCGAGCGGCCTTGACCGCGTTCTCACGGATGTACCCCTCGAAGAGGATCCAACTCGCGGAGACTCCGACGTTCCAGACGGGAGACGTGATCGTATCGGATGGAAAATCGGTCTTACCGTCGACCGGCCTGTCGGTCCCGGTATTCCACTCGGTCCATTCAAAACCGGCGATTGCGAAGGCGTTGACCACCGGGAGAAAGTCAGCTTCCGCGCGACGGACCCCCGCGGCAGTGCGTCGGACGTTCTCGAGAGCGGCCCCCAGATCCGGTCGGCCGCGGAGCGCGACGTTGATCACGTCATCGACCCGGTACTCGAGGGCCTCCGGCAGGTCCCGTTCGGTGATTCGAGTGATCTTGATCGGCAGATTGGCGGGAACGCCGCAGGCTTCGAGCAGATCAGCGCGGGCCGAAAGGATGTCGGCGACGGTGGCTTCGAGGTCGAAGCGGGCTTGCGCCATTTCTTGACGCGCGAGGAGAAGGTCCGGCGTCGTCGCGAGACCGACCATGACCTGACTTTCCACCATCTCGAGCACGGTTTCGGCGAGATTGGCGTTTCGTTGTGACGCGTCGTTCAGCGCGAGCGCGGCGTCAAGGTTGAAGTAGCCGACTTGTACTTCCCGGATCGTCTGTTGCAGCGACCGGTTAAAGGTCAGGTTGGCGGCGAACAACCCGGCGCGTGCCGCATCGTCGTCCGCCTCGCGACGACCGAAGTCCAGCAGGAGGTAATTCAATGCGACTTGGGGAATCAGTGCGGTCTGATCAGCCTCCAGCGCAAATCCGTTGGCCGGAAAGATCATGCGGGCATAATAGAACTGGGCTTCGACGCCGAGGACCGGATACCAGGCACCCTGGGCGATACCCAGTTCCGCGGCAGCCACTCTGGCTCGTTCCCAGGCGGCCCGAGTGTCGGGGCGATGTCCGAGGGCGAAGTCGATCAGGCGAAGAAGGGAGGTCTGCTCGCCGCGGAAGGGTGGTGGCGGAATCGAATCGAGCGGGAGTCTGTCTGCGGAGTTGGATTCGGTGGATTCGCGGTCGTCGGATCTGTCAAAGGGATGCACGGCCTGGTCATCGGGGGTTGGACGCCAGGGTTGATCGGGTCGATCCGAGACCAGCGCATCGAGATCGACGTCGGCATAGGGTCGATCGGAACGGCAGGCGAGCAACGAGAGGACGGCAAGCAGACCGAAGAGCATTCGGTGGGTTTCTCGGATGGCCTGCCAGTCGATGGTCATGGGTCGATGGGGTCTTTGGGGGTTGATCTGCACGGGTCGAGGGTCTCTTCGGATTATTCTCTAAGACGGCGTCTTGCTGTTCAGAAGTGGTCCATACGGTATCATCAGGCCGTGATCTCAACCAGAATGCGAATTGAAAATGAATCGCCGAGCGCCGCCCTCCCAGGTCTTCGCGCCTTGTTTGGTCTCTTCAGTGTCTGCATGCTCTCGGGTTGCGATCCGATCATTGATCTCGGCGGTGCGTTCTTCCCGGGCTGGCTGGTCGCCGCTCTGGGCGGCCTGGTGGGCGTGATCGCCGTTCGTCAGATCTTCTGCTGGATCGGTGTGGAGGAGCACTTGTCATTCCGCGGCGCCGCCTATCTCGGTGTCTTTGTGATGATCACGGTGTCTCTCTGGTCGGGGTTCTTCCTCACATGACGCCTGAGACGGAAAAATCATGACCGAAGCGCCCGAAAATCCAGAAGCTCCGAAGGACACGACTCCGCCGAAGCCTGCGACGCCGGTGGTCGATACGGTGAAGTCGCCATTCGATGATGCTGGTCAGGTGACCGCTCCAAAACCGGTACACGTCGTGTTTTCCGATGAGCCGAGACCATCTCGCCCACGAGGGCTTCGTACCCGACAAGTCATCGGCCGGATCCTCGGGCCGGCCTGCATGCTTGGCGGCATGGTCGCGGTGATCTGGTTAGCGAACATGCTTGATGTGCGGCCAAGGACACTCGATGCCGCGGTGCGGGCGAATACCGTCGGCATCGCACCGCATGTCAGTGGCCCGATCGTGGCATTGATGGTCGTCGATAACCAACCGGTCACTCGCGGGGACGTGCTCTTCACCATCGACCCTCGCCCCTACGCGGCCAACCTCGCGGAAGCCGAAGCATCACTGGCCTTGATCAACATCGAGATCGCGGCCCTGCAGGCCGCGGTGGTCGCGGCGGAACGAGCGGTCACGGAGTCGGAAGCGCATCTCGACGAGACCGTGGCCAAGGCGTTGTATGCCCAACTCTATCTCCAGCGAGTCCGACCGCTCCTGACCCAACGTTTCGTCACGCCGGATCAAGTGGACAAAGCCGCGTCCGAGGCGGCCGCCCTTCAGGCGACGGTGCGGACGGCGGAAGCCACGGTCGGGGCACGGCGAGCTGATCTTGCAGTGGCGATCGCATCGCTCGGCGAATTGTCCGAGGTCAACTCGGCGGTGACCCCTGACCTCGCCGCGGTGGAGGAAGATGTCGTCGTCGAGGAACCCCTCTTCGATCCGGAAGCAACCAAAGAAGACGAGCCGGATCCGACCGGGACGACGCTGAACGCTCGGAGATTGGCCGCGCGAGTGGCGGTTGAGAAGGCGCAGCTCTATCTCGACTACTGCACCGTTCGCAGTCCGATCGACGGATATGTGACCAACCTCAACATTGCCACGGGTGAGTATGCCAACGAAGGCCGCCAGGTTTTCTCTCTGGTCGACGGTTCGATCTGGTACGTGATGGCCAACTTCAAGGAGACCTATCTCTCCTTTATCGAGGTCGGTGACGAAGTCGAGGTCTATCTCATGGCTCGCCCCGGGCAGAGATGGAAAGGTGTGATCCAGGGAGTCGGCTGGGCCATCGATCTCGCCGACGGTCGGAATATCCCGGGAACCGATCTTCCTCGCGTGGATCAGACGTTCGACTGGGTGCGCCTGGCGCAGCGGTTTCCGGTGCGGATCATCCTTGAGGATGGTCCCGACGTGCCAATCCGGATGGGCGAGACGGCCGCGGTGATCGTCCTGCCGGGCAAGGGCGAGCTGCCCCCTCCGCAATTCCCGTGGCTGCGCCGGATCTTCACCGATCTGAACCTAGACAACTGAGCTTTGGATCTCGATCCGTCCTCCGTCTCGGTCGATGATCAATCTGATCAATCTGATCAATCATCGCCGAAGAGCGGTTCCTGATTGGGAAGCGTCGGTGGTCGCTGCCTCAATTCGTCGACGGCCTCGGCGATGTCCTCGACGTTCCTGAACTGTTCGTGTTCGCTCGCGTAGCGGATGTAGGCGATCTGATCGAGCTCGCGCAACGCCATGGTGACTCGTCGGCCAATCTCGCCGCTCTGAATCTCCCGATCGAATTCGCGGTGCAGCTCGTCTTCAATCCGCTGGACGAGCGCGGCCTTGGCGTCCTCGGGAATCGGTCGCTTGCCGCAGGCCGCTTGGACACCGCGAAGAATACGTTCGCTGTCGAAGGGGACCCGGGTGTCATCCCGTTTCACCACCACGAGACGCCTCGTTTTCTCGATGCGTTCGAAGGTTGTGAATCGTTTTTTGCAATCCTCGCATTCGCGACGTCGGCGGATCGAGGCGCCAGCTTCGCCCGGCCGCGAATCACAGACCTTGGTACTCGGGGATTCGCAGAAGGGGCAATGCACGCAGATCTCCAACTGGAGTCGAAACTGGTGATCTCCGATCATGGTCACCGAGGCGGCGGTCTCGGTCAAGCCGGAATGGAAGGCAATGGTCCTTCCGCATCACTCAGCCGATTAGCCGACAATTTCTGGCCTCAGACGTCTTCGATCTCAGTGATCTTCTTGGCGGTCAACTCCTCGATCCGAGCGGTGTGCTTCTTGGTCTCGACATCGACCTCATCCTTCGAACCGCTGACCTCGTCGTCGGACAGCTTTTGGTCGGTTCCGGTCTGTTCGATTCTCTTGTTGGTATCTCGCCGTTCGTTTCGGCATGCGACCTTCGAGTCTTCGCCCATCTTCTTCACTTGACCGACCAACTGCTTCCGCCGATCCGCAGAGGGTGACGGCACGCTGACTCGGATCGCACTACCTTCCGCCTGTGGATTGAGACCGAGGTCCGCGCTTTCGATCGCTTTGATGATTTCGTTCTTCGAGGCGGGATCGAACGGCTTGACCAGGAGTTGCTGGTTCTCCGAGACGGAGATCGCCGCCAGTTCTCTCAGGTCAGTGCTCGACCCGTAATAGTCGACCTTGACGTACTCGAGGAGCGCGGTGTTGGCACGACCGGTGCGGATCCCGCGGAATTCCCGCTGGAGGTACTCGACCGTCTTGTCCATGCTATCGCTGCATTCGAGAAGGATCTCGTCGATGTCCATGCCTGAATCTCCGTCGCCGGTTCTGGCGAGCTGCTGCGGATGATCGGTCCGAGTGACCGAAAGACGATTGTAGAACGAGCGTGGAATCGCCGTCGAGTGGGTCTCAGGTCGCCGTCACGATCGTGCCGATGGCCTCTCCGCCCACGGCACGGGCGATGTTCCCGGCGACCTGGTAGTCGAAGACTTGGACGGGAAGGTCGTGCTCCATGCACATGGTCATCGCGGTCATGTCCATGACGCCGAGCTGGTCCTTGATGGTCTTGGCGTACGTCAGGTGCTCGTATCGGGTCGCGTCGGGGTTTTTCTTGGGATCAGAGGTGTAGATTCCGTCGACTTTGGTCGCCTTGAGCAGGCGATCTGCGCCGAGTTCGATTCCCCGGAGGGACGCACAGGTATCCGTGGTAAAGAACGGATTTCCGGTTCCGGCCGCGAGGATCACGATTCGTCCCTTTTCGAGATGTCGAATCGCTCGGAGCCGGATGAAGGGCTCCGTCACCGCGGTGAGGTTGATCGCGGACATCGCCCGGGCGGGGACGCCCTGGCGCTCCAAGGCCTCCTTCAGGGCGACGCCATTGATGACCGTCCCCAGCATGCCCATGTAATCGGCGGTCGATTGGTCGATCGTGCCTGCCTGGGCGAGCGCCGCGCCACGGATGATGTTCCCGCCTCCGCAGACCACCGCAATCTGGACTCCGAGCCGGCTGGCCTCTGCGATCTCGGTGGCGATGTGCGTCAGTTGCTCCGGTCCGATGCCGAGTTGCCCGGGTGCCGCGAAGCTCTCTCCACTGATCTTGAGCACGACTCGAGGGGTTGAGGTGGTCATTTGGGGCTCCATCGGCGGGGAGGAAGAGGGATCGGGACCGCGAATGGGGATCTTCGCTGCCTTGACGCCCTCCGGTCAACCGGAGAATCTCCCCGGCTTTGATGGGATCGACCCGCGAATTCGAGATTGACGTTCGTATTGAACAGTGAATGCAAGGGTTTTTCGAGATTCGGGAGGATCACGAACGTCGGAATGCGGAATGAGCGAATTCGGTCCATAATGCAACCTTCCGCTCTCATGGGCTCCACGGATGGCAGAACCAGACTCACAACCCGACTTGCAGAGTGCTTCCGGCCCGAGTTCTTCGGCGGACGCGGATCCGGTGATTCTGGCGGATCGGATTCGCGATCTCGTGGACGATCGTCGACGGCTTCTTCGGCAGCGGCGAGTCCACCTGCTCCTCCTCGGGCTCGCGATCTCACTCCCCGTGCACATGGCGATCATGATTTGGCTCTGGTCCTCGCACCGGGAGATGCCGGCCGGCGTGGCGCCTGCGACGGTCATGCTCGACCTTTCGATTCTCCCTGACGAGACGCTTCAGGACATGCTCGAGCCGTCCGAGACGGAGGACCTGCTTACGCCCGAACTTGCCACGGACGCCGGCGCGGAGTCGCTGGCACTCGAACGTGAGTTGAATGCCGAGGTGCCGGACTTCGAACTCGATGCTTCGGGTGGGGGTCTCGAGACCGTGGTGAGTGGATCTGGCGCGGGTCTCGGAACCGGGCTCGGATCCGGCCTTGGCGCCGGAGCAAGTTTCTTCGGCATCCAGTCGACCGGAAATCGGTTCGCCTACATCGTCGACATCTCCGGATCGATGGGACAGGACGACAAGATGCCGGCGGCGATGGCGGAGCTCAAGCGATCGCTCAAGAGTCTGCCGGACTATGCGGCCTTCGCGGTCATCCTGTATTCGAGCGAGCCGGTCGTGCCACCATTCCAGAACGGGTGGCTCCGGGCCAGCCGCGGCAACCTCTCCCGAATCTCCGCCTGGATCGATGGTCTGCAACCGGGAGGTGGGACTTTTCCGCTCCCCGCGTTCGATCTCGCGTTCCGGCAGGATGTCCGACCCGACGTGGTCTTCTTTCTCACTGATGGTCTCATTCCGAAGGTGACACCAAGCGCGGTTCGGGAATTGAATGAGAGTGGATCCGGACGGGTCGCGGTCATCAATTGCATCGCCTTCGGGAGTGGTGCCGGACAGGAACCGATGCGGCAGATTGCCGCCGAGTCCGACGGGATCTTCCGGTTTGTGCCGACGGGGGTCTTCCCATGACGCGCGGTCGAAGCGGCATCATGATGCTTGGAATGTTCGGGGTGGTTTTTGCAAGCCACTCGTACGCCGGCTCCCCTCAGTCTGCCGAGAGGCTGCTTCATCGACGTGATGGCGCCGCGCCGCTGGTGGTCGAACGTATCGCCGCGACCGCCGACGGGGTGCAAGCCACGGTCATCGCCTCCGGCCTCGCTCGGGAGCAACTCGTCGAATGGGATCGAATCTCAGATATTGATCCGGGCCCGCGGGGCATTCTCGAGCCGGGCATCGAATCGGGAATCGCCAACGGCACGCTGCTCTGGCGAGGTCGGACGCGACTCGAACGAGGTGATGCCAAGCTCGCCCGCGCCGCGTTCGAGGCGGCGCTTGAGGCGCAGACGTCGTTCCGGAGCCGAACGGCGTCAATTGCGATGGAGGGACTGGTACGGGCCTCGATCGCGCTTGGCGAATCAGACGGCGTACTGGGAGAGGCGACGTTGTTCGCAGAGTTCGACGCCATCGACGGCTCGACATCTAGATTTGAGCAGTTCGGCGCACTGGTCGACCCGCAGACGGGCCTCCTGACCACGGTTCCGCCGATTGGCGGGGCGGAGGATGGATCGCGCATGCGCGACTGGTTCCGGCGGGTTCCGACCGCGGATGCCGCGCAGGCGTCGCGACGGAACCTTCTGAGCAGATTGATGGCGAGAACCGGCCCCCCCGAGGAACGAGTCGAGACCCTTGACGCGGGAGATCAACTGCTCTTCCGACTCACCGAACTCGACGCGGACGACGCGGCGATTCGGGAGCGGGCTCGACGACAGCTTCTTGACGGAATACGTGAGTTCCCGAGATGGAAAGCATCTTGGGTTCGGTTCTTCGTCGGACGGGCGGCCCTGGAACACGACACCGATCCAGACCGTCGAATGCGGGGGGTGTTGGACCTCGTGCATGTTCTTGCCCTTGAATCCGCGGCACCACCGGTGCTGCGGCGTGAATCCCTTCGCCTGGCCGTGACGGCCCTTCGTGAACTCGGCCGGGAAGAATCGGCCGCAACCCTTGAATCGATCCTGTTTGCCGAGCATCCCGACGGACTGCTCCCGGAGACCACCCCTTGAATCCTATGAGTCCAATCGTTCTTCTTGCCCAATCGCCGGAATCCGCCTCGTCGGGCCTCGGGCCGAGCCTGCTCACCTACATCTCCGGTGGCGGCGTGATCGGGTGGATCATCGTCGCGCTGAGCGTGGTGGCGATGACGCTGGTGGTGATCCACACGGTGCAGATCAGGCGAAGTTCGCTGATGCCGCTCGCCCAAGTCGCGGCGATCCGGGACATGCTGGCCTCCGGGCGGGCGGACTCCGCGCTGGAATACTGTTCGTTGACCCAGAACGACTCGTTCTTGACCCGCATCCTTGCCCCCGGCCTTACCCGGTATCTCCGATCGCCATTCGGAGCGTTCGAGATCAAGCAGTCGATCGAGGAGGCGGGGGCCGAGCAGTCGGCCAGGCTCTATCGCGCGACCGACGGCCTCGGGATCATCGGTACCGTCGCCCCGTTGCTCGGGCTGCTTGGCACGGTGCAGGGAATGATCGGCGCCTTCGACAGTGTCGCGGCGAGCGCGGTCAATGATGCGAACTACTACGAAGCATTGGCCGGAAATATCTCTCTGGCCCTGATCACCACGATGCAGGGACTGATCGTGGCGATTCCCAGTGTGACTCTCTTCACCATCTTCCGGAACCGCATCGATGCAATCGCCGCGGAAGCCGGGCAGGAACTCGATCGAATGGTCCTGCTTCTAGAGTCGTCCGGTGGCGAAGGCGCCGGACCGTCGGGCGGTCTTCCTCGACCCGCCGCGGGGGCCGGAGCGGGCGTATGAAATTCACGTCACGAAACAAGCAGGATCGACTCCTTCCAGTCGACATGACGCCGATGATCGACATCGTCTTCCAGCTGTTGATTTTCTTTCTCACCACAGCCCAGTTGGCACAGTTCTCACGTGCGGAGATGGACCTCCCCCAGGAGGCGGGTGAACAGACTGAGACCGAAGAGGAAGCCGGCATCATCGTGAACTTGCTTGCGGATGGATCCATCCAGATCGCGGGGGAAAACCTCAGTGATGCGGCTTTCGCGGTCATGGCTGAAGAACTGGTGCTCGATCATCCCGGCGAGGAACTCGCCAGGCTCCGGCCACTGGTCCGGGCCGACCGCAACGCCGAGGCTGCGAGATTGAACCGCGTGCTCGAAATCCTCCAGTCCGCGGGCGTTCCCGCGGTTCGAATTGCCACGGCACCAGGAGCCTGATCGGTGCGAATCGTTCCCAAGCATCATCAACGCAGCAAGAGGATGACGCTGTCGCTCTCTTCGATGATCGACGTGGTCTTTCTGCTTCTCGCGTACTTTCTTATTACCACCATCGTCACGAAACGCGAAGATCGACTCACTCCAAATCTTCAGTTGGAACGTGATGCAAGCGGCGGCGACAGTCAGGACTTCGAACCCCAGGTGCTCGAAGTCGGCGTGGAAGGCACCGACGTCGTCTATCGGATCGGCGGTCAGAAATTCACCCAACGTGGACCGCTGGTCGAGGCGCTCCGCCTGCTCCCCAAGGGCCCGGGGCTCTTTGTTCGAGTGACGAATGGGCCATCCGTGGGCGACGCTGCGATGGCGATCCAGTGCGGCCGGGATGCCGGCTTCGAGGAGGTGACCTATGTCCCCGCTGCGGAGTGATTCCCGACGTCCACGTCGCGGCGGGGTCGGCCTGCTCATCATCACGATGGGGCTGCTGTGCTTCTCGATCGGCCTTCGAACCGCGGAAGCGCAGGACCGTGCGGCAAACTGGCTCGAGGAGCGAGGCATGTTCGAGCTCCTCCAGCTTCATCTCGAGGAGGCCAGAACCAATGCGGCTGGAGACGCGGCTCTTCGTGGTCGTCTCGCCACGCGACTGGCCAGCGTCTACGCCTCGCTCATCGAACGCGAACAGGACGACGAGCGTCGGGCGGTCTTGGTCGCGAGAGCCCGACGACTGCTCGCCGACAATACGATCGAGGACGCGGAAGCGCTGCGACTCACCCTTCTGCGGACCAGGTACCGTTCCGCATCATCGATCGTCGAGAAAGGCCGCGTAGATCTCGCAGACGCGAACGCAATCAAGACCGCGGAGGGAGAGCTCGAGTCGCTCGCCCGGGACCTTGAGATACTCTCGCGAGATCTCGAGTCTGTGATCCGCCGAAGCGATCGGGGACTGGATCGTGCCACGGGAATTCGAGTACGGCAGCTTGACAAAGAAATCGAATCGTCTCGGAAGATGCAACTCGCGTCGGCCCTCTTGGAGGGGTGGTCGCTGTATTACGCGGGCCGGGCGCGGGGAGATTCCGATCGGCTCGGAAGGGCGCAACTGGCATTCGGGCAGGTGTTGCAAGGGGACGAACCGGTTCCCGGCCCCGGGGACATCTCGCTTGACCGACAGGAGTTTGAGTACTTCGCCAGCGCCGTGCTGGGCATGGCGATGACCAGCGCCGAACTCGTCTCGCATCGAGGCGCGGGGCCGTGGTTTGATCGGCTGAAGTCGCTCCGTACGCATCCAGCGATTCTCGCCGCGGTCCCTGGTTGGCGGCTCGCATCAGCGATCGACGCGGAGGAGTTTGATAGCGCGGAGGACCAACTTCGATCATTGATCGGCCTGTCCCAGCAGGGCGACGAAAATGATGTCCTCCCCGCGGCCTGGCTTCGGCTCGCCGCAGTCGGCGGACTTCGTGCCAGCGAGGACGTCACGCAGGCATCTTCGGCCGCGGCGGGTCGCCTCGCGGAACTTGCCCTGGCCACGCTTGCCGCTCGTAGCGAACTGGCACAGGTGGTCGATCTCGCGGAACGATACGGGCTTGATGCGGTGGGTCGTGACGGTTTCGCGTTCCGGTATGTTCGAGGCGTCGGGCAGTATCGTGAAGCCGTCGAAGCACGGACCGCTGGGCGGCTCACCGACGCGGCGACGGGATTCGCGGCGGCCGCCTACGAACTCGGTGCGGCGGTCGATGAATCGGATGCCGCGAGGTTTCCCGAAGCGAGGGCGGCCTGCCTTTCGCTCGCCGGATGGAGTCTGCTCGAAGTCGGGCGTCCGGCCGACGCCGCCGACGCCTTTGAGGCTGCGGCGGATCGGACCGGTGGCCCACGTCGCGCCGATGCGATGTGGGGCGCGATCGTTTCCCTCGATCAACTGGTCGTCGATGGCGGGCCGGAGGCCGCGGACGCACAGGCTCGTCGGGATGATCTGATCGAACGTTTTCTTGACGGATTCCCTGCTGACGATCGGGCGCCCTCGCTGGTGGTCCGTCGGATCACCGGCCGCGATGATCCCAGCGGAGGCGATCTGAATGTGTTGCTGGCCGTCCCCAAGGGGCATCCCACTTGGGAGATTGCACGCCGTCGCGGCGCGCAGGCGATTTACCAGCAGTTTCGCGAGGCATCGGTCGGCGGTCGGTCGGAGCTTGGAACCTCGTTCCTCGAGGTGGCCGACGAATTGCTCAGCCGTGATCGCAATGAAGACGGAATGTTCGTCGATCTCCGAGGCGCGGATGGAGTGCTGCTTCGTCAGGCCGCGGAGGTCGCATCACATGAGGAAGTTGGGGATCGCGATCGCGGAGCCCGGTACTTTGCGCAGATCGAACTGGCGATGGAACGTGGTGGATTCGACGACTTGCCGGATCTTCCGAACGAACTTGAATATCGGCGGCTCGGTATGGCGATCGCGACGGATGACTTCGAAGATGCCATGATCAGGCTCGACCGACTTCCGGTGGTGGCAGATTCCCCAGAAGCGGCGCGGTGGTCGCGGCTGGGGGCGCAGCGACTGCATCGAGCCGCGTTCCTACGGATGCGCAACGGCGAAGCCTCGCTGTCGGTGGTTCGGTCCGCGGTAGGGGCGGGAGAGCGGTTCATCGCGCTGGTGGCGGGGACCGAAACCTCGATCGAGGATGCGCTCGAGGATCATACGTTGCTTCCGGTGGCGGCCAGCGTCGCCGCGGCGAGGCAGGCCATCTACAACGCGGACGGCGACGAGGAGAATGGACGCCGTGCCCTCGAGCTATACAAGTCGATTCTGGTGAAACGACCTCGCGATGGTTCGGTACTCGAAGCCGGTGGTGATCTCGGATCCCGACTTGGCGACGACGAATTCTCGCTGGAATGCTGGAGAAGACTGGGAAGTGCGGCGGCATCCGGAAGTGATCTCTGGTGGAAGGCACGCTGCGGACTCATCGGTGTTCTCGCCGAGACAGATCCGGATCGTGCTCGGGCGGTGCTCGAACAGATTCGGGCGTTGCATCCCGAACTCGGGCCACCGACTTTCCGAGCGACGCTTCAGGAACTGGACATTCGACTGGCAACCGATCTGATTCGATCCGGGGACGAAGATTCTCAGGGAGAAGCGTCCGAGGGCCAAGAGCGCGAAGAGGGCGAAGAAGGCGAAGCGCGTGAAGAGGGCAACCAGGAAGGCGAGGATGCGCCACCTCCCGGATCCCCCGAATCTGAAGATGTCGAAGGGGGGAATTCATGAATCCACGAGACCCCCGGAAGCCAGGATCCGGTCATTCGGATCCGGTTCATGAACTACTCGGTGTGAGCCGGGTCTCGGGGCCAAGGGCCATCCTTGGTCTTGGTGAGGGTGGCATTGACTCGGACATCCTTGATGCGTCACTTCGGACGCGACTCCGCGCGATCCACGGACAGGCCGACCAGTTCGAAGTCGCGACGATCCAAGAAGCATGTCGCGTGGTGGAAGCCGCGGCGTCTGCCTTGAGGAGTTCGGTTTCGCCGTCGCGGTCATCTCGTTCATCGCTCCCGCCGGTGCGGCGGGCGGACGGGTCAGATCAGCTTCCGGCGACGCCGCCGAAGCCTGCGGGACCGATCGCGTCGCGGGTGAAACCACGGGAGGCCGAGTCGGAGACCCCGGAGCCACTTCGGGCGAACCGACGGCCGGCACCGGTGAAGCCGACGCCGCGAGTGACCGAAGCGCACCTGACTCCGTTCGATCGCCTTGTTCTCTCGGTACTCGTCGCCGGTGGTGGATGGAATTCGAGGACCCGCGGGATCATCGCGGGAATGGCGGCTCAGGTGGGACTCGACGCGCCGACCCTTCGTCGCGTGGTCGAGGGACTTGCGGGGTTCATGCGGGACCGAGGTTCGGAAGGCACGATCGGCGAAACCGCGATGGTTCCGGCACCGATCATGCGGAATCCTTCCCGGGTTGAATCGGCGGTGCTTCGAGTGAGTGATGGGATTACCCGCGAGTTCCGCGGTGATTCGGCCGCGTCGAGGCTTCGACTCACGATCCTCTTCGCGTCTCTGGCAATTTTCTTCGGTGCGGTCCTCATCATCGTGCTGACGGCGCCGTCTCCAGGGGTCCGAGACATCGAGACCCGAAGACTGGCGGCGGAGGAAGCCATCGCCGATCGTGAGGCGGAAGCCCTTCTCGGCGGTTCAGGTGCGGAGATCGACGGGACGTATCGAGCCACCCCGAGTCTTCGGGAGGGCGTGACGCTTCCCGCGAAGTTCCCTCGGCCGCCGATGTTCCGGGGCGTCGGACGACCTGACGCCTCAGTGTTCCGGCTCGAGCGCATGCCTGCGATGATGGATGAGGCGTTGCAAATGGCGCTGCAACTCGAACTCGATCCCGCGAAACTCTCGGAACGTCGGGCGTCGGCCTGGCTGGACGTCGTGGCGACCGGGGCCGAGACTTGGCCGCTGATGCCGGCTGATGATCGACTTCGAATGGTGACGGCGATACTGGAGGTCTTCGGGCACGCCGAAAACGATGCGGTGGCCGGCAAACTCCTCGCCGCGTTCGTAGTTGAACCATCGGCGCCGCTGCGAACACCGATCGACGTCTGGGTTCGGTCCTTCAAGGCAGGCATGCTTGGACTGATGGTTGCGACCCCGGCACTTCCCGAGTCGGTTCGTGGCCCCGCGCGACAGATGATCGACGAGTCGCTTGCAGGATCCAGCGGACGAAACGTGCAGGGCGGGCCGTTCGCGGCGTTGGCCGGGCGGGCCCTCGACCGGATGGCATCGCCGCTGGTTGAGATGATCGGCGTCTCGGAAGATTTGTTGGTCAAGGACTGCTGGGAGCGGTGGTTCGACGCCAACCGCATTCTTCGTCGCGACGCCGGTCTGCAATCGTCCGTGCTCATCGCCCTCGAGACGTTGCTTCAACATGCTCGATCGCTCGCGGTGCAGGGGATCGCATCAGACGTGCTCGGCCGATTGCTTTACGAAGTCGACTGGACCGCCGCGGGGCCCGATCCCGAGGGGCTTCGCGCCATCTATTCGAGGTGGATGCTCGACGATGGGATCCCGGCGACGAATCTCTGGGTTCTGGCGAGTCTGCTCGATGGGACGGGGCGGGCGGGCTGGTTCCGACCGGAATTCGTCCCCGATCCGGAAGAAGGCATGTCGGATCGGCGACGCGTCCAAGAACTCGCGGATGCCGCGTGGCCGGAGTCGGTCGGGCCACTGGCCCGAGGCGACTTCATCCCCATCGAGCCCCACACTCTCGAAGAATTCGATACCCGGCTTGTCGACGTTGCCGAACTGGTCGACCTTGCGAATTCCCCGGTACAACGACTCGCGGCGTTGGTCGCGGCGGAACGCCTCGCATCGGCCGCCGCATTCCTCGCCCTCGAACGGCGTAGCGACGCCGACGCGGCGATCGGTGACGTGGTAGACCAGATCATGACCGGGAACGTCGGCGTCGATCTCGATCCACTGCCTCGGCCACGGCAGATGGCCAACGACGGACAGTGGGCGCAGGCGTGGCGAGAAGCGGGATCCGATCAGCAGCTTCGACGGGACCTGATTGCAGCGCTCCGACGCAACTCCATCGCAGGTGATCTGGGTCCGAAAGATGCGGAGATCTTCGTCAATCAGGTCTGGCGCGGACCGACACAGATTCGGAACGACGCCAGAGCCGCAGCGCTCGAGATCTTTGGTCGGGGGGCAGTGGTGGCGGTGGAACTGCTGGATACCGCGGATCGTGCGTCGAGAAATGAATCGACGCTTGCATTCATCGAGGCATTCACTGGGGTGCCGATGCCGAATGCTCGATCCGAAGATGCGGAAGCACGTATCCGTGCGGCACTGGCCATGCATGCGTTGTCGCTGCTGGACTTGGAACGGAGTTTCGTCGATCAACTCGCCGACGTAGTCGGCGTCATCCTTCGGACCAGGGCGGAGGCGAGGTTGCCTGGCGAACCGATGTCCGGCCGACGTGAACCCGAAGACCTGGCGGCCATGGCCGCAGACGGCGTGCGACGTGCCGCCACCGCGCTCTTCCTCGCCTCGCCGCCGTCGGTCACGCTCGAAGAGATCGACCGTCGGCGCATCGCCCGCCGCGGTCTGGTCGGCAACGGGATTCAAGGGCTGGTCGCCGAGCATGTCGCAGAACTTGAATTCCTCGGGTTCCTGATCGCGGCCGAGGTTCCTTCCAAGCGGTCCGAAGTCAGGGAGCTGCTACTAGAAGCGGCCATCGCACGGAGTGTGACTCCCGGCGGGCTTGAACAGGCCGCACTCGAAGCACTGGCGATTGCCCGGATGGAGCGGCTTCGGTTCGTTCCCCGTGATACTGATCCCTTGGGAGCATCCGGATGAGAAACCACGTCATGACCCTTGGAGCTTCGGTTCTGGTGAGCTTCGCTTTCGGTTTGATCGCCGCAGCGCCGATGGGTTCGGAGGCGAAGGACTGGACGTCGAGATTGTCGGTGCTCGACCCCGCTCGCCCGCTCGAGTACTTCGAACTCGGCGAAGAAGTGGCCGATGCCGCGGCGACTGATGAGCAACGGGCGATTGCGCGGCGGCTCTTTGGAATTGCCGGGCGGATCGACCCCGAGGGCCTTGGTGCCTCCGCGGCCCTGGCCCTCGCGACCTTGACGACCGACCTACGAGCGGCGGATCGACTTCGGGCCGCGGCGGCGATGCTCGGTGACGGCATCACGCGACCCGGTGGCGCGGCAGATCGGACGACGGTCGATCCGTTGACGGCGCTGGAAATCAGTGAGGCGTTCGGAGGCTTTCGAACCGGACGAACCTCAAAATTGCGCCAACTGGTGGATGATCCGATCCGCCTGCGTTTGCTGAAGACCTGGGACGCTTCATTGCCGGGAGGCGTGAAGTGGCTTGCCGAACAATCTCGACGGTCGTCTCGATCGAGGCCCGATCTCGCCGAAGACGAGATTCTCGCGATGCTCCGGATCGAAGCCGGTCTCCTTCAAGGCAACCAGAGAACCTGGTCGAGCATGCTCGATCTGGACGGCGATGAACCATTGCTCGAAATTCGGGTCGATCGAATCGATGAGATGCTCCTCGACGGGGAGCTGCTGCCGTACTGGCGCGACGGCCGATGGGTGGCGACGCCTCGGGGCTGATCACCACTCAGGGGTCGAGGACTGGCCACTCGACGTCGGCGATTTCGTTCGCGTAGTGGGCATGGCGACCGACGCTGCTGGTGTAAAGCGGGCGACAGACCTGGTCATGGCTCAGCGTTCTGAGCGGTCTTCCCGTCGCATGAAATTCGAGACAGGCGTCGTCCCAAGGCAGACCGAGAAAGTCGATGATCCGAGGGAACTCGGTCGCGGGATCGGCGACGAGATTCTCGTAGCGGACTTCGAGGATGGGCAGATCGAGCACCTTCTCCCAGTGGTTCATCAATCGGCGGGAGGTGTCCCAGACGGATGCGATCCAGTCGAGACGTGTCGTCCAAGGCATCGCACTCGGTCTGAATTCCCCCATCATGCAGGAGATCGCGACATCACGCGGATCGCGGAGCACGTGGATGACTCGGCTGCCGGGGAGAAGGCGGGCGATCACTCCCAGCAGATTGGCGTTCATCAGCGATTTGTTCACCACTCGTTCCGCTCCGGGCATCATGCGTCGAAGTCGCTGGACGTAGCGTTCGCCCTCGGCCTTCCATTGCGGCGACTGCATGCTTCCGAAGCACTCCGGTACCGGCAGGCGTGGATCGGTCTCCGCCTGCAGGCGGGCCGCGACCTGTTCGATGCCCGTGAACTCTCCGACGCCGCCGGCCATCGGATGGGCATCGATGATCCGATCGACAAGGCTGGTGCCGCTTCTCGGCATGCCGGTGACGAACACTGGCAGATCGCTCTCGAATCCGATCGGGAAACGATCGAGCGTCTCCCGGTCGTACTGGTTGATGATCCCGTCGATCTCCCGTTTGAACCGGTGGGCATCGAAGGGGACTCGCTCCATCGCGTTGAAGGTCTCTGCGGCCACGAAGGCTTCTTCATAACGGCCGAGTTGGTCGAGGATCTTGGCCTTGAGTGCCAGGCCCGGCTTCCGTTCACCGTGCAGGGACGGGTCGGCAAGCACCGTTGAGTCGAGATGATCGATCGCGGCTTGAAAGTCTCCACCGCGGGAGAGGATGTTCGCCTCGGTGTAGCCGAGCCTTCTGGCCTCTGCCGCGTCGGTCGGGGGGTCGGTCTGGAGCGGAACGATCACCGTCGCAGCGTCCTCGATCCGGCCGCGTTCGAGGAGAATCGCCGACAGCATCATCCGGGTGGGGCGATGGTTCGGGTCCACCTCCAGGGCGGCTTCTGCTGAGGCGAGCGCCAGATCAGATTCGTCGTTGCGGAGGTGATACTGGGCGAGAATCAGGTGGCCTTCGGGGTGCGACTCGATGCGAAGTGATTTCTCGGCCAACGCCTTCATCTCGGCGGGCTGGTTATTTCGTTCGGCGATCCATCCGCGGAGCCGGAGCGCTTGGGCATCTTTCGATGGCGATGGGATACCCCGCCGAAGGAGTTCTTCGGCTTCGGCCAAGCGACCGGCAGCAAGCAGTCCCTGAGCGGTCTCGATGGCGCGGGCACGGTCGGCGGGAGTGCCGCCTTTCCTTTTTGGTGCCATCGGAATTCCAGTTCACATGGTGTCGAAGGGCGTTGAGGCTGACAAGGAGACTCGGCGCCTGGTGAGGGATCAAGTGCGATTGCTCAAACAGCGTTCAGCCCACGCTCGAGATCCGCGATGAGGTCATCGCCGTGTTCGATACCCACCGAGAGCCGAACCAGGCTGTCACTGATTCCGAGTGCCGCCCGTTGCTCCGCCGGAACCGACGCATGGGTCATGATCGCCGGGTGTTCGATCAGGCTCTCGACGCCCCCGAGGCTTTCCGCGAGCGCGAACATATGGACCGTCTCCAGGAATCTTCGACTCTCGTCGATCCCGCCCTGCAGGAAGATCGTGATCATGCCTCCGAAGGCGGGGACTCCGTCGAGGGCCATCTGGCGTTTCGCGACGTCATGATGGGGATGCGATGGGAGACCGGGATAGACCACTCGTTCGACCTTCGGGTGTGATTCGAGCCAAGTGGCGATTCGCATGCCGGTCTCGCAGTGACGGGCCATCCGCAGGGCGAGGGTCTTGACGCCTCGTAGGGCGAGGTAGGAATCGAAGGGTCCCATGATCGAACCGACCGAGTTCTGGAGGAACCGAACGCGCTCTGCCAGTTCTGGTGTTCCGACCACAAGGGCGCCGCCCACCACGTCGGAGTGACCGCCGAGGTACTTGGTCACCGAGTGGAGCACGATGTCGGCGCCGAGTTCGAGGGGTCGCTGCAGGGCGGGGGTTGCGAAGGTGTTGTCGACTACCGTCAGCGCCCCGTGTCGCGTGGCGATCGCGGCGACCGCGGCGATGTCCGTGACCTTGAGGGTCGGGTTGGTGGGGGTCTCGAGCCAGACCATGGCCGGGCCGGCATCGGCATTGACCGTGGCGAGTGCCGCCTCCACGTTCGCGGGGTCGGTGGTGTCAACGTACTTGACGTCGAGCCCCTGGGTTCGTTGACGCACGCTCGACAGGAGGCGATAGGTTCCGCCGTAGAGATCGTCTCCCGCGATCACCGTGCCGCCGGCGTCGAGCAGTTCAAGACAGGTGCCGGCCGCCGCGAGCCCGGAGGCAAAGGCGAAGCCGCCGTGCGAGGCGTCGTCGGATTCGGAGAGTCCGCTCCCTTCGAGCGAGGCGAGGGCTCGTTCGAAGCTATACCGCGTGAGGTTGTGGCTTCGGGAATACTCGAAGCCCTTGTGGACGCCGGGCGATTCCTGAGCGTAGGTGCTCGAGGTGTAGATCGGCGGCATGACGGCGCCGGTCACGGCACAGACTGCCTGGCCTCCGTGGATACATCGGGAATCGAAGTGGAGTCCGTCGTCGTCGTGGGTGGTCATGTGTTCGTTCAGGCTTCGGGTGAGAGAGGTGTTTGGAGGCGGTGGTTGGTCTGTGGTTCAACGCACCTGTTGACGGAGGAAGTTGATCATGTCCATCCGGGTGATCAGGCCGTAGTAATGGTCGGCGTCGGCGACGATCGCAACTCGGTCAGCGCGAAAAATTGGGACGAGGTCATTCATGCTGACGGCCGGATTGACGATCTCCAACCGACGCGTCATAAAGTCGCTGACCGGGAGATTCGCGTTCGTGTCGTCGTGCACCATCGCGAGCAAGACATCGGATTCGTCGAGGATGCCGAGGGGTTTCTCTGACGAATCGAGGATGACCATCTGACTGACGTCGTACATCCGCATCCGCTTGATCGCGAGATGAAGGGGAAGCTCGGGAGTGAGGCAGTAGTCCTCTTTTTCGAGGTGACGTCTCCCGATCAGATCCCGGAGGTCGTCATGGCGTTCCCGCTTGATGAAACCCTGGTCGACCATCCAGTGGTCGTTGAACATCTTGGAGAGGTACTTGGCGCCGTTGTCGCAGACCAGGGTCACGACCCGCTTTGGCTCGGTCTGTTCACGGCAGTACTGAAGAGAGGCGGCGAGCAGGGTTCCGACGCTCGAGCCGGCGAGGACGCCTTCGA
Organism: Phycisphaerales bacterium; assembly: GCA_028823105.1. Lineage (GTDB taxonomy): Bacteria > Planctomycetota > Phycisphaerae > Phycisphaerales > SM1A02 > UBA12014. The sequence goes on along the minus strand of JAPKCC010000007.1, from coordinate 5,002 downwards.
CGCGAAGAAGTTCGCGGGCGGTATGAAAGGCCTCTTCGTCGGAAATGGCGATCGCGGAATCGACCAGCGAGAGGTCAAGGATGTCGGGGACGAAGTCTTCGCCGATGCCTTCGACCAGCCAAGATCCCGGTTTGACATCGAGTCCGTCGTTCACCTTCGGCGCGAGAATGGAACCTTCGGGATCTGCGAGCACCATCTGGACCGCAGGATTCCGTTCCTTCAGATATCGACCCACGCCACTGACCGTGCCACCGGAGCCGACGCCCGATACGAAGGCGTCAATGTCGCCATCCATCTGGCCCCAGATCTCAGGGCCGGTGGTCTCGTAGTGGGCTTGGGGGTTGGCTTCGTTGGAAAACTGGTTGATGTAGAACGCATTGGGGTCTGCGGCGGCGATTCCCGCCGCGACCTCCTGGTAGTACTCGGGGTGACCCTTCGCGACATCGCTTCGGGCGAGATGCACTTCGGCACCCATCGCCCGGAGGTGGGAGATCTTCTCGTCGCTCATCTTGTCGGGCACCACGACCGTGAGTTCGTATCCCTTCTGGGCGGCGATGAGGGCCAGGGCGAGGCCGGTGTTGCCCGCGGTCGCTTCGACGATGCGTCCACCAGGCTTCAGACTTCCAGCCTTCTCGGCCTGGTCGATCATGTAGACCGCAATTCGATCCTTGATCGAGTTTCCGGGATTCATGGATTCCATCTTGACGAACAGGCGGCAGGGGCCGGTGTCGAGGCGCTTCAACTCGAGCATCGGGGTGTTCCCGATCATGTCAAGGATGTTGCCAAACACGGGGGCGAGCGAAGCGGTGGGGGAATCAGACACGAATGGTCTCCGGCGTGCGGTCGCCGGCGACAAGAGTCGTCGGCTGGGACCTCGTATCCTACACCGGAAGGCGGAACGGTCCCGTCCTGGGTATCCCACGACGGGACTCTAAAAGGAAGTCGATTCATGGGCGATTCGGATCCGATTCAACCTGATCGAGACACCGCCGGGGCCCTCGCCGAGGCGGCGGGGATGAATCTCGGAATCGGGCCGTCGGGGCTCGAACTCCGGATACCGGGTGAACGGCCGGGGACTGGGGTCCGGGGTGAGATCGAGTCGGCGCTTGTCCGCCATCTCGAATCGGGACACCCGCTCCGGCGAATCGTCTCGGGATTAGCGGACGTGGCCGGACCGATCATCGATGCCACCGCGGGCCTGGGGGCGGATGCAGCAATCGCGGCGTCGTCATCGAGCCGACGCGTGATCGCCTGCGAGCGACATCCGGTGGTCGCGGCCTTGCTCGAAGACGGCCGGAATCGAGCGATCGAATCCGGTCTCGAGCCTGCCGAGCGGATCGACATACACCGTGGAGAGGCGCTCGAGATCCTGCGTCGAGGAGGACTCGCGCCGGCCTTGGTGATGTTCGATCCGATGTTTCCGCCGCGTCGAAAATCCACGGCGCTTCCGCCGAAACCGATGCAGCGGCTTCGATCTTTACTCGGCGTGGGTGACGCGAGTGTCGCCTCCGAAGTGGTGGCGTTGATGGTCGCCGCGGATGCGGCCGGGGCGTCCCGCATCGTCTTAAAAAGACCTCCGGATGCACCCACGCCGGAAACACCGCTGGGGTCACCCACCTTCGAGATCCCCACGAAGTTGCTTCGTTGGTCGGTCTGGGAACGCCGAACCACGCTCGGTTGAGTTGGGAATCGAAGCCGGCTTCCAGGACCTCGGTGGTTGTGATCCGGTGATGGGACGGCGGCCGACGAAACCAGTGAGCCGACGAAGACGGCGATCGATCGGCTACCTTGGGAGCGATGGCGATGCCTTGGTTTCATCTCGACTCGATACCGCCCGTGGATTCGGCGGCGTTTCTCGATGGGAAGGAGGCGAAGCACGCCCTCGGCGCGCGGCGGCTCGCGCCTGGTGATCGCGTGGTGCTTTTCGATGGTCACGGGACAACCGCGGAGGCCGTTCTGACGGGAAATCGCGCCGTCGGAGGAGATCTGGAGGTTGAAGTCGGGGACGCCGTTCGAGTGCCGCTGCCCGGGCGATGCATCGAGCTCGCGGCCAGCCTTCCCAAGGGAGACCGAATGTCGACGATGCTCGACATGGCGACCCAGCTCGGCGTTACCTCGTTCCGTCCGCTGAATTGCGACTTCAGCGTGGTCACCAAGGATCGCAAACGACAGGATCCAACCGACCGGTGGCGAAGAGTGATGCTCGAAGCATGCAAGCAGAGCCGACGTGCCTGGATTCCGAAGATCCGTCACGCCCTCACGCTGGGGGAGGCGGTCGAAGACGCTCGGTCCAGAAGCGCGATGGTCGTGATGGGCGATGCCGATGGTGGGCCCGCCTCCAGCGTCGCAGCCTCCGCCGAATTGGTGGTGGTCCTGGTGGGACCCGAAGGCGGTTTTAGTCCGGATGAATTCGAGATGCTTCGGGCGCGGAAGGTCATTCCGGTCCGCATCGGCGATGGTGTCCTCCGGGTCGAAACCGCGGCGGTCGCGATCGTCGCCGCGTTGCATTCCGATTGAACCACCACTACTCCGGAGCCGTGGCATGTTCCTTCCGATCTTCGTCGTCGACGCCTTCATCACTGACCCACCGTTCACCGGCAATCCGGCCGCGGTGTGCGTGCTTCCGTTGGGTGAATGCGACGCCGCAGATATCGAATCGCGGCTGCAGGGAATCGCGGCGGGGATGAACCTCTCAGAGACCGCGTTTGTCGCGCCGCTGGAGAAGGGAGATCGACCGAATCGATGGGCGCTCCGCTGGTTCACGCCCAATGCGGAGGTCGAACTGTGCGGTCACGCGACGCTCGCCGCCGCCTACGCGTTGCGGGAACGAGGCCTCGATGGTCGAGAAACTGGACGGGGCGCCAATACTGCGGAATCGGCTCGGCGGATCGAAAATCCAATAAATATGGACCGTCATCAAGCTCGGCTCTCGTCGAACCTCCTCAGGGAGTGTTCCACGATAAAAAAGTCGCTTTTTGATCTTCCCTGATTTTTCGTTATTCGGCGGCTCGGCCTCCTCGGAGGTGCTAGATTCGATGCATGAAACAACTCATCTGCATCCTCGCTTTTGCATTGCCGGCCGCTTCTGCGAACGCTCAATCGATCAACGACAACTGTTCAAATGCCATTGAAATCTCCTTTGGCACCACCGCGTTCTCGACCATCAACGCGACCGATGACGGACCAGAACTCCCCGGCGAGTGCGACGAAGGTTTCGGGAACGGATTCGGTTCGGACATCTGGTTCACGCTCACCGCAGAACAGTCGGCCGGCATCATCGTGTCGACCTGCGACTCGGCAGACTTTGACACCCGGCTCGCGCTCTACACCGAATGCGATGGAGCCTTACTTGCCTGTAATGACGACGGCGGGGGCTGCGGGGGATATACCTCCGAAATGGCTTTCGCAGGAGTCGAGGGAGAGACGTATCTGCTTCGAGTCGGCGGTTTTGACAACGAGCGCGGTACCGGAACGATCAGCGTCGAGTACGGCGAAGGGCCGCCCGACTCTCCGAACATCAACTTTCAGCACGATGGGCTGACTCGGCAGTACCGAATCTATACTCCGGCGGATCTCCCCGAGTCCGCACCGGTGGTGTTGGTACTTCATGGTTATGGCGGCGGCAACAACGACATGTTGAACAACTACGGTTGGCGTGGGATGGCCGACGAGGGCGGTTTCGTGGCGGTGTTCCCGAACGGGACCCGCGACCAGTGGAATGATCGTTTCTGGGATGTCGGCTACGCGTTCCATTCGCAGCTGCCCGACATCGACGACGACGGCTTCCTGTCGTCGCTCGCGGTACATCTTCAGGAAACGCTGGGCCTCGATCCGGAGCGCACCTTCGTCACCGGCTTCTCGAACGGCGCCGAGATGTGCTTCCAACTCGCCTGCCGGGAGTCGTCGACCTTCAAGGGCTTCGCGCCGATCATCGGCATGATGCTGGATCCGCTCTTCTTGTCATGTGATCCGGAATTTGGTCGTCCGATCCTCACCATGAACGGGACCAACGACAATGTGACGTACTTCGATGGAGACATGAACAACTCCGGCGGCTGGGGCGCGTACCGGCCCATTCTGGAGATGAACGATCTCTGGATCGATGAGCTCGAAACACCCATCCTCGATCGTGTGTTCCTCCCCAACACGAACCCGAACGACGGAAGCACCGTCCGGCTCGATCGATACACCGGTCGGGGCCACGATCGGGAGTTTCATTACTACCAGATCAATGGTGGTGGCCACGACTGGCCGGGCGTGTCGGGCAACATGGACATCGACGCGACCCGCGAGGTCTGGAACTTCTTCGCGGCGATCGAACCCGAGCCCCCCGCGAATCCGGCGGATCTCAACGACGACGGTCTCGTGAACTCCGCGGACCTCGGTCTGGTCCTCGCATCGTGGGGTCGCGGAAACACCGGCGGTGACGTGAACGGCGACGGGAATACCAACGCCCAGGACATCGGCATGCTCCTCGCCCTCTGGACCGAGTGATCCGAAATCTCCGTGGTCGTCGCCGGTGACGATCTCCTCGCAGTGACCAGAAGTTCGACGCCCCCGTTTGATGACGGCGGCGTCGTTTTCTTTGTGGAAGTGACGTCGCCGCGGTCGCGAATGCCGGTCACCGGTGATCCTGCTCGCGATCTGTGATGATCGCGGTCATGCACTGTCGCGGCTGCCAATACGCTCTGTCCGGTCTCGAGGCCGGCCCGTGTCCGGAATGCGGGCGTTCCTTTGATCCGTCGGATCCAACGACCTTTGCGGCGGAATCCGGGTTTGCGCACCGGCGCCGCCAAGTGCGCATCGGGGTGGTGCTCGCCGTACTGCTCAGCGCGAGCGTCTGGATGTGCATCGCGACGTCTTCGGATCTCGCACTGCTGCTGATCGTGGTCGCCGGCGTGCCGGGGCTCGCGGCGTTCTTCGGAGGCATTCCACTCCTGGGGCGGGAAATCGGGGACACCCACCGATCGAAACCTCATAGGACGGTGTTGTGCGGGCTTTT
>JAPKCC010000085.1 GCA_028823105.1 Phycisphaerales bacterium | reverse complement strand
TGAGAAGGTCAAGATGTTCTCCGATGCGGGTGCCGACCTTTCGATCAAGGATGTCCGAGGTTGGACCGTTCTCGACCACGCCCGCGCTCGTACCGACCCCAACCGAACACAGGTCATCGAGTTCCTCGAAGCCAGCGTTCCTGCCGAGGTGAAGGACGCGAAACCCGCCGTCGGCGGCTGAATCGCTCGTCCGGACGCAAGATGATGAACGCCCGCTCGCCGTTGCACGGCGAGCGGGCGTTGTCATTCAGGTCTGGCGAACCGGTGCGTCGGTCGCGTACCATGCTGTTTTCCACCCAGAGCGGCCCCGCACGACGAACCGGGGAATGGCTCGCATTCGGACCGTTCCACGATGACTACCACCGCTTCTCAGACCGCGTATGACCGCCTGCTCGAAATTATCCGAGAGGAATCGGTGCTCGATTCGATCAGTGGGCTGCTGGGATGGGACCAAGAGACGATGATGCCGATCGAGGGTGCCGCCCATCGGGCGAAGCAGATCTCTCTACTGGCTCGGCTCTCCCACGAACGAATGACCTCCTCCGAAGTCTCGGAGATGCTGACGGCCTGTGAAGGCGAGATGGATCTGACTGCTGATACCGAGGCGGCGGCGAACGTTCGTGCCATCCGGCACGACCATGACCGGGCGGTCCGACTTCCCGCGGCACTCGTTCAGGAGGCGGCGGAAACGGCCAGTGCCGCCCAGCATGAATGGGCCGAAGCCCGAGCGAACAACGACTTCAAGCGTTTTCTTCCCTGGCTTGAGAAGACGGTAGACATCTGTCGTCGCAAAGCCGAGTGCTTCGGCTGGGCTGAAGGGGGCGAGCCCTGGGATGCGTTGGCCGAGGACTACGAACCCGGCTGCACGGCGGCGGGGGTGGCGAGCGTCTTTGGTCCTCTTCGCGATCGTCTTCGAGTTCTGGTCGCGGAGATCGGGGATTCCGGGCGGACGCCCGATGCCCGACTCGACTTGATGCATTTGCCCCGAGATGAGCAGATGGCGTTCTGTCTCGACGTGGCAGAGCGGATCGGGTTCGACGCGACGCGTGGTCGGTTGGACGTTTCGACGCATCCGTTCTGCGGCGGCTCGCACTGCGACGACGTTCGCATGACGACCCGTTTTCACGACGACATGCTGACCGATGCGGTGAGTTCGACCATGCACGAGTCCGGGCATGCGATGTACGAGCAAGGGCTTCCCTACGCGGCGTTCGGCACCCCGTGCGGAAACTCCGTCTCGCTGGGCATCCACGAGAGCCAGAGCCGGATGTGGGAAAACCAAGTGGGGCGGAGCGAGTCGTTCTGGAAGTTCGCGACGCCGCTTCTCCAGAGGCATTTTGGCGACGCGGTCACCGGAATCGATGCCCGGGCGGCGTACGAGAGCGCGAACCGAGTGTCTCCCGGATTCATCCGGGTCGAAGCGGACGAGGCGACGTACAACATGCACGTCATGATCCGCTTCGAACTCGAGCGGGCGATGCTCACCGGCGACCTCTCACCCGCGGATCTCCCCGCCGCCTGGAACGCCGCCTATCGCGATTATCTGGGTCTGGAGGTCCCCGACGATCGTCGCGGGTGCCTGCAGGACGTCCATTGGTCAATGGGGGCGATGGGCTACTTCCCGACCTATACCCTGGGCAATCTGTACTGCGCTCAGATCTTCGAGACGGCGTGCGAGAAGATGCCCGGAATGGTGAACGGGTTCGCTGACGGCCACTTCTCGGGGCTGCTGGACTGGCTCCGGGCGAACATTCATGTACACGGACGTCGGTACTCGCCGGGGCAGCTCTGTGAACGGATCACCGGGAAGCCTATTTCCGCGGATCCATTGATGCGGTATCTCGATGGCAAGTTCCGACCCTTGTATGGAATCTGAGGTCAAGATGGCCAACTTCCTCATTTTTCAGAATTCAACGAAAATCTGCCGGGTTTAGGTACACTGAGGGGCTCAATTGATCGCGGGCACACCGCCTCGCAGGAGTTCACATGTCAGCGTCCCGATCCATTCGTAACATCGCCATCATCGCGCACGTCGACCACGGCAAGACCACGCTCGTCGATGCGATTCTCGCCCAGTCCGGGACGCTTCGGGAGAATGCCGCCCGTGAAGAGTGCATTCTCGATTCGAACCCGCTTGAGCGGGAGCGCGGGATCACGATCCTCTCCAAAAACTGCGCCGTCAACTGGACCTTCGACGACGGCGAGACCATTCGGATCAACGTGATCGATACCCCGGGTCACGCCGACTTCGGCGGAGAGGTCGAACGTGTTCTCAAGATGGCCGACGGCGTGCTCCTACTCGTGGATGCTGCCGAGGGCCCGATGCCCCAGACCCGCTTCGTACTCGGCAAGGCGCTTTCAATTGGTCTCCGCCCGATCGTCGTGGTGAACAAGTGCGACAAGGCCGAGGCTCGATGCGACGCGGTTGTCGACGAAGTCTTTGACCTCTTGGTTGATCTGGGAGCTGATGATCGATCGCTCGACTTCCCGGTGATCTACGCATCGGGGCGCGATGGCTGGGCGGGACTCTCACACGAGGATCCGGAGAGTCGCGAGTCTGGTGTCTCCCCGTTGCTCGAAGTGATCCGCGCGGAGGTTCCCGAACCCGAGGCGGATGTCGAGGGCACGCTTCAGATGCGCATCACTTCGCTCGATCGAAATGACTTCGTCGGCCGGATCGTCATCGGCCGGGTCACGCGAGGTGTCGTGAAGACTGGTACCGCCGTGAAGGTCTGTGGCCCCAACGGCCCCGTACCCGCGCGGATCGGCCGAGTACTCGCGTTCGAGGGTCTTGGACGTGTGGAAGTGGAATCGGTCGCCGCCGGTGATCTCTGTGCGATCGAAGGGCTTGAGATGGCGGGTATTGGCGACACCATCGCGGATCGCGAGAATCCTGAGCCACTTCCACGAGTTTGTGTCGACGAGCCGACGCTCCATATGGTCTTTCGAGTCAACGACGGGCCTCTCGCGGGGCGTGATGGAAAGTTCGTCACCACGCGGCAGATTCGTGATCGACTGGATCGGGAACTGGAAGCGAATGTCGCGCTGCGAGTGGAGCCGGGCGATAACGCGGATAGTTTTCGGGTCTCAGGTCGCGGCCTTTTGCATCTCGGCATCTTGCTTGAGCAGATGCGGCGGGAAGGCTACGAAGTCGTGGTTGGACGGCCGGAGGTGGTCCTTCGAAGGATCGACGGCAAGCTTCATGAACCGTGGGAGCGGGTCAGCGTGGATGCGCCTCCGAGCGCGACCGGCGCCGCGATCGAGATGATCGGAAGCCGCAACGGGGAGATCCAGTCGATGGAGACGCGTGGAAGCCTGTCCCGCATCGAAGGCGTCATGCCAAGCCGAGGGCTCATTGGTCTGCGAACCAGGCTGTTGAACGCGTCCGGCGGCGAGGCGATCCTCCATCACACGTTCGAGGACTGGCGTCCGGCGGGCCCGGTTCGTCGGGAACGAGGCACCGGCGTGATGGTATCGATGGAGGGTGGACGGGCGACTCCGTATTCACTGCTCTCCTTGTCAGAGCGTGCCGTCATGTTCGTCGAACCAGGTGATGACGTGTACGAGGGCATGGTGGTCGGCGAGAACAGCCGCAACAATGATCTCGACGTCAATCCGGCCAGGGCCAAGGCCTTCTCCAACGTTCGCGAGTCGAACAAGGAAGCCACGGTTGTGATGAAGGCGGCACGGAAGATGTCCTTGGAGATGGCGTTGGAATACATCGCCGAGGATGAGGCGGTCGAGATCACGCCCAATGCCATCCGAATGCGAAAACTGGTGCTCAAGGAAGTCGATCGAAAACGAGCACAGCGAAGTCAACGCCAGCAGATGGCGAATGCCGAAAGCCGTTAGGTCCGTACCCGCTCCAGCCACAGGGGGTGACGATGACGTCCTCAGGTGGGCCGATCCTGGTCCAGAAATTCGGTGGAACCTCGTTGTCCGATTCGGCGCGGCTGTCGAATTGTGCGGACCGGGTCGCTCAAGCCGTCGCCGCCGGCCACCGAGTGATCGTGGTGGTCTCCGCGATGGGGCGGACCACCGATCAACTCGTCGAACTCGCGCATTCGCTTGGTTCCGATCCGGATCCCCGGGCGCTCGATCTGCTTCTGGCCACCGGCGAACTCGCCAGCACCGCGATGATGACGATCGCCCTGGAGCAGCGAGGGATTTCGGCGGTACCGCTCGGCGGGCGTGAGGCGGGGATTCGCACCGACCAGGCGCACGGGCGGGCTCGCATTCTCGCGATCGAGTCAACTCGTCTTCACGATCTTATGAATGCTGGCCGTGTGCCGGTGGTCGCCGGATTTCAAGGCGTTTCGCCGCTCGGCGAAGTCACGACGATCGGTCGTGGCGGATCGGACACGACGGCGGTGGCCCTGGCCGCGGCGGTCGGGGCCGGTGGTTCCGGCGGCGGATGCGAGATCCATACCGACGTCGACGGGATTCACACTGCTGACCCGCGGATCATTTCGAAGGCGCGGCGTCTGTCGGAGATCAGTTCCGATGAGATGCTCGAACTCGCGGCGGTAGGGGCCGGGGTTCTCCAGGAGCGGGCAGTGATCTTCGCCCGACGCTTCGATGTTCCATTGAGAGTGCTTCATAGTCAGAAGCCCGGTCCGGGCACGATGGTTCTTCGGGAGACGTCAAACATGGAACGTAATTCAGTCATCGGATGCGCGCTGCGGCGCGAACTCGGTCGAATCGGCATCTCCGGGCTCGACATCGCCGTCGGTGGGCAGGCTGCGATCTTCACCGCGCTGGCCGACGCAGGCGTGATGGTCGACGACATCGTCCAGACCGACGGTGACGGCGGGATCTCTCTGGCGTTCACCGTCGAGCATGGTGAACTCGCCGAAGCACGAGACGTGGTCCGGGCCGCGATCGAACGATTGGCGCCGGGCGACGACTCGATTGGCGTCGACGTCGAGATCGGCCTCGCGAAGGTCTCCGCGGTCGGCTCGGGCATGCGGAGCGCGATCGGCGTCGCCGGTCGGATGTTCACAGCCTTGTCGCAGGCGGAAATTCCCATTCTCAACATCACGACCAGCGAGATCAGGATCTCTTGTCTGGTGCCGCAAGATCGCGGTGACGCCGCGCTGGCGGCCGTGCATGAGGCCTTCGGGCTCGATCGAGATCCGCAAGATGGACCGTTCCTCGGCCTGACGGATCACGACGAGAAGTGATCGGGCTCCATTGCTCCGCCCAATGACGGCGAGTCGTCAGTGAGTCGTCATCTTGGGGGGACCGGCCACCGCGCTGAGGGCTTGAGTTTTACATAACACTGATTATCGGCGGTATGAGTCAAGAGCGGGCCTGGGCGTTCGGGAGCACGGTTCTGGCTCGTCTGAGATCTGGCTTGAGGGTTGGCGACGTGTGCGTCGGCCTCAATCAGGGCGTCTCTCGCCGGTGGCTGGTGCCGTTGGCCTGAGTTTGTGCACGACCCTGCATGACCATGCAAGGCGGGCTTGCATGACGCACGGTCACTGGTCTCCCCGGGTTTTCCGTTGGTCGGCGGTCAGTCCCTGCCGTGCGGCGGGACTCGGCTCACGAGTCAATCTTCGTCAACCTGACGCATCAACCTCCGCGTGAACCGCCAGGTCAATCTCCCGCTCGATCCGCCGGACCGCATTGGCGGCGATCGCCGGTTCCAACTGGCGTTGGATCGATGCTCGAATCTCCTCAAAAGAAACCGTTTCCCCCTGTGGGGTCCGGCGACTCTTTGAGGCCATCTTCCACGGGTCGATTCCGAGGCATTCGGGAGGCACGAGTTCTGGGTAGCTCAATCGGTTCGGAAGCCACGGAAGGCAGCCGGCCAGCAAGGCTTCGGCGACAGCCATCCCGAAGAACTCGTGCTGTGCGGTGGAAAGCACCCAGTCGGCTCGAACAAGCATCGCGCGATACGCCGGCTCAGGGAGATGCCCGGCGTGTTCGATCCGGTCGCGATGCTCCGTGAGCAAGGCGGTCATGGCCGCCGGCACTTGGCCAAAGCATTGGCCAAGAATGATCCAGTGGATTCGGGGGCCGCCTTGCGATTCGCGGTTTCTCGCCTCTCGGGCGATCGCCAAAAACTCGTCACAACCCTTGTCGTGTTCCCAGCGATGCGGCCAGACCACGCGGACTGCGTCTGGATAACCTTCGAGGTCAGTGTTATGTAAAATTGCGGGGTCTTCGGCCGGTCGGTTCTGTCCCCGCGGATCGCTCGCGGTTGGCTCGTCGATCCCTGCGGGAAGATCCGTCGGAGATTCGATCGGCGGCGGCGCGATCACGCTCTTCCGCAAGAGTCGATCCTGCCACGGGTCCGTCTGGCGTTCCGGTGCATGGCTCAGAAGCACGCTCATCCCATTGATGAATGAGTCTCGGTTCCATGCGGAGTTCCAAAGCACACGATCGGCGGCTTCGATCGACGCGAGATTCGTGAAGGCGAGGTGGGAATCGCGATCGCGGGCCTGGGGTTCGACACGATCCGACACGGGATAGGCGGCTTGGTTCTCATGCATGTAAAGCACGTGCGGCTTCGAACGAAGTTGGGTTGGAAGGGCCGCTCGAAGATCAGCCAGCGCGAGCATGCTGGTGGCGAAGACGACGTCAGCGTCGTCGGCCCCATCCCCCGCTCCCTCCCCACGAGTTCGCTCGTTCGCCGCAAACAGCAGTCCCGAATGTCGGAGCCGCCACCGGGGACCACGGCCTGGCATCGTCCTGAATGACCATTGCAGGGAGCCGTGTCGCTCGATGGAATGTCTCATCGAACGATGGGAGCCGGCATCCCACGGCTGGAAGGCAAGTATCCGAGTGGGCATCTCATGAGTCTACGTCGGGCATCAAGCGGGGAACGCCCTTACGGGGATTCGAGGCGTGAGCATTCGATCGTAGGACGGGTTCCTTATACTGGAGCCATGCCGGAAATGACTCCTGAGATCCTGATGCCCCTCTGCTCGGTCTTCCGGCGATTCCTTCGGAGTCGGGGGCTCAAGTACACCAAGGAACGAGCGGACGTCCTGCAGGCGATCATCGATCATGACGGGCCCTTCGAAGCGGAGGAACTGCTGCTCGAGATGCGAAACCAGGACCATCGGGTGTCGAATCATCGGGTGTCGAGTCATCGGGTGTCGAAGGCGACGATCTATCGAACCCTCCGGCTTCTGCAGGAAGCAGGAATCATCACCCAGGCCCTCTTCGATTCAAAGCAGTCGCACTTCCAACTCATCTACGGCAAGCAGCCTCAGGATGTGATGGTGTGCCTTCGAAGTGGTCGGACGATCGATTTTCAGAGCCCGGACTTGGCCGCGCTGCGGGATCGGATTTGCGCCGAACTCGGTTGGAAATCAGTTGGCCATCGATTCCAGATCTTCGCGATGAGTCCAGGAGAAGACTTGGAATCCGCGGAGCCTTCCGAAGCCGAGTGATCGCGTCGGGCATTTGGTTCCCACCGTCTTCAGTCCATCAACTCGTCGTCGAGTTCGATCGGTCGGGAGATGGAATATTCGCCGCCGAACCAATGAGCCAGATCCGCGAGCCGGCACCTCGGTGAACAGAAGGGGCGGGCGGCGTCGTCGTCGACGGAACCGCCGCAGGTCGGACACTTGAGGTCCTGCTTGATGAGGATCGAACGGCCACCGCAGCGGGCCTCGAGGGCCTCCTCAAGACGTCGTCGCGCCCGATCGTCACTGCGACGGTCAAAGATGGTAAAGCCTCGTAGGTTCTGGCCTCGGTGATTGAGGCGGACGTCGATTCGTTCCGACGGAAGCGATGATTCGATGCGGCTCGCCCACTCCACGGCCACGAGTCGGTCGGCGTCGGTGAGCAGTTCTTGGAATCCGACACTCTCGAGTTCGTCGTCGCTCTTCAGTCGATAGGCGTCGAGATGCGAGAACGAGACATCGTTTCCCCGATGTTCCACGTGGATGACGAAGGTGGGTGATGAAATCTCGTTCGGATCGAGACCGAGACCCCGGGCGAGCCCTCGGGCCAGACGAGTCTTTCCCGAGCCAAGGTCGCCGTCTAATGCCAAGAAGACCGGCCGCGAGCACGTCTCGGCAAGGACTTCGCCGAGTCGCTCGGTGCCGTCCTCGTCGTGGGTCTCGATGCGGATGAATCGGTCGGGTCGGGACATGTCCGAAGAAGTGTAGCTTCGACGGGCGATCAGAACCCAGCATGCTCCCAACCGAGCTCTGTGATGTTGCGGATCGAGCCGTCCACCTCGAGCTCGACAGCACCTGGAGCATTCGCGGCTTCGACGAATCGACCGATGACCGTCACGGGGAGTCCGTGGAGCGTCGCTGGCGGCTGACGCCGGCACGCGAAGAGTAATTCGTAATCCTCCCCGTCTCCGACCGCCTCCTTCCAGCCGCATCCCGGGTTGCAAGGAAGCGTGGCGGCGGCGATCCGAACGTCGACGCCGCCCGCCGCGGCGAGGCGGCCTGCATCGCGGGCCACCCCGTCGGAGACATCGAGCATCGCCACGAGATCTGAACCCAGTGATCCGGCAAGTTCGATCGCTTCCTCAAGCCGGGGTGGGAAGTCGAGGTGCCGTCCACCGCCGGTCGCGTCAAGGCTTCCGCCCAGTCGCCCGGTGACCGCGAGAAGATCGCCCGCACTCGCGCCATTTCGCGAGATCACCCGGTCGAGTGGAAGGGTGGGAACCGCCAGGATCGTGACCGCGATCACGTCGGCCGCATCCTCATGCACATGGGTTGCAAGGTCGCCTCCGATGAGCGGGGCGTCAAACGCGATTCCGGTTTCGTGAAGACCCGCATGAAGCTGTTCCGCCCAAGCGTGGCTGCGTCGAGGCGAGAGCGTGGCCGCGGCGATCATTGCGATCGGTCTTGCGGCCATGGCGGCCACGTCGCTCAGATTGCGGAGTACCGCCTTGCGACCGATGACCTGCGGCGCCTCGTCGAGCCGGACGTGGCGGCCCACGACCACCTGATCGGCGGCAACCAGCACGCGGCTCGCGGAACCCAGTCCGATCATCGCCATGTCGTCGCCGGGCGAGAGCAGCACTCGATCTGACAGGCCGCGACCGAGCTGCGCAAACCTCACATGGAGTTTTGATTCCGAGAGTGGTTGATCCGTCATCGGCTCGCCCTGCTTTCGGCGAGTTCGCGGAGGATGGTGGCGTGTCGCGCGGTGGCTCCCTGTCGGGTCCGGATGAACTTCCGCCCATCCTGTACCAGCCGTTCGGACCGATCGGTTTCCGCTATGAGGTTCTTGAGTTCGTCCGGAAGCCGGTCGGAAGTCGTCTGGACGAGGCCGCCGGCGTTGAGAAGGTCCGTTGCAATCGCGGCGAAGTTCGTCACATCAGGGCCGACGATGGTCGGTTTGCCGAGGGCAATCGGTTCGATCATGTCCGAGCCGCCGAGATCGCCGAACGTCCGCCCAATCACCACGACGTCGGCAAGTGCATACGCCATTCTGAGTTCGCCGATGGTGTCGAGAAGGAAACGGCCGCTTGGACTCCCGATATCACCGCGGCTTCTTCGGGCGCAACCAGGCAGATCCGTAGCGGCATCATCAAACCATTCGGGGCGTCGAGGGGCACACAGCAACTGCACGCCGTCCCCCACCGCGGCGTGAAGCATGGCATGTTCGCGGGGTGCCGTGCTTCCCGCCACCACCAATGGTCGATCCCGCTCGATCCCCATGGATTCCGCGAGTTGCCGGGCGCCGGGCACCTCGTCCGCGATCCTGGCGGTATCCCACTTCATGCTGCCCGTGACTTCGATTCGATCCGCCGGGACGCCCATCGAACAAAAGCGTGTGGCGTAGGTCTCATCCTGTACCGCGGCCATGGTGAGTCCGCCGAACAGCCGTCTGGCGATGGGCCTTATCCGCGTGTATCGCCGATGACTTCGTGCGCTGAGCCGACCGTTGACCACCGCCACGGGAATTTTCCGGTTCGCGGCTTCCCTCAGGAAGTTCGGCCAGACTTCGAGTTCCACGAGGCCGATCGCATCCGGTTGAACGCGATCGAAGAGTCGTCGAACCGCGCTGCTGGTGTCGAAGGGGTAGCGGACCACCGGACACCGTCCGTCGAACAACGCCTTGGCTCGCGCGAATCCGGTATCCGTGGTGGTCGCGATGACCGGTTCGATCGCGGGTTCGCCGGCTTGTAACTGGTCGACGAGTAGATCAGTCGCATTGACCTCGCCCACCGAGACGGCGTGCAGAAGCACCCGTCGGCGGTCAGCCTTCGGGAGATCCTCGCCACGTCCGAATCGGGCGGGCCAGTCGGTCCGTATCTTGCCGGTGCTGATCATCCGAGGAAGCCACAGGGGGCTCGCGATGATCGCAGCGGCGAGATAAGCGGCGTCGATGGGACGCGGCATCGGGAGTCAGCCGGCCGGATTCGGGTTGGAGGAAGGTGACGTCTTCGCGAGGTTCTTCAACAGCGCCATCATGAACTTCGGTGAATTGGCGCCATACGAGAGGTTCGAGACTTGTCCGTCTGGTCGGACATACAGAAGTTTGGGAATGGTGCTCTGGGTGTCAATCGGCGCGATCGCGGCTCGGAACTCGGGCGTGACCATGAATTCAAGGATGCCCGGGCTCGGCGATTTCTCGAGATAGCGAGTGACCATGGCGGCGCCTCCCTGATCGACGCTGACGCCGACGACGGTCGCGATCTTCGAGAGTTCCGCCTCGTTCTCCTTGAGGATGGATCGGACTTTTCGGCACGGTCCGCACCAGGTGGCCCATACTTCGACGAGCATCGGTCGCCCCGCGTACGCGGCGAGCGTGGTCTGGTTGCCTTGGAGATCGATCAGCGGCACGGTGAACATGCCCTGGGCCACGATCGGCGAGTCTGATGCTTCGTCCGTGACGGCCGTCATCGCCGTTGTCGTCGTATCACCCGTCGTCCCGGGATCGCTGCAACTCGAGCAGGTGACCATCGAGACGATGGAGGCGCAGGTTGAACACGCTCCAGTGGTACCCATCACGGTCACGTAACCCGCGGCGACTGCCGGTAGGACGGCAATGGCGAGCACGGTCTTGAGAATCGGCATTGACCAGACTCCAGAGAGGAAGAAGAAACCGAACCACTTGAGGATAGTCGGTTCGACGCCGGGATGGACTTGGGAGATTCGGACTCGGTAGGCATTGGCGTTCCACATCCCCGAATCGGACCTTGGGCAAGGTTCGAAACGCGGATATCTTGAACAACATGGATTCCGGATCGATATCTCGGCCAGACTCGGAGGATCAGTCGCGACGGTGGATGATCCGGATCGATACCGGGGGCACCTTCACTGACTGTTTGGCAAGTCCACCCGGGGCCGAATCCGGACCACCGAGTCGAGTGAAAGTCCTGAGTTCGGGACGGGTTCGCGGTCGACTTATCGGGGGGCGAGTGCACGGTCCGCGAGGACTCGAACTTCTGGTCGGCGCCGCGGTCAGGAAACTCGACGACGGGCGGACGATCGGTCGGCTCTCGGCCGACGCCAGCGTGCACGGCAGCCAGTCATCGGTCGTCGGGAGCCCCACGGTCGAAATCGATCCGGACCTGGACGCGCCTCGGCTCGCGATGCATCTCGCCACCGGGACGCCACTCGGTGATGATCTTCCGCCGATCGATCTTCGAATCGCAACGACTCGCGGAACCAACGCCCTCTTGGTCGGTGCGACGGGTCGAGTACTGCTGATCACCAACCGAGGTCTGGAAGATCTCGCGGTGATTGGTGATCAGAGCCGGCCAGACCTCTTTGACCTCAATGTTCGTCCGCCGCGTCTCGAACCTGCGGCGGTGCTGGGGATCGATGCTCGGCTGGACGCGGACGGGCACGAACTCGTTCCGCTCGATGTCGCCGAGGTCGTGGCTTCGGTGGCGGCTCGGATCGACATGGGTGACAAGGATGACAAGGACGACATGGATGGCGCGGCGTTCGATGCCATCGCCATCTGCCTCCTTCATTCCTGGCGCAATCCATCGCACGAGACCCGGCTTGCCGAAGCGATTGCGGCTCGGTTCCCGTTGCTGCGGCGGTCGGTGGGTTCGGTCTGTTCGCCGGATATCAGGTTGGTTCCGAGGGTTCGAACCGTGGTCGCCGACGCGGCGCTGGCGCCGGTCATGCAGGCGTTTTTAGATGGGCTGGGTCTTGATCATCATGAAAGCCAGGTACTCGCGATGACCAGCGGTGGCGGGCTGGTCGATTCTGCGACGTACCGACCTTCGGAGAGTCTGCTGAGTGGGCCGGCGGCGGGAATCGTCGGGGCAATCGCCACTGCTGCAAAGAGCAATGTCCATCGCATCGTCGGGTTCGACATGGGTGGGACGAGCACCGATGTGGGGCGAGCGGAGCGGGTGGCCGATCTTCGGGATGTCACTCAGGTGGGAAGTGCGACCGTTCGAACTCCCTGCGTTGATCTCCATACGATCGCGGCGGGCGGCGGATCGATTTGTCGCGTGCGTGAAGGACGATTACAGGTCGGCCCCGACTCCGCCGGGGCGGCGCCCGGACCGGCCTGCTTCGGTGCCGGTGGTCCGCTGACCATCACGGATGTCAATCTTCTTCTCGGTCGAGCCGATCCGGCGCGATTCGGGGTTCCGTTGATGATCGAGCATGCAGAAGCTGCGATTGAGACGATCTCGTCAGACACGGGTCGGTCCCGCAAGGATCTTCTTGAAGGATTCGTCTCGCTCGCGGATGAACGGATGGCGGAGGCGATTCGAACCGTCACCACCCGACGTGGTGAGGATCCGATGGACCATGTTCTGGTGGCATTTGGTGGGGCAGGCGGACAGCATGCCTGCGGCGTGGCGTCCAGACTCGGCATGCAGCGAGTGATCGTCCCCCGGGACGGCGGGTTGCTGAGCGCCGTAGGCCTCCACGTCGCGGTTCGAGAGCGGGCGGTCGAGGAGACCGTGCTTCGACCAATCGTCGAGTTTGATCCTGGCCCCCCGCTGGCCGAGGTAGAGCGACGCGCGCTCGAGGTTGCGCGCAAGGCCGGGGTCGATCATCCGGTCATCCGGCGACGCCAGATGCGTTGTCGGCTGGTCGGCCAGAACTCCACGATCGATCTGGATCTCGACCAATCCGCAGTACTCGTGGAGTCAGATGGCCTTGGGAGGATGTTCCGGGAGGCGTATCGTCGACTCTACGGTCATGCTCCGCCGGACCGGCCGATCGAACTGGCTTCCATCCGAGTGTTTGCTGGAGACGCCTCGGGGGATGAGCCGCCCGCGCCGGAACCATCGACCGCGAATTCCCGCCGCTCGCGAAAGGGCGCCCGATCGATTGATCGGGCGGATCTCTTGCCCGCGCAGGTCGTGCGTGGACCGGCGTTGATCGCAGACGACACCAGCACCATCCACGTCGCGATCGGCTGGATCGCCACGGTGGATGATTCCGGATCGATCCTGTTGGATCGAGGTGATTCGGGTGCGGTCGGAATCGAAGGTGCGGCGGCCTCCGAGATCATGGCGTGTCGTCTGGAATCGATCGCGCTGGATATGGGCGAAACCCTCCGTCGGACGGCGCTCAGTGTGAATGTGAAGGAGCGGCTGGACTACTCCTGTGGGATCGTCGATTCAGATGGCCGATTGGTGGTCAATGCGCCTCACATGCCCGTACATCTCGGCGCCCTCGGTGACTGCGTGCGTGCCGTCACGGCGAGGCTGGACTTGCATCAGGGCGATGTCGCGATGGTCAATCATCCCGGGTTCGGAGGCTCTCATCTCCCGGATATCACGGTGGTGACCCCGGTCTTCGATACCCACGGCAAGTGCTTCGCCTACGCGGTAAACCGAGCCCATCACGCGGAGATCGGCGGCTCGAGACCGGGATCGATGCCGCCCGATGCACGCCACTTGAGCGAAGAGGGAGTGGTGATCGCACCGATGAAGATCGTCGAGCGTGGCGTGCCTCGTTTTGATCTCTTCAAGGACCTTCTCACGGATGCGCCGTTCCCATCGCGTGCGGTGGCGGACAATCTTGCGGATCTTGCGGGCCAATTGGCGGCCAACCGACTCGGTGCCGAGCGGCTGGAAGCCCTCCATACACTGGTCGGCCCAGCACGATTCGCGGGTGATCTCGTGTCACTTCGAGATCGATGCGGGTCCTCGATTCGTCGGCTTTCTACACGCCTCGATGGCATGAATCGAGATGTCACCGAACGGCTCGATGACGGAACGCCGATCAGGGTGCGGGTCCGGTCGGAATCCGGTCGGATGCACATCGACTTCACGGGCTCCGGCGGCCAACATCCGGGAAATCTCAACGCCCCCCTCGCGGTGGTTCGTGCGGCGGTGCTCTACGTACTTCGAGTGGTCGCAGGCGAGGATATTCCGCTCAACGAAGGGGCCATCGATGCCGTCGAACTGGTGTGTCCGGTGGGATTTCTCAATCCACGATTCAGCGGCGACCCCACCGTCGACCCCGCGGTGGCGATCGGAAACACCGAGACCAGTCAGCGGGTTGTCGACACTCTCCTGAAAGCGTTCGAGATCGTGGCGTGCAGCCAGGGCACCATGAACAATCTTCTTTTGGGGAACGACCGTTTTGGTTATTACGAGACGATCTGTGGCGGCACCGGCGCTGGAGATGAATTCTCAGGATGCGACGCGGTGCACAGTCACATGACCAATACGCGTCTCACCGATCCAGAAGTGCTCGAGCATCGATATCCACTGCGGCTGGTCCGATTCGAAATTCGAAGAGGCTCGGGTGGGTCGGGAATCAAGTGTGGCGGAGATGGCGTTCGGAGAGTCATTGCCGCCTTGTCGCCCCTCTCGGGCTCGCTGCTCGCGCAACACCACCTAGAACGTCCCTACGGCCTCGATTCCGGAGAAGCCGGGCGTTGCGGGGAGGCTCGGATCATTCGCCATTGCGGGACAACACATGAGTTGCCGGGTATCAGTGCCTTCGAACTTGAGCCGGGCGATCAACTCTGGATCGAGACGCCCGGCGGCGGCGGCTGCGGCGCCGTCTAGAGGTCGACACGAGGCGGTGACGTTCGGCAGTCATGGAGCCTGTTTTTCGATCTTGATGGATCTTCATGATCCTCATGGACTTCATGCATCTTCACGCTCGCGAAATCAGACCGCCAAAAAAGGGACCGTCGATCCTCGGCTCACGCCGAG
>JAPKCC010000006.1 GCA_028823105.1 Phycisphaerales bacterium | reverse complement strand
ATGATCCGAATGATCCGAATGATCCGAATGATCCGAATGATCCAGATGGTCCGGACCTTGCTGGTTCGGGAAGTTGGATTCGTCGACGGATTCGCCGTCGTGGAATGAATCAGATGAGTTCATGAACGTAACTCCAAGCAATGCCTCGCCAATAGGAACGAGGTTTCCGCCTCTGGATTGCAGACACGGTGGGCTTCCTTGCGGAATCCCATCGCTTCCCGCCGGAATAGGCTGGAGAACCCGATAATCGTGGTTTTCATGAGAAATCCTCCCCCCCATTGCCTTCGAGGATGGCCTTGACCTTCTTCAACGCCCGGTGATGCCGCGCCAGCAGCGTCCCCACCGGCGCATCCAAGGCCTCGGCCAGTTGCTTGAAGCTCAGTCCGCTGACATGCCGGAGATACAGCACTTCTCGATCGGCCTCCGGAAGTTGCTCGATGGCTTCTCGGAGTGGACCGGCGGGCAGGCTGTCCGTCTCGACGCCCTTTTCAGCACGCCCCCCGTCACCTGCGAGCCCCACGAGCGTCGCCTCATCCGCGGGATTCGCCTGGCGGGCTCGCCGCCGCATCTCATCCCGAAACCGATTCATGGCGATTCGCATCAACCAGGACTCGAAACGCCCGACTTCCTCGTAGTCCCGCAGCTTTGCCGCGATGGTGCAGAACGTCGACTGCGTGATCTCCTCGGCCAGATCCTCATCACGACACTGCGCCCGGATCAATCCGAATACCCGAGGGGAGAATCGATCGACCAGCTCGCGCCAAGCATCCTCGTCACCGCGGCCTGCGGTCACGACGAGGGTGGCGAGTTGGTCGGGGGAGATCTCGTTCATGCCAGGAGGTCTGCCAGTCGAATCTTCGGCCGCCACGTCGGTGGGCGCCGCGGTACGGGTCGAACTCTACCGCCCTTCAGCCGCCGAGATGCGAGACGCCACGTGATGCCACGTGATGGCACGTGATGGCACGCGACTTCGACCGACTCCAGAATAAAAACGAGGTTCCATCTTGCTGGATTGCAGATCCGACAGGCTTCTTCGCGGATGTGCCCCGACGGTACTCAGATCGGGATACCGGCGGAACCGCTCCAACCCGAGTCTGCCGAAGCTGCGCCCGGGGGTGGCGTGGCGTACGTGAGGTCATGGAATCGGGTGCTCTGGGCATTCCAGCCAAGCGTCACGACGCCGGTCGGCCCGTTCCGCTGTTTCGCAACGATGACTTCCGCGATACCCGCCTTGTCCGGATTCTGTTCCGCCCATTCCGGCTCGCCCTTGTGGTAGTACTCCTCCCGGTGGAGCATCATCACCACGTCGGCGTCTTGTTCGATCGCCCCGGACTCACGGAGATCGCTCATCCGGGGACGATGCCCCTCGCGTTGTTCCGCCGCACGATTGAGCTGACTCAGACACAGCACCGGCACGTTTATCTCACGGGCCATTGCCTTGACGCCTCGACTAATCTCCGAGACTTCAAGTTGCCGGCTCTCAACCCGTCCGCCCGCGCTCATCAACTGCAGATAGTCGATCACGATCGCCCCGATGTCGTGGCGGTCCTTCATCCGACGGGCCTTCGAGCGAAGCTGGAGCAGCGTCAATCCCGGCGTATCGTCGATGTAGACCGGTGCCTCGGAAAGGTCGTTGCACGCGGCCATCAGGCGTTTGTAGTCCTCGTCTCGAAGCTGGCCTCGGCGCAGCCGCTGCGAATCGATCTGCCCTCGTGCACAGAGCATCCGCTGTACCAGTTGCTGCTTGCCCATCTCGAGACTGAAGATCGCTGTCGGGTGGCCGGCCACCGCCATCTGCTCCGCGATGTTCAGCGCGAACGCCGTCTTTCCCATTGATGGACGAGCCGCGAGAATGAGCAACTCGCCTCGTTGAAAGCCATTGAGCATATCGTCGAGTTCGCCGAATCCCGTGGGAACGCCGCTGAACCTCGAGCCATCGGATTCCTCGATCGACTTCATCACTTCATCGAGGAGGACGTTGAGCGACGACGCGCTCTGCTGCTCGCGGTGTTCCGCGATCTGAAAAATCCGCTTCTCCGCCGCCTCAAGCACCTCAACGACTTCGAGTTCGCCCTGATGAGCATCCCGAAGGGTCTCTCCGGCTGCGGCGATCAACTCCCGGAGCGTCGCCTTCTCGCGGACCAGACGCGCGTACCTCGTTGCGTTCGCGGCCGTGGGAACACTCTCCGCGAGATGCACCAGGTAATCCATCCCGCCAACTTCATCGAGCAGCGACTTGTCGCTAAGGATCTGATGCAGCTGGACCACATCGAGCGATGCCGTCTTGTCGTAACACTCGATCATCAGATCGAAGAGGATCGTGTGGGCGGGTCGATGAAAGTCGCCACCGGTCTTGACGACATTGATGATGTCCGCGATTACTCGAGGATCGAGAATCATCGACCCGAGCAAGGAGATCTCAGCTTCCATCGCATGCGGCGGAATGGCTTCGGCGAGACGAGTTAACTCGTCGGCGCGGAGCGTCGGTCGTTCTTCGCGAAGACGTTTTCGGGATCGTCCCTGAGACTCGTTCATGGTCAAGATTGTCCCCGTGAATCAAGAACCTTGCCGGCGGCGATCCGTGCCGCGACGCATCGTCCACAACCGGTTGTGGAAGAACCGATCCTTCAAGCCGTCCGGCAGAAGGGCGGAATCGAACTATTGGTCATCGAGATCGTCGACTTCGGGTCCGACGATGCGCGATTTCATCAAGCGCCCGGTCTTGAATTTCACCGTCTTCCGGGCCGGAATCGCGACTTGCTCGAGCGTCTTGGGGTTCTGCGCTCGACGCGGTGCCTGCTCTCGAATCTCAAAGACACCGAAGTCTCGGAACTCGAGCCGGTGTCCTCGACCAAGCTCTTCGATCACCTCGTCGAGAAAAGCCTGGATCGTCTTTTTTACCTCGGAGCGAGGCTGATTGGTCTCCGCTGCGATTCGCTCGACCATGTCTTTCTTTGTGATGGTCTTTCCAGTGGTGGTCGGTGGGTTGATCGGCATTTCTTGACGCGCTCCGCTGTGGTGAATGATCAACGTGGGCCTACCGGCCATTCCTCCCCGAAACCCGATACCACGACTTCTGAGTATCGAAGTCAACCCCCCCTCCTGTCAAGGGCTTCATTCACCTAACTTCAAGTTGAAGAAGGACTTACAGACACTCGACGGGGTCGAAAACGGCGTCGAGGAGACACTCTGAGCCTTTTCTTGAATCGTTGGCTCAGCGGGACTTGACCGTCTGATCTCTGGTTCGGAGCGTCAGAGTCGATCGGACCTGCCCGTTGATGATCCGCTGACGGTCGTCCATTTGCCGAAGGGCGACTGAGGGACCCGCGACAGAGTACGGCTCGCCACCGAGAAGCCTGTTATTCCGCCCGGAACCGGCCCAGGAGCCTGTAATTCCGGTGTCCAGCGCCAGCATCCGCTGTTGAGCCGACGGGAGGACCAGCACGGACGCGGTCGGGTTGACGATCGATCGAACCGCCGGTGCGGACGTGGCTGCTTTCTGAGCCTGACAGCCCGCCAATGCCACACTCAAGAGTGCGATCCGACCGAGATTGGCTGATTGATAGTAGAACATTGGCTGAACGCCAAGTATCTGCGCAGAATGAACTTAGACCACTCATTTTCTAGAAATCGACGCGAGATTTTGCCCCGCGGATCGGGTTCTCGGACCATGTCGACGGTGGCGGATTTCGGCTCGATCAGGGGGCGCGAAGTCGATCGATGATGGCGGTCGAGCCAAGACCAGGCCGGTGCGCCAGAATGCCAATCTCGATTCCCAGCCGCTTCAGAAGGTCGAACTCCGCGATCTCCGTCGCGTGGTAGTCCCCCCCCTTCACGTACACGTTCGGGGCGACGGACTCGATCAGACGATCGGCGGTCGGTTCCTCGAACACCACGAGGTAATCGATCGACTGAAACTCGGAAAGCACTTCGAGCCGTTCCGCCTCGTTGAAGATCGGTCTCTCTGGGCCTTTGAGCGCCCGTACGGAAGCATCGGCGTTGATCCCGACGACCAGCACGTCCCCTTGCTGACGCGCCTCCTTGAGATATGCGACATGACCCGCGTGAATGACGTCGAAGCAACCGTTGGTCAGCACGATGCGTCGCCCGTCACGACGAAGGACATCCAACTCAAGAAGCAGATGCTCCAGTTGGCGTACTTTTCCGCGTCCGGCACCGCTTGCCTGAAGCGCGGCCCTTCGCAGATCGGCCAGCGGGACGGGCTGCGCCCCTGTCAACCCGACTTCGATTCCGGCGGCGAGATTTGCGAGCCGCACGCCCTCGACGCCACACAAGCCGTGCGCCCAGGCCACGGCCAGCGCCGCCAGAACCATGTCGCCTGCACCAGTCACGTCGTAGACGGACTTCGCCTTTGTCGGGAGATGCGTGCATCCGCTTTCGCTTGCCATCATGGCGCCATCCCGATCCAACGTCAGAACCACGACATCGAACCCATGCCTTTCGCGGAGTCCGGTCGCGATTCCGACTGCCGCCCCGAGATCCGTCTTCAAACCGCCGGGGCGATTCATCGCCAGTTCGGCTTCACTTCGATTCGGCGTGATCAGGTTTGCCCCTGCATAGCGAGCGTAATCCTCGATCGCAGCGGGATCCACCAAGAGCGGAATGCCACGAGTCCGACATCGTTCCACCAGCGCCTGGCACAACGCCGGAGGACAGGCGCCCTTGTCATAGTCCTCGAGGCAGATGCAGTCGACATCGCCGATCCGGGCGTCGATCGATTGAAGAAGCCGATCGACGACTTCGTCGGACGCCGGTTTTCGAGACTCCACATCGAGCCTGAACATCTTCTGGGGATGTCGATGTTGCGCCAGGCCGACCAGACTTCGCTTGACGGTGGTCGGCCGACTCGAGTCGATCACGATTCCCCCCGTCTCGCAACCTGCCAACTCAAGCAAGGCCGTGAGATGCCGACCAGACTCGTCGTCGCCAACCAGGCCGACGACCGAAACTTCCGCCTCAAGTCCTCTCAGACAGGCCGCGACGTTGCCGGTCCCACCGGGACGGCGATCAATGGCTGACTCGCCGTCGATCGAAAGCACGGGAACCGGCGCATCGGGACTCAGCCTCTCGGCGGCACCACGGACCGTCTCGTCGAGCATGAGATCACCGACCAGCAGGAGTCGCCCCCCCTTCAATCGAGCGACCGCCTCGACGAAATCGATGCCAGGTTCGGCGGCGGTGTTGTGGATTGGGTCAGTCACGGCTGGGGAGAATATCACCCCGGAACCGACGGCGATGCTTCGAGCACCTCGTCGATGAGACCTCGAAAGAGCTCTTCACCCTCTAGAAACTCGATTTCCACCATCGGCACGATGACCGGAAGACCGTCAAGGCTCGTGATATGCAGCCGAAGCTTGACCCAGTCCTTGAAGGTCGTGATGACCGCATCCGCCCCCGCCGCCCTCGCGGCGGCGACGAGGCGCGACACGCTCGCGGCGTCATGCGCCGCGTGATCACGAGCGGGTTGGTCATGCACGATCACCCCGCCTGCTGACTCGACGGCATCTCGAATGGATGCCGGGTTGCCGACACCAAACAAGGTCGCCAGACGCCGGCCTTGCAACTGCCCGATCTCGAGTTCTGTTTTTTTCTCCTCACGAAATTCCATGACACTCGTCCATCGATGCCTGGTCCACGCAAGCGGCGGTCGACCGTGGTGACGTTCGATCACCTCGGACAGCGACTGATCGACGCCGGATGAACGCGTCACGATCACCGCGTCCGCGCGGCGCAGCGCGCTGCAGGGCTCCCGGCGAATGCCTGCGGGAAGCATCGGTTGATCGAGTCCGGGGCGCGTCGCATCGATGAGCACGACGTCCAGATCACGATGGACACGGCGATGCTGAAAACCATCATCGAGCACAAGGACCTGGGGCGGAGGATCGATCAGGGAGACGGAGGCGACCCGGTCGGCGCCGACCGCGATCGGGACTCCATCAAGTCGTTCCTCGTATTCCGCGGCTTCATCCGAGAATCCGGTGGCGGCAGCGCGGTATCCACGGAGCGCGATGGCTGGTCGCCTTCCCGCGTCCTGGACCTGCTCCACGATCCATCGGCACATCGGCGTCTTTCCGGTGCCTCCGGCAGTGAGGTTCCCCACGGAAATCACCGGCATGCCGAGACGAACGCTTCCTCGCCCGGAATCGAATCGACGACGTCGGACCTGCACGATCGCTTCGAAGCACCAACTCGCCGGTCGTAGCAGGATCGAAACCCATGGTGATGGCTCATGCATTCGGCGGCTCCTTCCCAACATGGTCCACGCCGGACCGCTCGATGGCCGATCGGAGGCGGATCGTATCCCGGAACAGACGACGATCGACGATTCGCTGATGCCGCCGGATCGAGACGACGGCGTCGAGGACCGCGCACAAAACGAGGATCAAGAGGGTGATCATCGCGACTGCCCACACGGAAAGGTAGGAGATCGGCCACACATCGGGGTCGATCCAACCGGTTGCCGCCGCGGTCGCAATCATCGCGACGCCGGCCATCAAGAGGCTGATCCGCCGGATCCGACGCCGAATCGGAAGGACGGAGATTCGCCCCAGTCGACGCCAGTACCAGAAACCAGCGAGCAGAAGAGGCATGGCGATCGCCGTCACCGTCGGGGCGGAAAGGTGGGTTCGGCCCAGCCCCAAGAAGGGTCGGTACAGAACATCATCGACGCCGCAGGGCGGTCTGGAGAAACTTGAGAACGTGATCATCGACGCCCTTCAGACCGATGCCCTCGATCCATCCGATCGAGAATTGGAATCAGGCGACGGATCGGCAGACCCATGACGGTCGTCGGATCATCGACACATGCCAGCGGCCAGCCATCCTCGACCCGATCGATCAAGTTGTAGCCACCCGCCTTCCCGTTCCATTCCCCCGAATCGAGATACCGATCCAGCGTTTCCGGTGAGAGATCACCGATCTCGACGCTGGCGACGTCGCTGAAGAGAAGTCTCCCGCCTGCTCGATCCCGAACGCAGACGCCGGTGATCGTCTGGTGACGCCGCCCCACCATGCTGCCGATCATTCGCGCCGCGTGCTCCCGATCCCGCGGCTTGCCGAGGATCTCGCCATCGACCACGCACACGGTGTCGGCAGCAACGCACGCAACATGCGGATGGCACGGCGGACCGATCTGCGCGGCCTTGAACCAGGCCAGTGCCTCGACGATCTGCGGAGGGGAATCGGTCTCAAGGTGAATCCGACCGTCGTCGATCGCAGGTGCGACCTGCTCGACACCCCAGCCTGCCTGCTCGAGCAGCAATCGGCGACGAGGACTCGCACTCCCAAGAAGTACCGACCGAGTCACGCCTTACCTTCCGACGAGAGTCTGGCGATACAAGCCGCCTGCACGGAATCAACGGAAATGGCACGCATCACCCGATCGCCGATCTGCGTGTCTCGATAATGAAGCGATGGATCTGCGGCTGGCGACGTGATGCAGTCCGAGACTCGGCCAAAGGGGCCCGAAATGGAAGCGTCGGTCGGGCCGAAGAGGCCAACCAGTGGCACGCCCAGACCGGCGGCGGCGTGAATCATCGCGGAATCGTTGGCCACGACGAGCGATGCATCTCGAACCGCCGCCATGGAAAACGCGAGCGTGCCTTGCCCCGCCGCGATCTCGATGCCGCGTCTCCCGCCGGCGATCTCCGCGAGCCGTTCGACTTCCCCGGATCCCCCCAGCAGGACGATTCGCCTTGCATGACCATCACCGAGCAATCGTGCCGCCAATTCGGACCAGAATTCCGCGGGCCACTCCTTGCTCACCCATCGACTGGTCGGGGCCAACGCCACGTACGAGTCATCCCCGATCGACGACGACCGCCACGAAGACCAGTCGACTTCGACGTCTTCGGGAACAAAGAGCGTCGAGTCCGCAATGGGCTCCATTCCGGCACCCTTGAGAAGCGCCAGCATG
This sequence comes from Phycisphaerales bacterium, assembly GCA_028823105.1. Lineage (GTDB taxonomy): Bacteria > Planctomycetota > Phycisphaerae > Phycisphaerales > SM1A02 > UBA12014. The sequence goes on along the minus strand of JAPKCC010000006.1, from coordinate 47,659 downwards.
CGATCGACGGCATGGAGGCCATCTGGCACCGTAATCCGGTCCGTATAGCCCAGCCAGGCCCCTTCACCCGCATCCGCGAATCCAATCCGCCTCCGCCCTCTGCTGGCCAAGGCCATCAGTCCGCTTCGAGCAAGCCCCTGAGCGTCGACCACGACCTCATACCCTCCACGAAGCCCGCGAAAGAAACTGATGGCACGACGTGAATGGGCCGGTGATCGCCACCAATGCTGAATTCGGTGTCGTGGGAAGCCGATGACGCGGGAGACGGCAGGATGTGCCCGGATGGCGTCTTGGAAGCCCTCCTGAACCACCCAGTCGATCGGAACGCCGGGGAACGCATGAGAGAGTGAGTTCAGAACCGGTATCGAGCGGAACACATCGCCCAAGGCACTCGGACGGATAAGTAGAATTCGTTGGGTCTCGGTCACGTTCCGGCTCGGCTCGCTTGACAGGTTGCGGAGTTCGGAGAATAGTCACCGATTCAATCTTCGGTTCGTTGAGGGGTCTAGACCCTGCTCGACGGGCCACGCTCGACTCTAAAATCGCCAAACACCGTTCCCAGACGAGAAGACCCATCGACGTGAGCGACCAACCCGACTCATCTCCCAACCCGCCAGAGTCCACCAGCAGCGATGCCACCCGAAACGGTGGCGGCGAAGGTGGCAGCCGCGCCGGTGCCGGGTTCGAGACGCTCCTCGGGCGAGTGGTCATCGAACGCGGCCTGGTCAGCCCTGATGAGCTCGAGGGTGTCCGCAATGCACGCGAAGACGACCCCGAGGGAAGTCTGGCGGATGCCCTGCTTCGCTCCGGGTTCATGACCCCCAGCCAAGTCGACCGGCTCCGAACCGAACTCGAATCCGAGAAGAGCACCGCACGCATTCCGGGCTACAAGATCATTCGAAAACTCGGCGCCGGGGCGATGGCGACGGTCTTTCTCGCCAAGCAGCTCTCGCTCGACAGACTGGTCGCCATCAAGGTGCTACCACGTCGATACAACGACAACGCCGACTTCATCGCCCGCTTCTACAAGGAAGGCCGGGCCGCCGCGAAGCTCAACGATCCGAACATCGTTGCGGCCTATGACGTCGCCCAGTCCGGCGAACATCATTTCTTCGTGATGGAGTTCGTGGATGGCGAGACCGTCTTCGACCGAATCAGCGCCAACAAACGGTTCGAGGAGTTGGAAGCGATCTCGGTCACCCGACAGGTCGGCTCCGCGCTTCAGCATGCCCATGCTCGCGGCTTCATTCATCGCGACATCAAGCCCAAGAACATCATGATGACCGAGTCGGGCGATGTAAAACTCGCCGACCTCGGACTGGCACGGGCCCTCAGCGACAAGGAAGCGGCCGAAGCGGAGGCTGGAAAAGCCTATGGAACGCCTTTCTACATCTCACCGGAGCAGATCCGAGGAAAGGTCGACATCGGACCGCAAGCCGACATCTACGGGCTCGGCGCTACGCTTTACCACATGGTCACGGGGCGGGTCCCTTTCCACGGCAAGAACCCTTCCGAAGTCATGCATCGGCATCTGAAGGACGAGATCATCCCCCCGGATCAAGTCAATCCAAGCATCTCGAGCGGCCTTGCGCAGATCATCGAAATGATGATGGCCAAGGACCCCAGAGATCGATATCGCAACGCCGAGGAGTTGCTCGAAGATCTCGACGAGGTAGAGGCTGGGCGCCCACCTCGACACGCCCGCAGTGCCATGGACATCGCTTCCGTGGTCTCATCGATGTCGGCCGACGCTGGCGCTCCTTCGATGAACGCACCTCGACGTGAGAAGGGCGATACGCGGGCGCTGAACCTCGCCATGATCGCGGGACTTGTGCTCAGCGTCCTCGTCAACCTCATCCTGGTCGCCGTGGCCGTCTCCAACACGTGAGCTTAAGCCGGCCGGTTTCGGTCAGACCTCGGCGTGCGGCGACCCTTACTCGACCTCGAACGTGAACTCGACTTCGACCGTCGCATCGAGCGGAAGCGCATTGACGCCAACCGCCGCTCGCGCGTGACGCCCCGCATCGCCGAAGACTTCCACCATGAAGTCGCTGGCTCCATTCGCCACCGAAGGTTGGGCATCGAAACCCGGATCGCATTGGACGAAGACGCCCAACCTGAGGACACGCCGAATTCGACCGAGGTCGCCACCCAGGGCGGCCTTCGCGACCGCAAGCCCGTTGATCGCACAGCATCGAGCTGCCGCGGTCGCCAGATCGATGGAGGCTGCCGAGGGCACGGCCCCGTTGGCCATGAGAACCCCGTCTTGAAACGGAATCTGCCCGCTCACGATCAAGAGTCGGTCACTCTGGACCGCCGGCACGTAGGACGCGACGGGACGAGGGGGTTCTGGAAGCGTGATTCCAAGATCAGCAAGACGATTTTCGATGGCACTCATACTGAATTCCTTTTTTCGCGCCACTCAGAAGTCCGGTGGCACGCGGGCACATCATGACGAACGAACATCCTCGATGCGAACCGCGAAGAACGTCCGAGAATAACTTAGATTTCGACCAATGAAAAACGTTGACCATCGCCAGTCGGTCGTCTCTGAGCCCATACGCGTTGCAACCTGACACAGCGGAACGCAGATCCGACTGGCTCGGCGGAGGGGATTGGCAGACCATCACCGGACTCCAACCGGAAATTGAGCCTAAAAAACATCGATCGGGGGAACTTGACACCGACTTCCGTCGGACTAACCTAGACGTGTCTGGATTTCAGACACCACATACGGGCCGCGGCAGGTCCTTCCATATCCGAGCCTTCGCGGGCTTCACTCAAAAGCCACCGTGGACTTATTTCCACGATCGCATGAGTCCCCCGAGAAGTTCCTCCGGCATCTTTTATTCATTCCTCGCCGGAGTCTTGTGCTCACCTGCCCTCATTCGCCGATTCGTCGGCACTCATTCGCCGCCGCCCGAGACATACCGACCAATCGCCCCCGCACGGGGACGTGGTTGTTCTCTTGGCATGAATGCGTTTCAAACCCCCTTTCGGGGCTTGAAAGAGACTTCACCATCCAATGAAACCAGCAAGTTGGTCGGGTTCGACGGCGGTCGGATCCCTGTCATCTGCGTCTTGCATGGCATGCATCGCATGCAAGACATACGACAGAGGTTCAAAGTCTGGAAAATCAGGAACGCCCACAACGTTCGCATGGACTAGGTGGACGTCTGAATTCCAGGCCAAGAGTCTCTTGAAGTGCAGATCGAATTCGGATTCGTGAGTCGGCCACGGGAGCAATCCTAAAGCCGGGCATCGGGGATGCGTTCAATCCCACCGCGAGGTTCTCCCCTTCGGTTCTACTGAACCGGTTTCAGTGCCGTTGTCTTTCTCCATCACAGGAGAAGACACCGGCCGAATTCCGGCTGATCGTGTTCATTGCAACGGTCGTTCGATCGTTGAATTCTTTTTCAGGCGTGGCTCAATGGAGGCCAAAAATATGCGAAAGCGAAATGGTTTCACACTCGTGGAGTTGCTGGTGGTCATCGCGATTATCGCCTTGCTCATCGGACTTCTCCTTCCTGCACTCTCCCGTGCTCAACAGGCTGCACGGGTTGTGAAAGACGCAAACTCGATCGCACAGATCCACAAGGCTTGTCTCATCTGGTCTCAGAACGACTCGGCTGGCTGGCTCCCGAGCCCCGGTCGAATCAATCGATTCACTGATCCTCGAATCGGTCGCCAGCCCGGCTACGGCCCCAATAACTGGAAGAAGGACTCGACCGGTCACCTCTACTCGTCGATGATCGGCCAGGGCTTCTTCAACTCTGACATCTGCATCAGTCCCGTCGAAGCCAACCCCGTCGTGGCACAGTTCGGCCAGAACGCCGATGACGGCGCGATTAGTTACGACTACACCGTCATCGATCCGGCGAGCGACATCTACTGGATGGGAGACACTGCTGATCCGGTTCAGGTCAGCGAAGGAACGCCTCCTGTGGGCGCCGCCAACCAGGTCTTCCTGTCGAAGATCAACCGGGCCGCCCCTTACGGCCGGTCTCATTGCTCGTATGCCCACCTTCAGATGTGCGGTGACCGAAAGACAAACACCTGGCGAAACAACCAGGACAGTTCCAAGCCCGTCTTCAGCACCCGTGGAACCAAGAACGGCGACACCACGTCCGACGAGTATCGAAAGAGTTGGACCCTTCTCTTTATGGGCCCCGACACTGAGTGGCAGGGAAACATCTGCTTCAACGACAACCACGTCGAGTACTCGAAGAACTTCTATCCGGCGAACACTGCCTACGAGTGTGGCGACCGCGAGCTGACGAAGGACAACATCTTCACTTGGGAATTCGAGGACTGCAACACTTGGGAAGCCGGCGATACCATTCTCGCAATGAACGAGATTGTGATTGACGGAGGCGGTAACAAACCCAAGACAACTCCCATCTACGACGCGAAGCGACCCTGATCTTCGTACCAATCAATCTCTTCATAGCGTTTCTAGTAACGAACACTTTCGAACTTTGGAGTTCATAATCATGCGAAAGCGAAAAGGCTTCACGCTCATCGAGTTGCTCGTGGTAATGGCGATCATTGCCCTTCTTCTCGGCCTCCTTCTCCCGGCACTGGCCAAGGCTCGAGCCACGGCACGTCAGGTGAAGAGCGCCACCCAGTTGAATCAGATCCACAAGGGTTTCTTGATCATGTCGACCAACGACAATGATTACTTTCCCACTCCGGGCCGCATCAATCGTTGCGGCACCACACCCGGCAAGGGACCCGAGGACAATAGCGTCAATAGTTCCGCCAACCTCTACGGCGCCTGCATCTCTGGCGAGTACTTCACCCCACAGTTGCTGGTCGATCCCAGCGAGGCTTCGGGTAACGTCGCCATCGCTTCGACCTACGACATCGAACGGTACAGCCCACCGGGCGACGTCTATTGGGATGACAGCGACTTCTCACGTTTCAAGTGCGACCTCCAGGGCATTTGCAACACCAGTTACGCCACCATGCTCCTCAACGGAAACCGTAAGTCCCGTCAGTGGAAAAAGTCGCTCGACTCCAAATTTGCTGTGCTCAGCAATCGAGGCGTCGAGGACTCCAGCTACGACGAGCAGGAATACCTCAGCTCGAAGACGCTATTGATCCACGGAAGCCGCAAGGAGTGGATCGGCAACGTCTGTTACAACGACAACCACATCGAACTGACTCGCACCTTCGCGCCTGACGCGCTGGCCCAGATCTCCAGTAACGGGATCGTCGTCGAAGATACGCTCTTCGCCGAAGACGTGGATCTCGACGGAGAAGGCGGAGATGTCTTCCTCGTCATGAGCGACACAGGCTCAGCCACCGGCAACTGCGGTGATTACATCTGGGAACCCTCCCTTTCCTGGGACTGATCCACAGGTCGGCTCGAATTTCAGCATCGAAACCCATATGCCGCCCGCGGATCACTCCGCGGGCGGCTTTCTCTTTCGTGGAAGGGACATGAACGCCGCCGCCCGGCGCCGCGACCGCGTCTGGATCGAGCAGCGGCGTATCATGAACCTGATGCTGAACTCCGGGATACATCCGAATCGAACGAGAACGTCCCGGAGGATCTCCCGTTCGTTCATGGCCATGGCAACCCTCATGTTGCTCCTCGGCAGCGGCGCCTTGCACCGCCCGGCCCAGACGGTCCCCGATTCCGACCTGAGCTCGATTCCCGCGGGCCGAAAGGCCGAGACGATCGCCATCATCTCCATCGATGGCCCGATCGACGGAGTGACGACGCGAAGCATCGCGCGACGACTCCAGGAAGCAAGCGAAGCAGGCTGCGATGCGGTGGTCATCGAACTGGACACGCCGGGTGGCGACCTGATGGCGACCTTCGACATCCTCGAACTGATCCGCAACAAGGCACCCGCGAATACCGTGGCATGGGTTCGTCCCAAGGCATTCAGTGCGGGCACGATCATCGCACTGGCGACTCGAGAGATCATCATCACGCCGACCGGGGTCTTCGGCGACGCGGCCCCCATTCAAGGCATGCCGGTGGTCGGACTTCGGCAACTCCCCGCGGCGGAACGAGCCAAGATCGAGGCGCCGCTTCTTTCGGAGGTCGTCTTCGACGCCCGCCGACAAGGATGGGACGAGAAACTGGTTCAGGCCTTCGTCGCCGTGGATGTCGAACTCTGGCTCATTCAGAATCGAACCAACGGAGACCGTCTTTTCGTCGATTCGGCGGAGTATGAGCGGATCTTCGGCGAGACTCCGGTGTCCACTCGTCTCACGAGACTTCCGGCCCCTCCGGCACGGGACCAGTTCGCCGGTCTGCTCGGAAGCCCAGACGAAGATGAAACGGTTCCGTCGTTGGCCGAACGCGACGACGCGATCGAGTTCGTCCAGGACTTCCCGTCAAAGCGCCTGGTACTCGGACCGGACGACGCCCCGGACTGGGTCCTGCTGGGCCAGGTCGTTTCTCCGGACGAACTTCTCGTGTTGAGGGCCGATGAAGCCGCTGCCTACGGCTTCACGAGCGGCGAGATCAACGATGAGACCGAACTAAAATCCTTCTTCGGCGCCGGCAAAACCGTGCGTTTCGACGAGAACTGGTCGGAACGACTCGTCAGGTTCATGACGCTCTGGCCGGTCCGCGCGATCCTGATCGCCGTCATGCTCGTGGGTTTCTTCGTCGAAATCGCGGCACCGGGCTACGGAGCCTTCGGCCTCGTGTCATTAGTGAGCCTCGCCCTTCTCCTCGGCGCCCCACTCTTGGCCGGAATGGCCGAGTGGTGGACCGTCGCGGCAGTGCTTCTTGGATTGATGCTCGTCGCCCTCGAGCTGTTCGTCCTGCCGGGCTTCGGCTTCGCCGGAATCCTCGGAGGCGCGTTCATCTTCGGAGGGCTCGTGGGCACCTTCATCGGAGGTCGGCCATTTGATGACTCGATCCGGGAGGACCTCGTGCGAGGCCTGCTCGCCACCAGCGTCGGATTTCTTGGGGCGGGCGTCGGAATTTGGCTGCTGTGGCGCAATCTTCCAAGGCTCACGCTCGCTCGTGGTCTCATTCTCGCCGAGCAGGTTGGCGTCATCGCCGACGACCCTTCGGAGCGGCCGACGCCGCCGGCTCCGATCTCCAGCCCCGCCACGATCGTTCTAGGGACGGAGGGCGTCACGGCAACCCCGCTCCGCACGTCAGGACGGGTACGGATCGGCGATCGGCTGGTGGATGCCCAGAGCGCCGGTGGGTACATCGAACGCGGAATAAAAGTCCGGGTCATCGCTTCGGATGACTTCTGTATCAAGGTGGAAGAACTCGAATCATGAAAATTCTCATTGCCTCGATCGGCGTCATCCTCGCGCAGACCGCAACGACCACACCCCCTGATGGTTCGTGGCTGGCCATCGGATTCGGCCTCGGCGCACTCGCCCTTGCGATCTTCGTCATCGAACTCTTCGTCCCGACGGGCGGCATGCTGGGCATTCTCTGCGGCCTGACGGTGGTCGCTTCGATCATTAGTTTCTTCTATCACTCGCAAGCCGCCGGCGTTTTTGCCATCGCCAGTTACATCGTGGCCACGCCTTTCGTCGTGGTCTACGGGGTGAAATTCTGGTCTGGGAGTCGACTCGGCCGCCGATTGATCCTTGGCGGGACCGAGACCGTGGCCACCAAGGGGCTTGATGAAACTGAGGTCGCCGTAGAGATCGCTCGACGACAGCGAGAAGAAACAGAGAACACCGCCGCGTTGATCGGCCGCACCGCCCTGGCCGTGACCCCACTCCGACCGATCGGGGTCATCAAACTCGATGGGCATCGTCGAGACGCCCTTGCAGAGGCTGGAATCATTGATCAAGGCACGGAAGTCCGGATCGTCGAGATCATCGACAACCAATTGAAGGTTCGCCCTGTGGATCAAGATTCGCTCTGAGCGTGTGATGCGGGACAGCCGACCGCATCCGGATAGACTGCCTGACTCTCTGACTTGCAAACTCCCTCGTAAGGATCCCAGCCCATGGATACTTGGCTGATCGTCGTCATCGTCATCGCTGGCCTTTTCGCCCTCGTCCTGCTCGCCGTATTCGGACGCTTTCTCAGCCTGTGGATCCAGTCGGTGGTGTCCGGTGCTCCCGTCGGGCTACTCGACCTCTTCATGATGCGACTCCGGAAGGTGCCGCCCTCGGTGATCGTATTGAATCGAATCTCTGCGAAGAAGGCGGGCCTAGACCTCTCTGCTTCCCAACTCGAAGCGCATTACCTCGCGGGCGGAAACATCGAACGCGTGGTCCGCGCGATGATCGCGGCGGACAAGGCGAAGATCGATCTTCCGTGGGACCGTGCGACGGCGATCGATCTCGCCGGCCGAGACATACTCGAAGCGGTGCGGACCTCGGTCGACCCCAAGGTGATCGATTGCCCGAGCGAGCACGGCGGCCGATCGACCATCGATGCCGTGGCCGGTGACGGCATCCAACTTAGAGCCCGCGCTCGCGTGACGGTTCGAACGAACATCGCGCAGCTCGTCGGTGGTGCGACCGAAGAGACCATCGTCGCCCGAGTCGGCGAGGGCATCATCTCGACCATCGGTTCCGCCGAAAGTCACAAGCGTGTCCTCGAGAACCCCGACCAGATCTCCAAGACCGTGCTGGCAAAGGGACTCGACTCCGGAACCGCCTTCGAGATCCTTTCCATCGACATCGCCGACATCGACGTCGGCACCAACATCGGCGCCCACCTTCAGACGGATCAGGCGGAAGCCGATACCAAGCGGTATCAAGCAGAAGCCGAGCAGCGACGGGCGTTGGCGATCGCGCATGAAGCCGAACATACGGCCGAAGCCGCCAAGAACCGTGCCCTGGTGATTCTGGCCGAAGCCGAGGTTCCAAAGGCCATGGCTCAGGCGTTCCGCGATGGAAATCTCGGAGTCATGGATCACTACAGAATGCAGAATGTCCTTGCCGACACCTCCATGCGGAAGGCGGTCGCCGAAGGGGAAGACGGCCCCGAAGGCGGTTGAGCGAATAACCGATTGAAGAAGGCCGCCCGTCCGCTACGCGCGGTGTCAGATCGAAAGAGCCGTCGAGGATTCTCTTACGCGTGCCAGTCCTTCACTTGGTCATCCCGTTCCTGAACGAGCAGGACACCCTCGAGACCGTGGTCGGACGGGTCGAGCAGGTCATCTGGCCTCGCGGCTGGTCCGTCAGGATGATCCTCGTGGACGACGGCTCCTCGGAAGATGCGGCAACATCCGCCGCGGCACTCCGCGATCGGCATCCCGATCTACAACTCCTTCGTCATGCCTCCAACTTCGGCAAGGGCGCGGCGCTCAGAACTGGGTTCGCCCAGGCAATTGAGCACGCGGACGCGGCCGATCTGGTCGGGGTTCAGGATGCCGACCTCGAGTACGCGCCTTCCGATCTGGTTCAATTCGTCGAGACCTTTGGACTCGATGATGCGTCCATCGACGCGATCGTCGGCAACCGTTGGCTCGAACTCCAACCCAACGTCATTCGCCGAGTCCATCGGCTCGCCAACGGCTTCCTGACCCTCGTCTCGAACCGGCTGACCGGCCTCAAGATCCACGACATGGAGTGTTGCTACAAGCTCATCAGAGTGCCAATGCTTCGGAAGATCCTTCCCGATCTCGACGAGGACCAGTTCGCCGTCGAACCCCAGATCGCCGCGGCGCTCGCCCGCCATGGAGCCCGAGTGGCCGAGGTCGGCGTCTCCTACGACCCACGGAGTTTCGCCGAGGGCAAGAAGATCGGCGTCAGGGACGGTTTCGACGCGGTGGCCTCGATGATTCGGGAATGGCGACGGAGTCGTCGCCATCGACGGAGCACCTCGCAATGACGCTCAGCAAGGAAGCCCGCGCCGGCATGCCTCGCGGCCTGCGACTGGTACTTCAACTGCTCGGTTTCGTCATCGGACTGTTGCTCGTGATCTGGTGCATCCGGGGCGCGCTCGAAGGCGGGGAAGCGGGCTGGGAGAAGTTCAAGGATGCAGATCCGGGGCTGATCGCCGCGATGATCGGCTGCTCGCTCGCCAGCGTCATCGCCAACGGCGCCATCTTCTTCGCGACGATCCGCCCCGTACACCGCGAAGGTTTCATGGTGCTTCAAGGCGTCAACCTCGTGTCGAGCCTGCTGAACTACGCCCCGATCCGACTCGGCGTGATGAGCCGCTACTTCTATCACGTACGCGTGGATCGGTTCTCGATCCTCTTCGTGACCGGGTGGATCGTGGTCGTCGGCATCACCGTCCTTGCGGTGATGGGTGCCGCGGTCGGCGCCACCCTGCTTCAACCACGGCCGGGATTCGCCTGGGCGATGTCGTTTCTGGCCCCGCTCATTGGTCTGATCATCGCGCTGCCGCTGCTGGCCCGTCTTCCTTTTGTTCGACGCTTCACCCGCGGCGGAGAGGCGATGCTCACGGATCGCGGTTGGATTGCCACCGCCTTCGGTCTTCGCGCCTTCGATCTCGGCATGTGGGCGATGCGGCTCGGCATCGCCGCGTCCATTCTCGACATCGATCTCCCCACCGGCGACGTTCTTCTGCTTGCGATCACCGCCCTCGTGGTCTCCTTGAATCCACTCGGCCGACTTGGATGGCGAGAGGCCGCAGTCGCCATCCTCGCCGCTCAACTGGCCGCACCGGGGCTTGGTGTCACGGAACTGGACGCGACTTTCCAACAGCTCGCGATCCTCGAGAGCGCGGCAGAAGCCTCGATCACCATTCCGCTGGGGATCGTCGCCTTCGTCTGGTGGATCCGGAAGATCCGCGCCGGGCGATCGACTCCTTCGACCGCCAACGCCGATTCCTGAGACCCAGATGACCAACGACCAAACGTTGCCTTGGACGGCCGCGACCGACATCACGATTTTCTTCGTGGTTTGTCTTGCGAACTCGTACTTCCCTCGTCAGGATCGAGGTTCGTCGAACGAGATCTCCTCCTGAACCAGATCACATCCACACCCCTCGGGACGTCACGATGCCTTCAATCCACACAGAAAAACCCCGACCCGGCCGCACACTCCGGTCCACCATCCTGTGGGTCGCGCTCGCGGGAATGCCACTCACCGCCGTGGCCCAAAGGGGCGACGCCGGGCCGCCCGCATCGCCGGAATCAAATCCCAATCTGTTTTTGGAGCAACTCGGTGGCGACCTGAAACTCGCCGTTCGAGTGCAGGCCATGAACGAGGCGGACGCCCGGGCGGTCTACGAAGCCGCCTCGAACCTGATCGGCCAGGGAACCTCGAGCAAGGATGAGAAGTCCGGCGACGACGGACAGCACCTGTGGTTCACGATGCGAATTCCCGAAGGTGGGAGCTTCGACACCCTCCTTCGACCCGAGTTCCTCCGACGAGACATCGAGTTGGTCGTGAATCGACTCGAACTCGACGAGACCACCGCCCCCATCGCCGAGATTGTCTTGCTCGAATACGAAGAGGCGTTCGAAGCCGAAGCGGCGAAATTCCAGCAAGCACTTGATCAGGGCGCGCTCCAGGTGGAACTTGCCAGCCTCGGAAGCGGGGCTCGAGCCGCGGATCCCGCGAATTGGCCCGCGATCGAAGATCGCATCGTTGATTCGATGGCCGAACGGGGTGCAACCGAAGAGAAGATCCAAGGCACGGTTGCATGGGTCGACGCGAGATTCGAGGGGATGCGGCAACGGCTCGCGCTGCTCCAGCCGATCGCCGACCGACGTTGGGCAGCGATGGACGTTGCGGGCGGCCTCGTCGATGGCCGGAGTGTGCTCGCGTCCATGACCCGGCTCGAGCTGGCCCGTCGTGAGCTTCGTTCCACGACCGTCGACTCGCTCCGCACGGTGATCGAATCGGACCGCGAGGCTGCTTTCGAACTCGTACTCGACGAGATCCGTCTCCGGCACGGACAAGCCGACTCCCGGATGGGTGGCGCGACCACGGATCTCGCCGAAGCGTTCCGATCGATCGGGCCGACGGAGTTTGAAGCCGGCAAACTCGAAGAGTTGCGGCGTCGATCCATGAGCGAGATCGCCATTCTCTTTGACGCTCGCACCGAGGCGAGGATTCGCCGTGAGAAGCAGGCGCTGGAACTCACCATCGACGTCCTCAAGAATGGAACTGATGGCGGTGCGAGATCTCGGTCGGCCGTTCGGAGGGCCGCGACCGCGGAGCTCACCGCCGAACTTGCGGTGCGAGACACCCTTCTCTCCGTGATCGAATTGGTTCGAGAACGGCTGGAGAGAATCGATCCGGATGCCGCCGCCATGTTCATCGACGTGGCCCGTCGGAGTGGTTTCCGCGCCCAGATGCGCCCCCGATGGTGCGAGCTGGCGATCGACGCCGCGATGGGTCTTGACGATCTCGACCAGGATGGCCAGATCAGCCTCACGGAGATCGTCACGGACATGGAGCCCCAGCTCGGTTTCCTTCGAACCGATGCGATTCAACGAAGACTGAATGCGGAGACGAGGGTGGCAAGGGCGATGGTCGAGGCCGTCGTCGACGATGGCGTCGAAGCGAAGTCGCTCGGCGAAGCCGCTTGGAAAGAGCCGGGATACGAAGGTTTCGATCGGCTGGACGATCAAATCGAGTCGCAGTTACTCACGATCCTCGGCCCCGAACGCTTCGATGAACTTCCGCGCCGCCGGGGATCCTCGAAGGAGAAAACCGTGAAAAAGGAAAAAAGACCCGCCGCCAAGGACGGACAGAAGCGAGTTCGTAATGACGGTGGGAAGAGCACATAGGATCAGTCGACAGGGTGCTGACGCCGAACATCACCACAAAATGTCCGATCCCGACTTCCTTCGGACATGAGCGTCGACCCGAGAACCTCGATACTGCCGCCGACGGCCTGTGGCCCGGTTAGACCATCAAACACCGGAACCTCACATGAATACCACATGTACTCCCAGATACGCCCGAGTCTCTTCCATCCGCCAGTCGGTCAGGAGCGCCCTACTCTTGACCACCGCCGCCATCGTATTGACGGGTTGCAGTGATGATTCCACCCCGACGGTCGCGGCGCCTTCGACGGCGACGATCAGCGACGCCCCGGTTGCCGCAACGCCGCCTTCGAATCCGACCGAGGTCATCGACATCTGGACGCCCGCCGCGGTCGGCGAGATTGCGACCCTGAAGCGACGACTCGCGGAGTGCGGCGACCCCAACGCGCTCGATCCCACTTTCGGCGTCTCGGCAATCGAGTTCGCCGCGGACTTCGGCCGGACAGAGGCCATTCGCGCCATCCTCGACGCGGGCGGTGACGTGAATGCGCGGAGCAAGGATCGAGGCTCCGCACTGCTGGGCGCCGCGTTCTTCGGACGACCCGACTGCGTACGCCTCCTTCTCGAAGCGGGCGCCGATCCTCGAATCGTGGACAAGAACGGAACCAACCCCACCACCGCACTCGATGTTCCATGGGAATACACCCAGCCGATCATCGAATTCCTCCAGATGTCATTGGACCGCGAGGACGTCGAACAAGGCCGCGCCGCATGCCGACCGCTGATCAAGGCGTCGCTCCGATGAGTTTCGATGTCGCCGCAGCGGCTCCACCGCCACCGAAACCGACCTTGCATCCACTTCATCCGCGAGCCCCCGGAACCGGGCGGTATCACGGGCTGGATTTCGTGCGGGCAGCCATGATGCTGCTTGGTGTGGTCATTCACACCGCCCTTGTCTACCACGAGCCGCAGATTTGGATCTACGAAGACCCGAACCGCACCGCGTTCGCGGGGATTTTGGTGCTGGGAATCCACATCTTTCGCATGCCGGTGTTCTTCGTGATGGCCGGATTCTTCGGCGCCATGCTCTTCAATCGTCGCGGTCCGACGGGCTTCGCGAGCCATCGCTTCGACCGCATCGTGCTTCCGCTGGTCATCGGTTGGTTCGTACTCTTCCCACTGCTCAGTTGGTCGATCAGTTTCGCCTATACGTGGTCATACCTGCCTGCGGGTGATCGGACGCTCGGAATCGCGTACGAGAAGATGTCGCTGAACGCGGACTTTGCCGAGGCAGGCCCGATGCATCTCTGGTTCCTGTACTACCTCGTCTACTACTACCTCGCGTTTGGGGTACTCACCATCATCCTCCGCAATTTCACGGGGCCGGTGGGCGGCTGGCTACGAAAAGGCTTCAACGCGTTTTCCACGGGCCCCGCCCGCTGGATCCGGCTCCCGATTCTCGTGCTGGCGACGTCGGCGCTGATGCTCACGATGGAGGAGCCGGGGATCGATACCGCCGAGTCGTTCTGGCCACTCTGGCACGTGATCTTCCTGTTCGGCTTCTACTTCGGAATCGGTTGGCTGGTCTTCGGCGATCGACAGATCGTCGATCGCCTCAAAGAGTGGGCGTGGTGGCGGTTCGGCCTCGGCGTGTTCCTCCTGATCGTCGCCGTGATCATGGGAATCGCCACGCACTTCGCCGTGGACGCAGAGGACGAACACGCCAAGGGCATGTTCATCGTGAATCAAGTGATTCAGGCCACGACCTGTTGGGTACTCATCCTGGGACTCACCGGCGTGGCCGAACGGCTGTTCCGTCGTGAAAATCGCGTGGTGCGATATTTCGTCGATGCGTCGTACTGGATCTACCTCATGCATCTTCCACTGTGCTTCTTCATTCCATCGCTCTTCCGCGGTTGGGATGCCCCCGGGCTCGTGAAGATGCCAGTGATGATCCTGCTGGTGACCGCGGTGTTGCTCGTCATCTATCACCTTGCGGTGCGCGGAACCGGACTCGGTGTCCTACTCAACGGGCGTCGTTATCCGGTCTGGCCGTTCACGCGAGGCCGGCCGGCGGAACCGGCTCCGACCGAGTGATCTCACCAGGTCGAGCGGACCAGACGGCGAAGGCCATCGTCGGCGGCGAGATATCGAAGCCGAAGCCGCTCGGCCGCGGTCCCCAGCCACACTGCTCGTCCGGACGACCGATCGATCCTTCCCAGTGCTTCGCCGACCGACTCGATCGTGACAACCTCGTGTCCCTTCCCGGCGGCGTGCGCTCTGGCCAGCCAGCCGAGACACGCCGCGTTGAGTGCCAGGCCCTGCACGCCTTCGGCGATCGTCCAACCGTAGTACGCGGTTCCCCAGGCTCTCCCCCCGCGGATCGTCGAACGAAGCCATCTCGTGACCAGATCCGAGATCTCCGGCGTCCCCGGTACGCTCGGCATCGATTCCACATCCCGAAAGTCTCCGGGGACCGCCCATCCTCGCGCCAATCCGGGAATCACCCCCCGGCCTCGAGCGAAGCGTCGACTGCGCGACCACTGATCGAGGCGTGCGGAAAGCGATGCCTTCTTCTCGTCACCGGTGAATCGAGGATCTTCGATCCGGGCGAAGGCGGCCTGACGCAACTGCCGTCGCTGTCCTCTTCCCGGTGAGTCCACCGGGAGGTGCAGCAGTTCATCCGGAAGCGCCGAGACCAGAAGATCAACAAGCTCGGTGACTCGCGAACCCCGAACCTCCGCGAAGGACGCGGCGCCGAGACTCTGCGAAAGCCAGGCGAAACCATCGAGCCTGATCGAGAGAGGAACTTCGGTCGTCCCCAGCCAGCGATCGAATCCCGACACCACCGCTTCGACCTCCTGCCCGTCGGCACGGAGGTCCCCCGCCAGGCGTGGCGGTGAGATCGCATTGGATTCCGGAACTTCACGGATCGCTCGCCGCAGGTCGTCACGATGCGACTCCAGAGAGGCGCCGCGATTCGCTCTGACGCTCTGGCAGGCGAAGTTCAAACCGGCGTGCGTCCCGTTGCCGTCCGGGGCGAGATTGAAGGGAAACAGCCGGCACGCCACCGGTTTTTCTTGAAAACCAAACTCGCCATGGATGCGGCAGAGTCCGTCCTCCTGCAGGAACAGGCACGCGCCGTCCGCCTGCTGCCGCAGGTAGCGACGACCTCGGAACTCGACCGTGACCGATTGGCCCAGTTTCTCCTCCCAGCCCTGCTTGGCGAGTCGGTCCAGATCTTCGTCTCGCAACTGGACGCTGAAATCACGACAACAGTCGCCGCATCCATGACAGGAATAACGTTGGTCCTTCAAATCGAGGATTTCGAGCGGAATGCGTTTCGCCATGTCAGTCTCGGGTCATCGCCTCCAGCAACGGAACCATGGCACGTGTGGCAGCGCCGCGATGGCTTCGAGCGTTCTTTTCCGCCGGAGAAAGTTCGGCGCTGGTCCGCCCCTCTTCGGGGAGATGCAGATGAGGGTCGTAGCCGAACCCGTTGGCCCCGCGCGGCTCGAGGGTGATGACCCCTTCGAAGGTCCCTCGAGTCTCCGCGAGCACCTCGCCCTCGGGCGACGCGAGACACATGGCGCAGACGAACCGAGCGGTCCGCTCGGATTCCGGCACCTCACGCAATGACTCGATGAGTTTTCGGTTGTTCGCGGAGTCCCGCTCCTCACGAGTCCCATTGACCCCGGACCAACGGGCGCTTCGAACGCCAGGGTCACCGCCGAGGGCGTCGACCTCCAGACCGGAATCGTCGGCGAGCGCGTTTCGGCCGGTGTCACGGGCGTAGGCGAGCGCCTTGAGGCGCGCGTTCGCTTCAAAGGTCAATGCATCTTCGACCGGTTCCTCGGGGACGGCCGGGAGATCGTCGAGCCCTAGAACCTTGATCCCGAGTGGTTCGAGAACCGCACGAACCTCATCCAACTTGTGAGGGTTGCCACTGGCCAGAAGGACTTCTTCCACGGGTTGTTTCCTGAGAAATGGAGTGAGGCGAACCATCGAGTGGTCGCATCGTAGGAATCTTGAGGTCTGGGACACGGCCAATTACGTCAAAAAACCCACTTGGTCTTGTGGACGAGGGGAATGCCGACATCCTCGTTGCAGTCCACCATCCTTTTTCGAGGCTCATGACATGCGAAATCGTTCCACCCTTCTCTGTCTCTCCGTCGCCATCCTCACCATCCCCGCCACCGCGGATCTGGTGTCGCTCCAATCGAGTCGCCATGGCACGTTGTACGAGACCGACGGGGCCCCGCTCGCCAACGGGCTCGGCCAGCACCTCTTCGCCGGTGTGACCAATCAGAACTTCCGCAGACGCGGACTTCTCGACTTCGATCTCTCGCCACTGTCCGGCCAGTCGGTCGAAATTCTCTCGGTCACCCTCCGACTGCACATGTCGCAGAGCGGCGCCGGTCCGGAGGCGATCGGTCTCCATCGCATGCTCACCGACTGGGGCGTCGGATCGACCGACGCTGGTGGCGGCGAAGGCGGCGGCGGTCCGGCGACCCCGGGATCCGCGACTTGGACGCATGCATTCTGGGATACCTCGCCGTGGCAGACTGCCGGAGGCGACTTTGCAACGCTGGCGTCCGCGTCGACGGCCGTCGATGGCGTCGGCTGGTACGACTGGTCCGACAGCGGACTCATCAGCGACGTTGAGGGAATGCTTGCAGGAGAACTCGACGAGCTCGGATGGATGCTCCTCGGGAACGAGTCCACCAACGGGACGACCAAGCGTTTCGACTCGATGTACTTGGGTAACGAGGAATTTCGACCGCAGATGATTGTGGAATACGCCGCAGTTCCAGCGCCTGGCGTGCTGGCGGTCTTCGGTCTGGCTGGAATACGCCGCCGGAATCGCCGAGCCTGAGCCGATTGGAACCTGCCGTTGAAGCCGGGGAGTGCCTTGGGAAGAATTTCTCCCGGTACTACGGCGCTCAGGTCTGAAGCACGCCGGTCGCGAACGGACGCGAGGAGTCGACCCCGCTGGCGAGCATGAGCGCTTCGCCGAGTTCCCGCCGGGTCTGATCGGGCTCGATCATGCGATCAACCCAGCCTCGAGCGGCGCCGTAGAGAACATCCTGCTGCTCGGAATAACTCGCGGTGATCGCGGACAGTAATTGTTCCCGGGTTGTCTCATCAATCTCTTCACCTCGCCGCGTTCGCGCCGCGAGATCGATCTGGAGCAAGACGTTGGCCGCCTGGGCCGCGCCCATCACCGCACAACGCGACCCCGGCCATGCCAAGGTCAGGAACGGATCGAAGGCTCGACCGCACATCGCGTAGTTGCCGGCGCCATAACTGGCGTTCGCGAGCAACGAGATCTTGGGTACCACGCAATTGCTCATCGCATTGACCATCTTCGCCCCGGCCCGGATGATCCCTCCCTGCTCGCTGTCCCGCCCGACCATGAAACCCGTCGTGTCATGGACGAAGACGATGGGCACCCGCTTCTGGTTGCAATCCATGATGAACCGTGCGGCCTTGTCGGCGGCATCGTCGTAGATGACTGCAGGCATGTTCACGGCGTCAGTCGGCCCAGACTTGCCTCCGGGCATTCGCCGTTTGGTCATCATCTTCTGGTTGGCCACGATTCCGCACGGCCAGCCCTCGATTCGCGAATACCCGCAGACCAGCGACCGACCGAAGTCCGCGCGATACTCGTCGAAGGAATCACCATCGACGACGCAGGCCAGCAGGTCCCTCATGTCATACTGTCGCCCCGGCTCCGGCCGGAAGACCTCCAGAATCTCCGAGGCAGGGCGGGCCGGCGGTGACGCAGAAAACGGCGGCTCCGGCCGAGTCCTTGCGGACATGCAAGCGAGCATGATCCGCTGCAATCTCTCGATGCAGGCGTCGTCGTCCTTCTCGCGGAAGTCGATCGTTCCCGAGATCTCCGCGTGCATCAATGCGCCGCCGAGATCCTCGCTTTCGACTTCCTGACCAATCGCAGCCTTCACCAACGCCGGACCGGCGAGATAGAGGCCGCTTCCCTCGGTCATGAGAATCGTGTCACAGAGAACGGGCAGGTATCCGCCACCGGCGACGCAATTACCCATGATCGCGGCGATCTGAGGAATTCCCTTCGCGCTGATCACGGCGTTGTTTCGGAAGATGCGCCCGAAGTCGTCGGTGTCAGGGAAGACATCCTCCTGCAGCGGGAGGAAGACACCGGCACTGTCCACGAGGTAGACCAGTGGCAGGCGGGCCATCTCCGCGATGTTCTGGGCGCGGATGATCTTCTTACAGGTCATCGGGAAGAACGCGCCTGCCTTCACGGTGGCATCGTTCGCGATGATCATCGTGGGCCGACCACCGATCTGACCGATCTCGGTCACCACGCCGGCGGACGCCGCACCCCCGTATTCCGAGTACATCCCCTGGGCGGCAAACAGCCCGCACTCGAACCGCGGCGCTCCGGGATCGACCAGCTTCTCAAGTCGCTCGCGAGCCGTGAGCCGACCATGACGATGCTGGCGTTCGATCCCCTTGGAACCGCCACCTAGGCGAATCTGCTCCGCTTGAGCCAACATCGAATCGATCGCCGTCTGGAGGGAATCGGCCGCCATGGTGATTTGAGTACCTCGTTGGACGCACTCCGAAGATCTCGGGAGTGGAAAATCAGGGTTCTTGGGGTGAAAATCGGCTTTCCTGAAGAAACCGCCCTGCAGGATACCTCGTCAAGACGGGGCGGTAAGGATTCAAATCCCGATCCGGGGTTGATGACTCCCCGAGGATCGCTACAATCTCCGATTCGAGAAATGTATCGCACCACATTAGGCGGCGGCCGAGACGGCCGCCCAACCGACGGGATCGAAGAATCACATGAGTATTTCAATCGCTCGCAAGGCCGAAGTTCGCAATGACCACCGCCGCCACGACTCGGATACCGGGTCTCCTGAAGTTCAGATCGCCATCCTCACGGATCGGATCAAGAACCTTCAGGATCACTTCGCCGGCCACAAGCACGATAACCATTCGCGGCGTGGACTTCTGGCAATGGTGAGTCGTCGCAACAGCCTGCTGCGTTATCTGCAGCGGACCAACCGCGACAACTACCTTGAAACCATCAAAAAGCTCGGTCTCCGCAAGTAGGACCGATTTGCCGTGGCAACCGCCTCCGGCGGCAGTCGACGGAGTGCAGTCTGACAGTTCGAACTGCACTCCGCCCTCTGCCTCCCAGTTGCGGTGCTGCGATCTCGCGCTCGGATCCGGATAGGCCGGAACCGACGCACAACCCGCGACTCGCCGGACCATTTCACGGTCCAGAGTTGCACCCATAACAGAGAGGCAATCATGCCAGTCACCTTCGTTGAACGAGAGATCGGCGGTCGCATCATGCGGCTCGAAACCGGTCGTGTCGCCAGGCTCGCGTCGGGCGCCGTCGTGGCGAGTTACGCCGATTCCACCGTCTTGGCCACCTGTGTCCGGGCGAACCCCCGACCGGGAATCGACTTCTTCCCCCTTCAGTGCGACTACCGCGAGAAGCTGACCGCTGCGGGCAAGTTCCCCGGCGGATTCCGCAAGCGTGAAGGCGCTCCGAACGAGAAGGAAGTGCTCACCATGCGGATGATGGACCGTCCCATCCGCCCCCTCTTCCCAGAAGGATTCATCGACGAGATCCAGATCCAGGCATGGGTCATGAGCCATGACGGCCAGAATGACACCGACGTGCTCGCTTGCACCGCCGGCTCCGCCGCGGTCTGCCTGACGGATGCCCCTTTCATGGGCCCCGTCGCCACCGTCCGCGTCGGTCGAATCATGACCGACAGCGGCGAGACCTTCGTCCTCAACCCCACGGTCTCACAGATGGAGTACTCGGATCTGGACCTCGTCCTTTCCGGCCATCCCAACGGCATCAACATGATCGAAGTCGGCGCTGCCGAAGTCGAAGATGACGCGGTCCTCGAGGCAATCCGATTCGGCTACGAAGAAGGCGTCAAGCCCATCCTCGAGCTCGTTCTCGAACTCCGAGAGAAGTGCGGCGCTCCTGAAGCCAATCCCGGCAAGCTTCATGTTCCCTCCGAGGAAGTCATGAATGCCGTGAAGGGTCAGGTCTACGACCGACTGGTCGAAGCTCGGAAGATCTCGAGCAAGAAGGAACGAAGCGCCGCGGTCGGCGAACTTCGCGAGGAAGCGCTCCACGAGTGCTTCCCGCTTCCGCAGGACGGCCCCTACGCCGAGTACAAGAAAGCGGAAGACAATCGCTCACAGGCGAAGGACGCCTTCCGCTCGCTTGAAAAGAAGATCACTCACATGCTCGTCGCCGAGCACGGCATTCGAGCCGATGGCCGCGGTCTCAAGGAGATCCGTGCGATCGAGATGGAGCCGGGGATCTTCAGTCGAACCCACGGTTCAGCCTTCTTCCAGCGTGGTGAGACCCAGTCACTCGTGACGTGTGCTCTCGGCACCAACAAGGCGGAGCAGATCGTCGACGGTCTACTCCCCGAGTACGCGAAGAAGTTCTATCTTCACTACAACTTCCCACCCTTCTGCGTCGGCGAAGCCGGTCGCATCATGGGCCCCGGACGAAGAGAAGTCGGACACGGCGCACTGGCGGAGCGATCGCTTCTTGGGATCATCCCGAGCACCGACGACTTCCCGTACACCATTCGACTGGTCAGTGACATCACTGAGTCCAACGGGTCGTCGAGCATGGCTTCGGTCTGCGGCGGCTGCCTCGCACTGATGGACGCCGGTGTTCCCATCCGGAACATCTGTGCCGGCATCTCCGTCGGACGATTCACTTCGGTCGATGGCAAGGTCTCCCATGTCACGGACATTCTTGGCGAAGAGGACTTCTTCGGCGAGATGGACTTCAAGGTGTCAGGCACCCGCGAAGGCATCACGGGCATTCAGCTCGACCTCAAGGCACTCGGCCTGACGGTCGAGGAGATCGGGACCGTCTTCATCCAGGCCAAGGAAGGGCGATTCCAGATCATCGAACAGATGGAATCGGTGCTCGCGGCTCCCCGCGAGGACATCTCGATGTACGCCCCTCGAATCATCACGGTCAAGATCGATCCCGACAAGATCGGCAAGCTCATTGGCCCTGGCGGCAAGACCATTCGCGGCATCCAGGAACGGACCGGTTGTTCGATCGACGTGGAAGAGGACGGCACCGTCCTCATCGGCTCGACCGATGCCGATATGGGCCTGCAATGCAAGGCAGAGGTCGAGGCGCTCGGCGCCGAGATCCGCGTCGGTACCGTCTATGACGGCAAGGTCGTCTCGGTCAAGGACTTCGGTGCCTTCATCGAACTCGCCCCTGGCACCGACGGAATGTGCCACATCTCCGAACTTGCTCATGGATTCGTGAAGTCGGTCAGCGACATCGTTTCCATCGGCGACTCGGTCAAGGTGAAGGTCATCAATGTCGACGATACGGGCCGCATCAAGCTCTCTCGCCGGGCGCTCCTCGAGCCGTCGGCCGAGGGCGAAGGTGACGGCGATCGCAGTGGGAGCCATGGTGGCCGCCGCGACAACGATCGCACTGGTGCCCCCGCCTGATCAAATGGTGTCCACCGACGCCATAGATACATCAAGAAATCGCCCCGGGCCTGCTTCAGGCCCGGGGCTTTTCTTGCCTTGACCCGGTTCTCGGCTCAAATCGGTACTGACCGCAAGCCCTGCAACCGGAAGGCTTTGCGATCATGAGCCAGAAGAGTTCCGAGAATCTCGCCAGCTGACACTTGCCAAATACCTCCGTTCTTCCGAGAATCAGGGAACCAGTGGTGCCTCGCCAGATTGACCTGAGCCTGGTGAACTCTGGTCGCACGCCCGAATCGGTGGAAGAATGGCATTTTTCCCCCGGAACCGGCTTGTTCGCTCGGGTGTGAATCCGTCCTCGGACGTTTCATTCACACACAACATCTCGACTTCCTAAACCTCTGACTGAGAGAATTAAAGACATGTCCGACTCGAACCTGATTGAAATCGAAGGTGAAGTCAAGTGGTTCGATCCGCGAAAAGGCTACGGATTCATCGTTGGCCCGGAGGCGCAGGACATCTTCGTGCACTTCACGGTGATCGAGCAGGACGAGGGATTCCGGACGTTTCGGGATGGCGAGCGAGTGATCTACGACGCGAACGACGGATCCAAGGGATGGTCCGCCACCAAGGCCCGCGCCGTCACGCCAAGGCCCATCGAGTCCTCGATCACCGAAGCGAAGCCAGACACTGCCCAGACCACCGAAGCGAACCCAGAAACCACGCCGGCCACCGAACCGAGCGTCGACTGATTGACCGAACGAATCACGTGCGACCCCGGATACTGAGATCACGAGACGTCAGTTCTCACGCCAACCGCGTGGTCGTCGGTTCCGATCTCAACGACCTCTCCTCTCGAAACAGTGAGCCCGCGCGATGACCCTCTTCCTCGGACTGGGCATCGGCGTCGCGGTCGGCATCGTGCTCTCACTCTTGTCGAATCGACGGGCGAATCGGATTCGCGAACAACGAGCCCGAATCGCAGAACGCCGAGCAGCGGACGCCGAGCGACTCGCCGAACTAGGCTCGCTCACGAGCGGCCTGGCGCACGAGATTAAAAATCCACTGTCGACGGTCATCCTGAATGCACAACTGGTCGAAGAGGCGATCCGAGATCTCGAAGCATCCGAAGATGAGACCACGCCAATACTCCGTCGAGTTGATGCGCTGGTTCGGGAAGCGGATCGACTTCGAACCATCCTCGCCGATTTCCTGCGATTCGCCGGGAGATTCCGGCTCGATCTCCAGCCGACGGACCTGATCCGCGAAGTCGAAGACGTTCTGGATTTCTTCCATCCTCAAGCCAATGCCGCCGAAGTGGTCTTGAGGCCGGATCTGCCCACCGGAACGCTCATGATCCCGATCGACGCCTCCCTCTTCAAGCAGGCACTGCTAAATCTTCTGATCAATGCCGTGCATGCGATGGAGCAGAATCCGCCCGACCGACCGCGAGAACTCTTGGTCCGGGTGCTGGAGGAATCGGAGAACGCCGCGGTCCACGTCATTGACAGCGGCCCGGGCGTGCCCGAGGAGATCCGAGAGCGGATCTTCCATCCCTACGTCAGTGGGACACCCGGAGGCTCCGGGCTCGGACTACCGACTGCGAGGAGGATCATCGAGGAGCACGGCGGCCGGATCGGACTGGATGTCCTCCCCGGTCGCGGCAGCGATTTCGCGATCATCCTTCCTCGATCGGCCGCGGAAGACGACGCGACGTCGTCGAAGGACGATGAGATCAGTCGATCCAATCCTTCGCCTTGAGTCGCTCGGGAACGTACGTCTCAGTCACATAGGAGATGTCCTTGGTGATCAGAGACTCAACTTCCATCTTGAACCCGTTGGAGAGCATCCGCTTGATCTCCTTCTGCCAGTGACGCCGATCCGCGAACCAGGGATATGCGGCGATCTGCTTCGCCCGCTCGCGGTCGCGATCATTCAGTTCGATCTTCACATCGTCGGACAGATCGCAACGCTCATAGTCGTCCGACCGGATGCCGAGGTACTTCGCTTCCGGGACCGCCATTCGCCCGCTCTCGTACGCGAGGTTGATCGACCCCTGCTTGATGACGCTGTAGATGTAATGCCCCCATGGGTCGCAGTCGAGGAGGCAGTAGATCGGCAATCCGAGTTCGGCATTGAGCCGGTGCAACAGCCGTCGAACGCCCCGCGGGGGTTGGCCTGACCCTTCGGTCAGGATGCAATTGTGCGTCTCCCAGAATCGATCCTCGTTGAACCGGCTCCAGACGGTGTCCTTCTCGACGTGAAGGACAAAATCAGCTTCGCACTTGCCGAACTTCAGAACGCTCGGCTCGCAGATGGACGGAATGGCATAGCCCCCGGTTCCCATTCGCCGACAGTTGATCTCGTCGCCATTGTCGAAGACCGTGATGTTCCCGATCATGGTCCCCCGCTTCTTGGCGAAGACGTGGAGATTCTCTCGAAGCGAGTCGATCGCGACCTCAAGATCCTCGAGCACAACATCCGATTCGTCCTGACCGTCGAAGGTTTTCTCCTTCGTACCGGAAATCGTGTGCAACGACTTGTAGTACATGCCTCGAAGACTGAGCGTCTTGCCCGCCCGGACTAGATCGCGACAACCGTCCGCGACCAGCAGGGTCTGCATGAACTTTTTCGCTTGTCCGAGATTGAAAAGCGTTCGCCGCTGCTTGGCGTCGCCCATCTCGAGCACCCGTTTCGATTTGTTGAAATTGACATTCGAGATGGATCTGGTCGGAACATCCACGAATGGGTCGGTGAGTTTGAGGCTCTGACCAACCACTGATTCTCCGAGCGCCTCAATCCGTTGAACGGTCCTCGCATCGACCCGAGCCCGATCAGCCTGATCGGCCTTGGTACCGATCTTTCGGACCTTGCTCTTGGTCTTGGTCGTCGTTTTGGCCACCTTCTTCGAAGAAGCGGCAGCCTTCGGCTTTGTCGCCCCGGCGGACTTCGCGCCGACCTTCCCTCGGGTGGAATCGGCCTCGCCCTTCCCTGGTTCATCTGACCGCTTCAGTGCCATTGAATTCGACTCTCTCCGCTCGGCCGCGGAATGCTCAACCGTTGGTTCCGGTCGGTTTGGTTGGTTACTTCTTGCCTGACTTCTTGCGGGACTTCTTGAGGATTTTCCCCCGGGTCTTCATCGGTGGAGTCGGGGCGGCAAAAAGACCCTCGGCGACCTCTTCAGCCTCCACGCCAGCCTCGATGCTCTCGGTCGACGCATCGATGATGATCACCGAATCGTCAACGGCGAGTCGGCCCCCGCCGTCAATCACGCGTCCCTCGTCGTCGAGTTGTTGATCGGCCTCGGCGGTCTTTCGGCCAGCGATGGCTTCCAGAGCGTCTCGGATTCCTCCCGCATCAGATCCCGTGATCCGCTCGCACGCCATCGAGATTTCGCCGATGTAGCGAGTGAAGACGTTCCGACGCTCGGACTCCCGTCGCATCTTCTGACGCCGCCGAAGGTAGGTCCCAAGTTTTCGGCCGCACTCCTGGAGTGCGAGACGCATCTCCTTGCGGATCTCGTCGTAGTCCGCGATGGCTTCCTTGGACTCGCTGGTGAACGGCACCCAGGTACTCGCCATGTGGATCATCACCACCACCGGCCCGGAGGGGAGACTCCCGCGTGCCTGCTGGAGACCGTAGTTCCGCCATCCAGCTTCGATCACCGCCTTAAACGAACAACATGCCGACTGCTGGTAGAGCAACGGAACCCGATTGGCGAATCGAATCACCCGCCCCAGATCATCACCGGGCAGGTTGCCGCCGTACGCGATTCCCACCTCGATCTGGAACGGATTGCCGCGATAGACCGCGGCGGGCCGACTGCTGGCCGCGAAGAACTCTGCCTTCACTTCCTTCAGGAGTCCGGCAAGCATCGCCTTGGTGCCGATCGGAACAAGACAATCGGTGGGCGGCGACATAATCTTGACCGCCTGGATCCCCTTGTAGAGCGCTTCCGCTTCGGTGTGGCCCACCTGCTTGACCCAGCTGCGGTCGGTCAGATTGGCATATCCGCAGATCTCCTTGGCGATCCTCGGACCCACCCGGCAGAAGTCCTCCTTGAAGAACGCCCCCAGCTGGGTTTTCTCTGTTCGCTCCAGCATCTGGATGAGCGTTCCGAGTTCGATCCCCTTGGGATGCGGCTTGATTTCCTTCGCTTCCGGGGGAAGTTCATCGACGGCTCTCGGATACTCGATCTTCTCGTTTGCCGGGGTCACGTAGCTGAATTGAGCGTGCGGATTCGCGATCGCCGTCTGCTCGAGATACTCGTCGACGGATGCGCGTCCCTTCTGATACCGGCCTTCGAGCTCGATGGTGACCTGCGTTCCATGCCCGTCGGCGAAGAGTAGGTCATCCTCCGAATGCTCCGTCTCGCTGATCACCTCGGCGCGATTTCGAGCCGTATCCATCTTCAGAAGGACCTCGTGCGCGGGTTTCCGGCGGCCGGTCTTCGAGATGATCAGCACCGGTTGCCCGGTGGTCATGAGCCCGTACATTCCAGCCGCGGAGATGCCGATGCCCTGCTGACCCCGGCTCATTTTCATCCGATGAAATTTCGATCCGTAGAGCAACTTCCCGAAGATGTTCTCGATCTGCCTGCGAACGATGCCCGGGCCGTTGTCGCGAATCGTGACTTTGAATCGGGTCTCTGCGAGCTGAAGGAGTTCCACCCTGATGTCAGGAAGGATCCCCCCCTCCTCGCATGCATCAAGCGCATTGTCCACCGCCTCCTTCACGGTCGTCAGAAGCGCCTTTCGGGGATTGTCGAATCCCAGCAAGTGACGATTCTTGGCGAAGAACTCGCTGACCGAGATCTCTCGTTGCTTCGACGCCATCTCTTCGGCGGTGGCACGGCTGCCGGTCTTGCCGGAGGACTTCTTCGGGGAGGTTGGTGGGGTCACGGTGCTCGGCATTCCATTGCTCACGACGCGGTCTCGGATCTTCACCCGAACGGGATGGGCCGGCTCGTGGAGAAGCTGGTCCTATCCGGAGACAAAGCGGCTTCCTGCCGCCTGACTTAGAAACTACCGGATTCCGAGCCGGAGCGACGAATCCGACTGGCTTTCCCCCCCATCTGGACCCGATCCGCTATCGTCCCCGACCCCCCGCGGCGGAGCCGCGGTCTGGCCGAGACCCGCCTCTGGAGTGGATCGGCCTCCGGATTCGTTCCCAAGCCCTTGGAGACACCATGGAAACCACCCTCATCATTCTGAAGCCCGACGCCGTGCAACGGGGCCTCATGGGACGCATCATCAGCCGCTTCGAGGAAAAGGGCCTCCAGGTCGTCGGTGCGAAGCTCATGAAGATCAGTCACGAACTCGCCGCAACCCACTACGCCGATCACAAGGAACGACCGTTTTACCCGGGCCTGGTCGCGTTCATGACGTCCTCGCCAGTACTCGTGCTCGCCCTCCGTGGCAACGGCGCCATCGCCATCTGCCGCTCGATGATGGGCGCCACGTTCGGGTTCAAGGCTGATCCTGGAACGATCCGAGGCGATTTCGGTGTCTCGAGTTCGTTCAACCTCATCCACGGAAGTGACAGCCCTGAAGCGGCCAGCCGCGAACTCGGCTTGTTCTTCAACGACGGTGAAGTTCTTGACTGGTCCCGACCCGGAGATGCATGGGTCTATGACATGTCCTCCGGCAGCCCGGAGTGAACCGACGGCCGTGAGATCACGGACGGAATTCGAATGGACAACGCAGGCCGGTCGACGTGATTCGTCGACCGGCCTGTCTCTTTTCGTCGTTTTGAATTCCTCCCGCCAGGGGCCTGGGTCCGCACCCCTGCAGGCTCAATCCCCCGTTTCAACCATTTTAGCTCGTTTTTCGGTCACCGAATGGAACGACGGGGTGCAACCACGGGAGCGAGGAGTACGAATATCCAAGAGAGACACTCGGAGAGAATCCGAACCAGATAGTGCGTCGAAGCGTATCGAGAGGGCGGCCAAAACGCCGCCACCTTGGACGACTCGTCACTCCGATTCAGGATGAACGGAGGAGTCTTTTCCGGTTGCCGGCGTAAACCCTCACGTCGACTTCCACGCGGGGTGGCACAACACAGGGGGTGCGCTGGTCCACCAGACCGAGCAATCACATGACTATGCCTCGAACTCGCGAAACAAAATCTCTGATCGGACGCAACTCACCGCTGGACCGGGCTCGGTCCCGAGCGAGGGCATCCGTGTCGGTACTCCCCAACGCTCGTTCGAAGCCCCTCGACGGAACCCGAGCAGGCAGAAGATCAGCCGAGCGAAAACTCCGACAACTCTCGCGGCGGGAGGAGCACTTCCTCGGCCGGCTGCTCGAGAAAGAGATCGACTTCACCGACGCAAATGTCTTTCATCAGGACGATGCCGAGTCGACGATCTTCGGACTTGACGAAGTAGAAAAGCCCGACGTCTCGTGGTACCGCCCGCTGATGGATGACCTGATCCCCGCACGAGGACGGATAGACACGCCTCGGAGCGGCAAGTCGGTCCTGCTCACGGGAGCGCAGGAACGAATCCTTTTTCTCAAATTCAACTACGCCCGTTTTCAGATGCGAACGGTCCAGATGACGATCGGGACCAGTCGCCCTGATCTGGCTGAAGCCCGCGAAATGCTGCGTTGGCACGCGATCGCCTCCAGCTTCCGGGAGCAGATCGCCGAGACCAACCTCGCCCTGGTGCTTGCGATGGCGAAACGCGTCCGCATCATGGACGGTGAATTCGCCGATCTGGTGAGCGAAGGAAACATGGCCTTGATGCGATCGGTCGACAAGTTCGATTGTGAGCGAGGCTTTAAGTTCAGCACGTATGCATGTCGTGCGATCCTCAAGGCCTTCAGTCGCCATGGCATGAAGAGCACCCGCCATCGGCAGCGGTTCATCACCGACTTCGACCCTGCCTTCGAACGATCCGACCATCTCGAGACACGACGTGCCGAGTTCATCGCCGACTCTGCTGCAGAAGTCCGACATCTCATGGATACCAACGAGGCGGATCTCACTCAGGTGGAACAAACCGTCATCGGGCACCGATTCGGGATCGGCACACCGAGCCAGGCTCCGACCCTCACGCTCGAGCAGGTTGGACAGATCATCGGAGTGACCAAGGAACGCGTCCGCCAGATCCAGAACAAGGCGCTCGAGAAACTTCGATCGACGATCGAAGGTCTTCAGAACCCGAGAGAGTTCAGTCGGCCCCTCGACAACTGAACGATTCGCGCCCGAACTTTTCCTCCATTCCAGCCGCCCCGTGTCTCTTCGTGATGATGATGCGGGGCGGCTCGTTTCGCGGTCAGTCGGAGCCTCTGCTCGTTCGCCGATCGTATCGTGCCAGCAGCGGGATCACGATGGCGGTACAGCAGAGATGCATGATCGCGAACCCGGCAATGACGCTTGCATATCCGAATCGCGAGGCTTCACCGTCGCCAAGCATGTGAACCAGAAAACCGGCGACCGAGACGCCAACCAGGAACCCGATGTCGCCGGCGGCGCGGAATCCACCCATGCTGACCAGCCCACCATGAAGGCGATCGAGCAGCGAAAGTGACGTCGGCAGCAACGTCGCTCCGCCGACGCCGAGAAGCAGCATCATGGCGGACAAACTTGATAGATCGGTCGCAGCAATGGGCAGGATGAAAAGACCCATCGCGAACGTGACGCCCCCGACGGCCCGAACGCGCAGGTCGCCGAACCGGTCGGAGACCCATCCCGCGGGGATGGCTCCCAGCCCCATGAGCAGCAGGACGGAACCGATCAGTCCGCCTCGAAGTGAAGGCGCCAATCCCACCGCTTCCGCCAGGAACAGCCCAAGCGTTCCGGTGAGCAATCCACCCGCCGCTCGATCTGCGCCCGCCATCAACATGAGCGGCCAGAGCGGCGCCCGCGCGATCTGGATCGGCGGTGGTTCCGGTTTCTCGTTCGCACACTCCGCCGCGACACCCTCCAGTCGTCGAAGTCGGTTGCGACAGACGAAGGCGATGATCCCAGCAAGGAGACATGCCGACGCACCGACGAGATAGACCGCCCGAGCCACGTCCCCAGACCCGGCATCACCATCTGCGAGTTGCCCTCCGAGAATCGCGCCCCCACCAAGCGCCGTGCTCAGCAGTGCTGCGCCGAATCCGAAACGGAGTCCCGCCCCACGTCGCCCGCCCGCCTGCCCGATGAGATCGAAGACCACCGCGAAGACGATGACATCCGCGGCGCCTTCCACGGCGCGCAGGAGGATCGTCGGGCCGAACCCGATTGGAAGCCACATCGCCGCGAGAAGTGCGGCGTCGGCGACCGCGGCGATCGCCACCGCCAGAATCGGGCGGCCCCGTCGCATCGCGATTCGAAGGAGCGGCAACGCACAAAGACCGCCGAGCAGGTTGATCGAGATGAATGCATGCGACAACCCAGGATCGACGTCGTAGCGACCGACCAAGAGTTCCTCGAGAATCGGAACGACCATGGCGTCCGGGAGTGCCGTGAGAACCAGCAGTACGCCGATCACCAGAAGGTCACCCGGCTGGCGATCACGAGTGCTCCGCCTACAGACTTCGTTCTTCGAGGATTGCTTCACTGAGATCAAGAAATTCCGTCCCGCAAATGGGGATGCATGGTCGGTCGGCGGGAAACTCGCGAGTCCGAGGATACCGAGGAAGGGGTACACTCTACGGCCGTGAAAACCGCATCGAGCCCCCGCTGGACGGGTTTCGATGATGTTCAGTGGAAGGATGGCGTCATGGTCGACAAGGTCTTCGATTCACCGTCCGCCGCGCTCGCGGATCTCGTTGAGAGTGGAATGACCGTCGCCGTGGGTGGCTTCGGACTCTGTGGCATCCCTGAGCTGTTGATCACCGCCCTTCGAGATACCGGGGCTCGTGATCTGGTCGCCGTCAGTAACAATGCCGGCGTGGATGACTGGGGGCTCGGCCTGCTGCTGAAGACCAGACAAATCCGGAAGATGGTCTCCAGTTACGTCGGCGAGAACGCTGAATTCGAGCGGCAGTTCATGGCAGGCGAACTCGAGGTCGAGTTCAATCCTCAGGGGACGCTCGCCGAGCGGCTGAGGGCTGGTGGCGCTGGAATCCCAGCGTTCTTCACCAAGGCCGGTGTCGGAACCCTGGTTGCCGAGGGCAAGGAGACACGCGATTTCGATGGCGAGACGTACGTCATGGAACGAGGAATCCGAGCCGATCTGTCCCTTGTGAAGGCTTGGAAGGCCGATCGGAGCGGTAATCTGGTGTTCCGTCGCACCGCAAGGAACTTCAATCCGATGGTGGCGGCCTGCGGGAAGCACACGGTCGTTGAAGTCGAGGAACTCGTCGAGATCGGCCAACTCGATCCGGACGGTATCCACACTCCCGGCATCTTCGTGGACCGGATCGTGGTCACGACGTCCGAGAAGCGAATCGAGCAGAGAACGGTTCGACCCGGTTGAGCAAGGTCTGATTTTCGGTTCCCTGATCGTTCTAGATCCCCCATGTGGCTGCAGATCGAACATCTAAGACCAAAATCCGGCCCCAACCCCGGATTAATGCCTCTCCAGTGCCATATTCTCCCCTGTGCCGCGTTCCTCCTCCCGAGGGCCGGAATCCTCAAGTCTGTGATGCCCGTCAGGCCCAGTCATACCTGCTCGAGCGCCTAAAGCCTGTTCCTGTCAGGAGTTCCAGAATCATGTCCTTTCGAAGCCTCAAAACCTGTGCCCTCGCCGCCGTCCTCTCAGCCGGTTCCGTGTTCGTGGTGGCGACGCCCGCACATGCCCAATTCGGAGCACAAGCGGGTTTCGCTGACTCGTTTCGGCCTGAGTTCCTCGATCGGGACATGCCGCTCTTCGTGGAGATTCTGAAACTCGAAGACTGGCAGCGACCCATCGTCGAGGTCCTTCTGCAGGACTACATGATCTCCTTCGATTCCGGGGTCGAGGACGTCAAGAACAAGATGAGGGCGCTCCAGGGCCGGATCGGCAACGCTCGCCCTGACGCCGTCATGGAACTCATTCTGGAGCCGCTCGCGGCCTGGGACACCGAACGGGCCGCACTGGGCGCCCTCTTCCTCAACAACATCAAGGCCCAACTCACCAGCGACCAGATCTCCCGCTGGCCTCGATTCGAGCGAACACTCCGACGGGAGAAGGAACTTCCGAAGGGTGAACTCATGGGCGAATCGGTGGACCTCTACACCCTTGTCCGCACCATGCGTTTCCCATTCGAAGTCGAAGTGAGCCTCGATCCGGTCTTGGTCGAATACGAACTTTCGCTCGATGCGGCGCTCTCAGTCCGAGCCGCGAAGATCGCGTCGCTACAAGATGAGATCAAGGACGCGATGGCAGGAATGAACTTTGAGGCCGGTCTTCGAGCGACCGACCAGATCATGTCTACGAGAGTGGGCGTGCGACGTGTTCAAGATGATTACATCGAGAAGATCTCCGCCTCGCTTCCGAGCGAATTCGGCGAGCAGTTCCGCCACGCTGCGTTACTCAGTGGTTATCCGCGTGCGTTCCGACCGACGCCCATCCCCCGTCTCATCGAGTCGATCCGTGGCCTCCCCGATCTGAGCGATTCCCAGATCGCACAACTGGACGAAATCGAAGCCGATTTCAAGCTTCGACTCGACAACCTCGAGACGAGAATCGTCGACGCCTACCGAATCAACCAACCGAGCGAATCCCGCGAGAAGGTTCAGCGAATGATCGATCGCCGGAACGGGAAGGCGGTCGACCGAGTCACCAGCCTCGCCGATCGGCTTATCGCCGAGAAGAATGACCTCGTGGACGAGACACGACGACGGATTCTCGCGATTCTCAGTCCGGAACAGACCGGGAGCATCCCCGGGAACTCCTCGAAGGCAAATCGAATTCCCGGCATCGATGGTGTCGAACTCGATGAGAACGGAATCGCGAAAGAGAAGACCCGGACCTTGGCTCCGGGCAAGAACAACGCGTCGCGACCAAGATTCAAGAGCCCCGGCGAAGCCAGCAAGGAGGAGGGAAGAGGATCCGATGGTTCCAGATCCCTCGATCCCACTGGATCCGGCAAGGGTGGCAAGCGTGGCGACCGCGACTGATTCAGGATCCAGAGAACCCCTCTTCCGCAGTGGATCGACGATCTCTGCGGGACGCATTGAAGCAAGGTCAACGTGAGCGAGCAAATCGGCGAAGAAACACGGTTCGAGAACCCGGTCGATTTCGGTGGAGACGCCGAAGTCGCCGCTCCTGAGATCACGCTGGAGGTTCCCGGCGAGCCCGTCTCAGAGTCTGGGGAGGGTGTGGATCTGGAACGACTCCGACTCCTCGGAATCGAGGTCTTCGACGGCATTCCGGAACTCGACACCGACGCCGCGGCGCTACTCCCGCCGGAAGTCGCGGTCCGACTCCGCGTCGTACCAATCTCGATGGAGAACGGCAGAATTCGAATCGCCATGCTCAACCCGCTCGATACGGAAGCGGTGGATGAAGTGGCGATCCGAACTTCGCGAGAAGTCGGCCGAGTGGGCCTCGAAGCACCGTCCTTCGCGGAATTGATGAAAGCCGCCTACGGAACGACTGCGGCGCGGATGGCCGAAAGCCTCGCCGCCGAGGACGGAATCGCGAGCGAGAACGAGCACAACCTAGACGCGATCGAAGCCGACGACGTTCACCAGATGGCCGAGCAGCCCTCGCTCATCAACCTGGTCAACTTGGTGCTGCTGGAGGCGATCCAGTCCCGGACCAGCGACGTCCACGTCGAACCATTCGAAGACGAACTCAAGGTGAAGTATCGGATCGACGGCGTGCTACGGGAGCAACCTTCGCCCCCCAAGCATCTCCAGGCCGCGTTGGTGGGCCGAATCAAGATCATGGCTCACATGAACATCGCTGAGCGATACGTTCCGCAGGACGGTCACATCTCGCTTCGGTTCGAAGGCCGAAAAGTGGATATTCGAGTCTCGACCGTACCGACGCTGTACGGCGAATCGGTGGTCATGAGAATTCTCGACAAGTCGTCCCTTCCACTCGATCTCAAAAGCCTCGGCATGGCCGAGCGGGATCGAGAGACCATGGACAAGTTGATCGCGAAGCCTCACGGGCTGGTTCTGGTCACCGGACCCACCGGTTCAGGCAAGACAACGTCTCTGTACGCCGGACTCAGCAAGCTCTACGACCCACGCAAGAAGATCATCACCATCGAGGATCCCGTCGAGTACGAGCTCAGTGGCATCAACCAGATCCCCGTCAATCCAAAGCGGGGACTGACCTTCGCATCGGGCCTCCGCTCCATCCTTCGTCAGGATCCCGACGTGATCTTTGTCGGTGAGATCCGTGATGCCGAGACGGTTGACATTGTGATCCGGTCGGCCCTCACCGGCCACCTCGTGTTCTCGACTCTGCATACCAATGACGCAATCTCGTCGGTGGGCCGGATGATCGACATGGGCGCCGAACCGTATCTCGTCGCATCGGTGCTCGAGGGCATCCTCGCCCAGCGACTCGGCCGGCGCATCTGCAATCACTGCCGGACCGAGATTCCGATGACCGAAGACCTGCTCCATCGGCTTCCCCCCGGTGAATTCAGCCGTTTCAACGGAAGAAGTTCCGTCGGAACGGGTTGCGACAAATGCTCCAACACCGGATTTCGCGGGCGGATCGGGTTCTATGAACTGATCCGGATCTCTACCTCGCTCCGCGGAGGCATTTCGGAAGGACGATCGTTGATGGAACTCCGGAAGATGCTCGGCGACGATTTCGTCTCGATGCGGGAAGACGGGATCCGGAAGGCGATCGAGGGACTCACGACGCCGGAGGAAGTACTCCGGGCCACTCAGGATGTCGACGACTTCGGGGCTTGATTCAACATGCCGGCCTTTGCATACCAAGGAATAGATGAGCAGGGACGCGTGGTGTCCGGCACGATCACCGCGAGCAGTCGTAATGTCGCCATGGAACGCATTCGTTCCATGGGCCAACAGGCGACCGAGATCATCGAATCGAAAACCGGCTCGGCATCATCGAAGGCTCAGAATCGCCCCACGATCTCGGCTGTCGAACTTGCGAACCTGATGCGGGAACTCGCCACCGCGGTGGAAGCTGGACTGCCGCTGATGCAGGGGCTGGTGATCGTCCGTCGTCAGGCGGCCAATCCTCGGCAGGAGACCGTCCTCGATTTTCTCATCGAACGCGTGGAATCGGGCCGGCCGCTGCACGAGGCATGCCGCGAATACGGACCTCCGTTCGACGACATGGTGGTCGGCATGATCCGAGCCGCCGACGCCTCTGGCAAGATGCACGAAGTCCTCCACCAGTTGTCCGATCTCCTGGAACGCAGCGTCGAGGTTCGTCGGGAACTCGTCGGAGCCACGATCTACCCCATGATCGTCATGGTGATCATGGCGATCAGCGTCGCGATCTTCGTGACCATCCTGCTTCCGAAACTGATGGTCCCCCTGCAGGCCCAGAACGTCCCACTTCCGTGGCCGACTCAGGTCCTTCTCGCGATCGCGGACTTCTTCGCCGCCTGGTGGTGGCTGATGATCGCCGCGGCGATCGGAGGTTTCTTCGGATGGCGAGCATGGACGGCCGTCCCCAAGAACCGGCGGATCGTCGACGGCCTGCTGCTTCGGGTCCCCTTGCTGGGAAATCTACTTCGTGACATCGCCGTTGCCCGCTTCACGCGAACCCTCGGCACGCTCTGCTCCGCCGGCATACCGATTCTCACGGCCCTTGGAATCGTTCGCGACACGCTTGGAAACACGGTGATGATGGATGCCATCGACGACGTGCGCGAGCGGGTCACGACCGGCGGATCACTGGCCACGCCCTTGGAACGATGCGGCCATTTCCCGCCGCTTCTCGTCCAGATCGTCAACATCGGAGAACGATCCGGTCGCTTGGAAGGCATGCTCCTCCATGCCGCCTCGGCCTTCGATCGACAAGTGAACAACAGCCTGAAGATCTTCACCAAGGCCCTTCCGCCCGTAATGCTCGTCATCATGGCATGCGTCGCGGCCTTCGTGCTTTCCGCCATCCTCCTCCCCATGCTTGAAATGCAGGAGGCCGTCGCCGGTGGTCGATGATTCAAGATCCACCTCCGTCCCGTCTCCCTCTGGCCGACCAACCCACACCCCTTGATCCGGACCGATCCTCCATGCAACGCACCATGACCAAGCATCTGACTCGATCTCAGGCTCCTCGAAGAGGCTTCACTCTTCTCGAAGTGATCATCGCGGTGACCATCGTTGCGCTCCTCGCCACGCTGGTCGTGCCGCGTCTCACCCGCTTCCTCCAGGGAGCACACGAGGACAAGGCGACGGCCGAGGTCAACAGTCTGGCGAACGCCGTCAGGCTCTACATCACCCAGAACACCACGGGCAACCTCGACGACGACTTCACATTGGAGATGCTCGTCGAAGGTGATGATCCCTATCTCGACAACTCCGCCGATCTCATCGATCCGTGGGGCACTCCCTACGACATCGTGATCCCCGGAGAACAGAACATCGAATTCGACGTCATCTGTTACGGCCCCGACCAGAGACAGGGTGGCGAGGACGACATCATTCACGGCAAGCGGTGACTCACCTGGAACAGCCCCTGAACCTTCGAACGCACCATCCTCGCCCGGCGACACGACGCGGTTTCACCTTGATCGAGGTGATCATCGCGGCGGTGCTGCTCGTCGTTCTGGGAACGATCTTGGTTCCGCGGATGTCCGGCATGGCACGGGGCGAACTCGACGTCGCCGTCGAGAGCGTGGGCACCATCGTCGCCACCTTCGCCTTCGCCGAAGCGACCGACGAGAAACTGGTCGCCCTGAGTTACACCGATGAGAACCGGAGACTCGACGTCTTCGTGCTGGCTCCAGACGATTCCGGCGAAGTCGACTGGCGACCGCTGACATTGGCGCCCTCGCTCATCCTTCCCGACCAAATCACGTTCGCCCGCGTCACCGTGGACGGAGCGGCCTACGATCCAAGAGACTGGTTTGTTTCCTCCAGCTCGAGCGGGCGCCGTCCCGACATTCGAATTCGAATTGAGTCAGATACCGGCGACGGCGCCGAAGTGGCCCTGCTCCCCCACGGTCTCGGGCCGGTGATCATTCGCGATGGCGATCCGAATCCGCCTCTGCTCAGAGAACGTGCCGATCTCAGCGAGATGGGCGCCGATCGGGAGGACTGGTGATGACCCGAACACATTCTCGCATGCCGCATGGTGCCCGACGACCAGGGTTCGCCCTGTTGGATGTCGTGATCGCCGGAGTGATTCTCGCCATCGGACTCGCGACCATTTTCTCGATTACCTCGAAATCACTCGCCCTCCAACGAGACGGCGAGGTTCGAGTGATGGCGGCCGGCATGCTCGACAACCTCCTCAGCGAAGTATTGCTCGAGGGGCCAGCCGACTACCCGAATCTCCACTCGTCTTCCGGCCGAGGCGAATTCCCCTACGAAGAATTTGATTTTCAGGTGCGAATCTCGGATCCCGGCGTCGGGGAACCGTACCGAGTGCTGGCCACCGTCACGCACGAGACCGGTCGTTCATTCGTATGTGAAACATTGATCGCCGGAAAACTGGGCGAAGAGCCCGATCCGATCCGGCAACCACAGGAACCCATTGATCGCGAGGCTCGTTATGAAGAAGCATTTGATCGCTAGCCGTCGTCGGGGCTTCACCCTGATCGAACTCGTCCTCGCAGGCGTCATCTCGGCACTTGTCCTGCTCACGGTCGTGTCCACGCTCTCCCAGGTCGGTCGTGCGAGGGCCATCTCCCGAGTTCGGCTTCAGGCATTTCTCCGCGCCGACGCCGCCCTGAATTCCGTTCGAAGGGATCTCACCGCGATCCTGCGCGACTCGGACCTCTTCAACACCCGGGTCATGCTTTACGACGGCTCGAAGACCGTTCGCCTTGGAGGCCGGATGGATCTCGATCGAGACGAAATCCTCATCTTCAACACCCGACTCGAACCCCTGGGCGCGATTGACTACAACGGCGAAGGTGGCGAGTACGAGACGCAATACCGGATCGACGAGGACCAGTTTGGAACGGCGCTCTGGCAGCGACGGGATCCGGTTCCGGACGACATCCCCGCCGGAGGTGGCGTCGTGACGCCCATCGCCGAGGGAGTGGTCGGGCTACGAATCGAAGCCTATGACGGCCAGGACTGGTTCGATGACTGGGACTCGGACGTGGATGGTCTCCCGTGGGGATTCCGGATTTCCGTAAGCACCTCCGGCAACAACGACGGTTCAATTGATGCCGACGGCCGTGGCATCGTGACGCTGCAGACGCATGTCTCGGTCGACCGGATCATCCCCCCCTACTACGAACCGGAAGAAGAGGAAGTCGCGGAAGAGGAACTTCCCGATGCCGCAGGCGGCGGCGGCGGCGGCGGCGGCGGCGGCGGCGGCGGCGGCGGCATTGGTGGAGGACGCGGTGGCCCAGAAGGCGGTCCAGGAGGGATGAGAGGCGGCCCTGGTGGCCGAGGCGGGCAAGGTCTAGGCGGCGGTGACCGAGGCGGGCAAGGTCCAGGCGGCGGCGGCGGCCGAGGCGGGCAAGGTCCGGGCGGCGGCGGCCGAGGCGGTGGATTCACGCCACCGAACGCCCCCTTCAAAGTTGTCCCTGTCGGTTCAAATTCCAGCGGGCGCGGAGGAAGTCACCAATCCACGGGTAGCGACAATTGACTGACGGTGGAACCCGCGTGACACGCGCCCGCAACATTCGAACCCGCGAACGAGGATCGGCGACGATCGTAGTTCTCTGGTCAATCGCCATTGCGTCGATGATCGTTGCCGCCACGCAGATGGTCACCTGGCGGACGACGGTCCTCGGCCGAGCCGCCCTCGGCCGGGTGCAGGCACGCTGGGCAGCTCGGGCCGGCATGGAACGGGTGATTGCGACGCTCGCATCACACACCGAGACTCCGGACGCCGAGGATCCGATGTCGATCGTCAGGGATCTTGAGCTCGATTGGGAAGGATCACTCGAGAGCGGTAGCTGGGACATCCGGCACATTGCCGAAGGAGAGGAGTTCCGGGGGCCACTCGATCTTCATTCGCGACTCAACATCAACTCGATCACCAAGATGCAATTGCTCGAACTACCCGAGATGAACATCGACACCACGGACGCGATCCTCGACTGGAAGGATGAAGACGACGAGGTTCAGGGAATCGGTGCGGAACGAAGTTTCTATGAAGGACGCGATCTGGGATACATCCCGAGAAACGCAGCCTTCAGATCGATCACCGAACTCGAACTGGTTGCCGGGGCGTGGCCGGAGTACATCCGAGGTGAAGACTGGAATCTCAACAATCGCCTCGACGGCAATGAGGATGACGGTGAAGGTTCCGCGCCGGACGACGACTTCGACGGCCAGATGGACTCGGGTTGGGCCGGCTATCTCACCGCGAGAAGCGTCGACTCTCCGCTCGGACGAAGTGGGTACCCCAAAGTCAACCTCGCAGACACCTCGGTCGAGGAACTGATGGAGACCACCGGCGTCGATGAGTCGCAGGCCGACGCCCTGATGACGTACGGGGCGACCCCGAACGCGCTCATGGGTTCCCTGCTCGCCATCGATCTCGGCGAACTCGTCGGCGCCCCAGCCGCGTCCAACACGTCAAGCCGAAGAACCACCGGTCGAAGCAGTGGAGGTTCGAGTAACAACGATCAGGAACCGGTGTCATCGCTCTCACCGGAGCAACTTCGCGCCGTTTTCGCCGAATGCACGACCACCACCTACGAAGGCCCGGAGATCATTTCGGGAAAAGTGAATCTCAATACCGCCGGGCCCGAAGTACTTCGAATCATTTTCGCGGGTGATTCCGCGGTTGCGGAGTCCATCATGGCCTACCGACAGTCGCGGGCGGAAGGAATCACGAGTATCGTGGACCTCTTGGAACTACGTCGCATCGATCCGGACGTGCTCGCCACGGTCGCAGACCAGCTCGACGTGACTGGCTGGGTCTATTCGATCTCCAGCCGTGGTAAATCCACAAGTGGGCAAGAGGTGGAAATCCACGCGGTAGTTGATCGTTCGACACTTCCCGTGAAGATCATCGAATACCGAGAAGACTGATGTCCAAACGCCGCATTGAATTTGATTCCAACCTGACCGCCGTCTGCCGACGCCGCGGAGACGGCTTTCGGGTCGCGATTCTCCGGGGGAACGGCTCCAAGACCATTGAGGAGACTTTCTGGTGCTCCCCAGGTGATCTTCGGACGCGACTTGAGACCGCCCAATGCGGCCGGATTCTGGCGATTCTCCCGTCCTCAGCAAGCCTTGTGCGAACGATTCACACCCCTCCGGGCAATCCCGCTCAGGTGGAGGCCGCCATCCGGCTCGAAGCCGAGGCAAGAATGCTCGGGGCAACGCCGGCCCATCGCTCGGGAATCTCGGTTCTAGGACGGGATTCGAGCCATCCAACAGGATTGGTGGTCGCTTGGCCGGAAGCCATCGACGTCGATTTTCCAGCGCTGGACCCTGCCACGGAAGTCCGCTGGGTGCCCGAGATCGCCTGTCTCGCGTTCCTTGCCG
The DNA here is from genome assembly GCA_028823105.1 of Phycisphaerales bacterium. Taxonomy (GTDB): domain Bacteria; phylum Planctomycetota; class Phycisphaerae; order Phycisphaerales; family SM1A02; genus UBA12014. The sequence goes on along the minus strand of JAPKCC010000006.1, from coordinate 7,037 downwards.
GGGATGGGCTTGATTCCCTCTCCGCCATCGTCGATGCGGACAATGCCGCGATCGCCGCAGTGATCCCCACCGAACATGGACCGTCCTTCCGGGCGGCTCGAAACCGCGAACGCGATGCGGATGGGATCGAATCGAGGCTTCGACCTCTCGTGGTCGAGAGCCTGCTGAGCGAGGGTGTTCCTCCCACACGAATCGAATCCGCCATCGAGTCGATGTTCGAGGGAATCCAATCCCGAACCATCGATGCATCACTCGTCATTTCACCCGGAGCAGATGATCTTCTCCGGGAGACGGTAAAGAACGCATCCATCGCGATGGACGGCTCCGCACCCGCGGACGACCGCATCATTCTCGCGGCGGTCGGTGTCGCCGGTGGCCCCCTTTCGACGCTCGCGGAGATGCGGGAATACGAGGTCCATGAGCGACCAAGCTTCGTTCGAGGAGTCGCGAACCGACTCTCTGAAGGACGAGTCGCAGTCGCGGTCGGCATGGTCGCCCTCATTCTGGTTCTCCTCGTCCCGTTGGCGGGTGCCGGACTCCGACTCATGGTCATGCGGGCCAAGGTGGCGGACCTTCAGGTTCTGGAGGCCCATGTCGAGAAGGTTGACAACCTGCAGAAGGTGTATCGGGAACTCGACCGCCAAGCCTGGAGCATGACGAAGCTCCTTGGGGATGTCGCCAATCTCATGCCGGAGTCGATCGAGTTGGAATCCATCACCATCCAGCACGGCGAACCGCTGGTCATCGGCGGCTACGCAAAGGCCAGTCGCGATCAAAGCGGTGCCGATGCCGTCTTCGACTTCAACAAGCGCCTGCGGGAGAGCGGACTCCTCGCAAACTCCGGCCCCGAGTCGTCGATCGAAGAGCCCGACGGGCGGGGATACACCGAATTCAAGATCACCGCCGAGATCGATGATGCACTCCGACTCGTCCGCTATACCTCCGACGAGGACTACGCGATCACTTCCTACTCCGAGCGACGTTACGGACCGGTCGACTCGGACGGCTACCTTCTTGAAGGCGACGCGGCACAGGCGGCCATGGACGCACGCATCGAAGCGGGCTTGGCCGGAATCGGGTCCATTCCCTCGAAACGCCCGGTGACCGGGAGTTCGGGACGGTCGTCCGCGGTCGCGGACGATCAAGCCCCGGAGACCGACGTCGCGGGTGACGTTCAAACCGAAGAACCTTCCGCTTCGAGAACCGCTCGCGGTTCGAACGGATCCACCCGACCCTCCAGTCGCGGGGCTGGGAGCTCCTCGCGAAGCAACCCCTCAAGCAGATCAGCCGCACGCAACTTCGTGACCGAAGTGCCGGATCCGATCTCTCCAGAAGAGATCGCGACCTTGAGCAACGCCGAGGCAAAGGATCGGCTCAGCAAGGTTGCCAGCGCAAAGTTGATGCCGGGCTTGGATGACGAAACCAAAGCCAGGCTTCGAGCGGAATTCACTTTGATCATGGCCCGCGTTCGGGAGACCTCCAAGTGAGCAAGGGATCCACTCGAACATCCTCAGAAAACGAAACTGATCTGGTCGATCGCTACCTCGCGCTCCAGCCGATCTGGCGGGTCATCGGCGCCGCCGCGATGGTCCTCGTCGCGATCCTCGTCTGGGACGAATACGTTCAGCCGACCGCCAACGACTGGAATACGGAGAGCGATCGCATCTCGAGCACCATCGAGCGAGCAAGAACGCTCGACCAAAGGACGGATCCGAAGATCGAACGCCTTGCCACCGCACTCGGACCGATCGAAGTCCCCCGATCGGCTGCTCCCGGCGCGACCCGGCTGGAGTCGACGGTCAGCAAGATCTGTTCGCAGTATCAGATCGTCCCCAAAATCGACGGTCGAACCGGAAGCAAACTTCCCAGCAGCAGTCCACTCAGCGCCATGGCCGGTGGCCGGGTGGAGCGGATCATCTGCGAGCTGGAGTTCATCTCCGACTCCGAGACCGTGGCAGACGTCATTCGCGATCTTGAAGCAGAGCCTGAAATCGAGTCGATCAGTTCCTTGAGGTTGCAACTCGTCGACGACGGGCCCAAACTCGAGGTTCGAATCATGGTCGAGGCGTGGATCGTCCCTGGGAAGAAAACATGAGCCGAGTCTCCTTCAACTTCTCGTCGCTCTCAGAGGTCCGGATGTCCGGTCCCCTGATCACCAGTCTGCTGGCCGTCGCCATCGCTCTCGGCGTGCTGGTGATCCAAGTACCCGGCCTTTTCTCCGCGGTGGCGACGCCATCGTGGGAGAATGACGCCGAAGATCCGATCGCGGTGCTGGCCGCAAACCACGCCGAGCAGGCCGAAATCAACCGCCGACGATTCACGGGACGCTCGCCGTTCGTGGTCCCTTCACGACCAAGGAGCCGGCCAAAGGCGCCGGCCGCCCGAACACGTGAGACACCGACCGCGGCCGAGCCGCCCAAGGGACCACCACCACCGCCGACGACGTACAGCGGTCCCAAGCCCACCGGCATCCTCGGAACCCTGGTGCTCTTCGGCTCTGCCGAGAATGTGATCGCTCTGGGCGACGAGAAGGACGGCGTGAAGGTTCTCGCCATCATCGACATCTGGCAGGTTCTTCTGGCCCACAAGGGCGGCGAATACGAGGTCGACATCATCGCCCGCGAGTCGAAGTTCTTCGAAAATCCATCACCACCTCCCTCCGCCACACAAGAAATCTTCGCGAGCAACTCCAAGATTCCGATGCGCGTTGATGCCAAACCCGAAGCGGCCACCGAGGTGGATGACCGAACGGAAGAAGCACCGGCGACGGAGATCCCGGCCACCGAGCCTTCGACCGCCGACGACGCACCCCCTGAGTACGCCGATCCGAAGACGCTCCCCTCCTCGCTTTCAGATGATGAGATCATGGCGATGAGCCCCTCCGACGCGACCATGGCGTTCAATCGCGCCACCAAGGCCCTCCAACGGACGGACCTCGATCCAAGATCAAGGATCAGACTCCAACACGAAGTCGAGCAGTTAGAAGCGGTCCGTGACAGAAAGACCGCTCAGGGAAGTGGATGAATGGCAATCCGCGGGCGATCGAGTCGTTTCTCCCGCATCGACGACGTGACATGACACCGGATGACGTCGAATGACGTCCACCTTCTTTGTTCAAGGTGAAGAAGTGAACCAACTCCGAGCGACCGAAGTCGCCCGGCAGGATTCGGGTGACGACGCCGGCTAGGACCGGCCACGCCCAGCCCAGCAAGGAATATCGACGTGCAAGCTCGACGCAACGCCATCCTCAATTACGACGCCCGATCCCTTCGTCGCTTTCGACGGACCGGCGGTCTTTCACTCGTTGCCGTGCTCGCCCTCGCAGGGGTCTCTCTCGCCTCGGCGTTTCCGCGAGATGGCGGAGATCGCCCGGAGAGAGTCGGTCCAGCGACACAGCCTGCTCCCGCGTCCACCCAGGAAGCCGCGGCCGAGTCGACGGCGCCTCGCCGAGACGGGCCCTCCAACGCCCCGGACGCACAAGCAGAGACTACGCCCGAGCGGACGGGGCCAGCGAAAACCGCCACGCCTCCGAATTCGACCGACCAGGGATCTTCGCTCAGTGGCACCCGACGAACCGTGGACGATGATCCCGTGCCGTTGAACTTCGATGGCGTCACCGTTCAGGACCTCCTCCCCTACATCGTCGATTGGACCGGCAAGGCGGTCATGCCCAAGTCGACCATGTTGACCACCACCAAGATCACGCTCTTCAGTGATCGCCCGCTGGCAAAGCACGATGCACTCGACCTGATCTTTCAGGCGTTCCGCCTGAACGGCATCGGCGTGGTGGAGACTCCCGACCTCATCATGCTCAACACCATCATGGAGTTGAATAACTTCCAGCCGAACGTGGTTCTTGGCCCCGAAGTCGATGTCACCAGCATGAGCGAAGACGGCAGTCTGGTCACCAAGGTCTTCCGACTCCAACACGCCAAAGTCGGTGATCTTGAATCACAACTGAGCGAAGGCGCCCCCGAGTACGGCAACCTCACGGCGGACGTCAACTCCAATCAGATCATTCTTGAGGGCGACATCGGGTGGGCCAAGCGGGTTCAGAAACTGATCAGCCTGCTCGACGTGCCTCCGTTCCTCGCAGTCAAGACCGAGACCTTCCGACTCGCGTACGCCGATGCTCAGACGATCGCGGACATCGTTCTGGAGCTCTTCAGCCCGAACCCCAATAGCAGCAGCCGGACCCAGAGCCGGGCGCCCACTTCAAGAAATCAGCGAGGTGGCCAAGCTTCCCCTCAGGAACTTCCACAGGTCGGAACCAGCGAGCAACTTCAGGTCAGCGTGCTTCCCCAAACCAACGCGGTGACGGTCCGTGCCGAGCCCGAGATCCTCGCGGACATCGGACACCTCATCAAGACGGCGTGGGATATCCCGCCGAGCCGTGAGGGAAACATCTTCCGTCTCTACGACCTCAAGTACACCGATCCGGTGAAGGTCAAGACTCTTCTGGTCGCCCTGCTCGAAGAAGGCGGAGGAGGGTCCGCGCCGGCGGGCCGAGGCGGTGGCGGCGGATCATCCGGCGCAGACGCGGCGGTCGCAGACATCTTTCGCATCGAAGCCTATCCAGACTCCAACCGGCTCGTCGTCATCTCAAAGACCCCCGACAACTTCGACTGGCTCGACTCGATGATCGAGGAGATCGATCAGCCGCTGAGTGTCGGCATGCCCGTGAACATCGAACTCAAGCACGCCAGCGCCATCGAGGTCGCCGACATCCTGAACGCCCTGCTCGGGGCCGCCGGTGGTGGTGGACGGGGGATTCAAGCTCCTGATGAAGGCCTCACCGGCATCAACTTCGAATCCGCCGGCGGTGGCGAGGATGGTGGCACCGATACGTCCGGCGATGAAATCACCTTCCCCTGGCAGTCGGGTCGCGGCGCCAACGGCGAGGAGGCCGCCGAAGTCTCCGCCCTCGTCGGCAAGAGCCGGGTGGTTCCGAACCCGGGCCAGAATTCGCTTCTGGTGCTTGCCCCTGCCGAGATCCAAGAGGCCCTCTTGAACATCATCCAGGACCTCGACCGGCCCGGACGGCAGGTCATGATCACGGCCACGCTCGCGGAAGTCACCCTCGGTGATTCCTTGAGTCTCGGCATCCGCGTGGGTTCGGGACTTACTGCCTCGGGGGATAACACCATCGTTGGCAGCGCGGGCCTTACGATGACGAAGGGATCGGATAGCAGCCCCGAGAACAACTTCCTAAGCCCCGCTTTCGATACGTCTTTCCTCAACCTCGATACCACGGTGGACTACGTTCTGTCGGCGCTGGCAGAAGAGAACAACGTCCGAATCCTGCAGCGGCCAAGAGTCTTCACCAGCGACAACAAGGAAGCGAAGTTCTTCGCCGGTCAGGACGTCACGTTCCAAACCGGATCCACGACGGGTGACAGCGGCACGACCACGTCCTTCGAGCAGGAAGCGATCGGCATCGGCCTGAATGTCAGGCCTCGAATCACTACCGAGAAAAACGTCGCGATGGAAATTGAGATTCTCCTCTCGAATATTTCCTCGTTCAGTACAAGCAATCAAGTCAATTCAAACCCCGTGGTCAATCGTCGCCAGACGACCACCACCGTCACCGTAAAGAACAATCAGACCATCGTGCTGAGCGGCATTCGACGTGAAGACGATACGGATGTGGAACGAAAGGTCCCGTTGCTTGGGGACATCCCGCTCCTGGGCGCTCTCTTCACCAGCACGGAGAAGGCTAAATCGCTGGTCGAGCTGGTCATCTTTATCACCCCCATCGTCGTCGACAATCCTGATGAGAACGACACGAACTTCAACGTCGAAGAACGGAAGCGTCTCGACGAACTCAGCAAACCGCTTGATGAAATGGCCAAGACACTGGGTGGAGACGAGTTCTTCGACCAGATCGAAGATGACACGGCGGAACCCGAGGCCAAGAAGACCGCCGAGCCGGCCACCAGCGGCGAATGAACCTGAAGGCCCTGCTCACACTCGTCCTTCCTCTCGTCTTCAACCAGGGGTGCGTCTCACGTGAAGTGAGTCGCACCCCGGGTGCGTACATCACTCCAGAGCGTGATCGCCGATCGGACCGACTCGACCCCAGAGACGTCTCGGCACAGATCAGTTGGCGATCCGTCGGCGAGGTCGACTACGACGACTTCTCAATCCCTCTTTCTTCACCAGATGGTCGATTCCTTGCGGTTCGAGCGGGGGCTCCACCTGCTTGGCCGGCGATCCTCGCGCGGCCGGACGCTCAACGACTCCCCGTCGTTCCCTTCGAGATACTCCGCCTCGACTCCGAAGGCGCGGTGTCGCTCCAGACCATTCGAGGCCCTTGGTTGCTCGGCCGATCTGCCGACGAAATCGGGTTCCTCGTCGAAGGCTACCGCCCGGATGGGGCACGACGGATCGGCCGCGTGGACTGGGGAACGGGCGAAGTAACTTGGTTGATCGATGATGAGTTCGTCAATGCATTCGCCACCATCGGAGCGGATGGCACCCTCGCTTGGTGCCGTCGGTCGATCGACGCACACGGTCTCGATCTGGTGGTCCGACGTCCCGATGGAAGCACCTGGACGATTGAGAGTAGATTCGACCGCTCGTGGGTTGACCCGGTCATCGCCCCGGACGGGCGAACGATCTTCGCATTGCGCAAAGGCGACGGAACCGTCGAACTCGCCTGGTCACGGTTGACGGAACGCACGCGATTCGAAGAAGGAATGCAGACGATCCCGATCTCCGTTCGCACGAATGACCGAATCGTTCACTCCATGTTGGCGCCTCAGATCGGCATCGAGGCATCACCCCCAGGTGGCCCGCCGCGGATCATTTTTCTTCACCCGGATCTTCGACGGTTAATCGAGTGGTCGCCGGATCGAGATCTGGCCCGACCGTTCTCTGAAGGCACGATGTCGGCCTGCATGCTCGATGCGGACCGAGGCATCTCCATGTCGAGGGAGGGCTTGTTCCTCACCGAGTTGACCGACGTGGTCGGCGGGGTCCCCGCCAGCATTCTGCTCTCGAGCGACGTCGCCATACCGCGCCGGTCAGGGATCAAG
>JAPKCC010000084.1 GCA_028823105.1 Phycisphaerales bacterium | reverse complement strand
CTTGTGACGCGACGTGTTGACTGAAAAAATCCAGTTGATTCTCTCCTGATCAATCTGCTCCGATTCGCAGGAGTTGGCACGCTCGCTCGTAGTCGTCTGGTGTGTTCACATTCATCAGGAGATCGACTTCGCGCGATGCCAGTGAGACTCTGGTAGCCATGGGGCCGAGTCGCTCGACGAGACCACGAACAGCTCGGTCGCCCGAATCCAGCATCTCGATGACTTGCGGAAGACATGTGGTGCCGATCCGGCATGGGAGCGATCGGGTTTCAAGGCCCTGTTCGGCCGGCGTCTCGAAACACGCCATGCCATCGTTCTCACCGACGAGAAGACGAGCGAGCAAGCCCGCGGGGAGGAGCGGCAAGTCACATGGAACCAGGAGGTACTGTGGTGAGATTCCGCTGGAGAGTGTGGCTTCGATCGCGGCGAGAGGCCCCGAGTCCGGACGGAGGTCCTGAATCACCTCATGGCCGACGGCGCCGTGCGGGTTGCCGGAAATCACGACCTGACCGCAGAAGCTTGCGAGCATGTCCCTCGTTCGCTCCAGCATGTTTCGGCCGTCTGGGAGCAGCATTCCGCCTTTTGGGACGCCCATTCGCCGACTGCCCCCGCCCGAGAGGATGACCGCGGCGTGCGGCCAGGGTTTCGGTGGCTCGAGACTGATCATGAGCCGACGTCCGTCGTCGCGGAGCGCGATGATGATCCCAGCAGAATGCGTCGAGCGAATTCGGCTCCGTCGATACAACCGTCCTTTGGTCGTCGGGTCAACGGCCGAGGTCCGGTTCCGCACCGTTCGACCGTGATCGTCTGGCCAACCTCGAGTGAGCCGGGCGTGAGGACCGAGGCATACATGCCGATACGGTTCCAGAGTGTCTTCTTGAAATCGGGAGACAAGGGATCCAACACGTAGCAGGGTGGTCGGACTCGCGTGATCCGGAGTTCCACGCCACCCTCGAATCTCAGTCGGTCATCGGCCGCGAGGAGCTGCACGCCGACGCCTTGGAGCGTCAGATTCTCACCGAGTGCGCCGGCAGGGAGGAGGACTTCTGACTCATCGGCGATCGCCTCCAGAACTTCGAGATCAAGGATCGACACCGCCTGAATCGGGGTCCGGTGCTTCTCGTGGTCATGTCCGTCGCCCTCCAGTCCAAGGACCGACAGCATCGCCGAAGGGATGGGATGCTTCGGAATTCCTCCGGGCGACGTGTTGATGGACCGGATACGGGACATGTCCACATGGTACGCGGGGGCCGTCGGAAGCCCGCCTCCAATCCCGTCCTTCGGTACCCTCCATGCCATGAGCCAGACATCCATTGATTTCACCCTCTCAGATCGTCACGCCGTCGTCTGCGGAAGTACGCAGGGGATCGGTCGGGCGATCGCGGAGGCTTTCGCCGCGGCCGGCGGTACGGTCACGCTGGTCGGTCGAAACGAAGAAGGTCTCGCGCAGGTTCTTGCGAATCTGGCGACTCCCGCAGGCCAGCAGCATCGGACGCTCTGCGTCGATTTCTCGGATTGGCGGGCGGTCCAGACGGCGGCCGACGAGCATGCGGCGGCGCATGGTCCGGTGCATGTGCTGGTCAACAACACCGGCGGTCCCGCGGCGGGATTCGCCGTCGATGCGGATCCGGATGACTTCCTCAAGGCCTTCCAGATGCACCTCGCTTGCGGCCAGACGCTGGTTCAAGCGTTCGCACCGGGCATGAAGGAAGCTGGATACGGCCGGGTGATCAACATCATCTCGACGTCCGTGGTCACCCCGATCAAGGGGCTCGGCGTGAGCAACACGATTCGCGGCGCGGTCGCCAACTGGGGTCGAACCCTCGCGGTCGAACTCGGTGGCTTCGGCATCACCGTCAACAATATTCTTCCCGGCTTCACCGACACCGCCCGTCTTGCGTCGCTCTTCGAAGGGAAGGCTCGTCGGAGCGGAACCACCCCCGATGACGTCAGGTCCCAGGCCGTCTCGGGTATCCCCGCGGCGCGGATCGGCGAGCCTTGGGAGATCGCGGCCGCCGCCCTCTTTCTCGCCTCACCAGCGGGTGGGTATGTGAACGGCGTGAACCTCCCCGTCGACGGCGGTCGCGTCGTCCAATCGTGAGCGTGTTAAAGGAGACCAGACCCATGATCGAGATCTCAAACCTACGCTCAGGACAGATGCTGGAACCGTCGCTGCATGTCGATCGCATGCCGGTGGTCAACCCGGCCACCGCGGAGACGATTGCCACGGTCCCGACCGGGACTGTCGAGGACGTTGATCTCGCGGTCATCGCCGCCCGTGAGGCATTTCCGATCTGGAGCGCTCTTCCCGCCTCGGAACGGGCGGCATGTCTCCATCGGCTGGCCGATCTCGTCGATGCCAATGTCCATGAACTGGCGCGGCTCGAGACTGATGACAACGGCAAGCCGCTGGCGCTGGCACGCGATCTCGAGATCCCGCGAGCCGCCTCGAACCTTCGCTTCTTTGCGGGTGCGATCTTGCACACCAAGTCGGAGGCCTACGACCTTGGCGGGATGGGGCTCAACTATTCCCTGCATCGCCCTCGGGGCGTGGCCGCATGTATCTCGCCCTGGAACCTCCCGCTCTATCTCTTTACCTGGAAGATCGCACCGGCGCTGGCGACCGGGAACACCGTGGTTGCCAAGCCAAGTGAGATCACGCCACTCAGCGCCTTTCGATTCTCACAGCTTGCGATCGAGGCGGGTTTCCCACCCGGCGTGTTCAACGTCGTTCACGGGCGGGGAGATGTGGTTGGTCAGCGTCTGGTGGAGCATCCCGACGTGCCGACCATTACGTTCACCGGTGGCACTTCGACCGGGGCCCGGATCGCCGCAACGGCGGGACCGATGTTCAAGCGGACCTCCCTCGAACTTGGCGGAAAGAACGCGGTCGTGGTCTGCGAGGATGCCGACCTCGAAGCCGCGATGCCGACCATCGTTCGGTCGTGCTTTCAGAATCAGGGTGAGATCTGCACCTGTGGCTCTAGGATCCTCGTACATCGCGATCGGATGAAGGCGTTCGTCTCCCGGTTTCTCGATTCCGTCGCCGGGCTCAAGGTCGGTGATCCCCTCGACACCGAGACCGACATGGGGCCTCTGGTGTCCGCCGATCATCGCGAGAAGGTTGAGGCCGCGATCGAACGAGCCAAGGCCGAGGGCGGCACGCTCGCCTGCGGCGGAGGGAGGCCGACGCACCTTCCCGATCGCGTGAAGAACGGGTTCTACCTCGAGCCAACCGTGTTCATGGGGCTTGACCAGGACAGCCGTACGAACCAGGAAGAGATCTTCGGTCCGGTGGTCACCATTCAAGGCTACGACACGCATGGCGAAGCGGTGGATCGAGCGAATGCGACGCCGTACGGCCTGGCCTGCTCGATTTGGACACGTGATCTCGAACGGGCGCATCGCATGGCGGCGAGAATTGAATCGGGAATGACTTGGGTGAACACCTGGATGTTGCGAGATCTGCGGACGCCGTTCGGTGGGATGAAGCAGTCTGGCGTCGGCCGCGAAGGCGGGGAAGAGGCCCTTCGCTTCTTCACCGAGACCCGCAGCATCACCATCGCGCACCCGGGTTGAAAATGGTGGTCTGTTATCGCTGAGCACCCCAAAACACCAAGAGCTACCGGAGCCTCCATGACCGCCGATTCCGACCGCATCGATTCACCGTCCGCCCCCGAACCGGTCGGCGCCTACCCACATGCCAGACGAGCAGGCAATCTCCTGTTTCTCTCCGGGGTCGGCCCGAGACAACGGGGAACCACTGAAATTCCCGGGGTCACCTTGGGGCTCGACGGCAACGTAATCGCGAAGGACATCGACGCCCAGTGCCGGTCGTGCTTCGACAATGTGAAGGCGATCGTTGCCGACGCAGGCGTTCCGTGGACCAACGTGGTGGACGTGCTGGTGTTTCTCACCGACATGAAGAACGACTTCAAGGCCTACAACAAGGTCTATGCCGAGTACTTCGCGGGCGATGAAAATCCCAATCCAACCCGGACCACCATTGAGATCAATGCCTTGCCGACCCCGATCGCGGTCGAGGTCAAGGTGATCGCCACCATCGACTGAACAGAACAGGCCGATCAGCCGGCGCTGTCATCACCGAGACTGGGCTGCGCCTTGAGCGAGTCCTGCTCTTGCTGGTCTTCGGACAAGAACACATGGTCGGGAACCGCGGTCAGGAGACGACCGTCGGCCGTGAAGGCGTAGGTGTAATGGGCGGTGCCACCGACTTCGGCGGTAGGAAGCACGATCTCGAAGTTCTTCGCCGTCACTCGGCGGTAGACCGGGGTTGCGGTGAAACCGGTGGCCTGTTCGATGATCGGTTGGTTCTTAAGATTCTTGATCAGCGCGTTGCCGTTGGCGTTGGTGGGCAGTGCCCCGTCGTGCGCTTTCGCCCAGTCGGTGATGCCGACGGCGGCCCAGTTGGCGACCGGCTGAAGCACCGAGTCCATCTGCACCGAAGTCATGCTTGCGTTGATCGTGCTGGTCTCGTTTTCACCGTCCCGAACCGTCAGGGCGACGGCCAGAGCCGACGCGATCACGGTGGCGAGGACCACCACAAGCACGATCGCCGCGTTGCCGTGACGAGGAAGAGGCGTTGAAGAGTGGTTCTGGAGGGCTGGGTTCATCGGGATCTTTCGGGCCTGTGAGGTGTGGAATCGGGATGCGGCGAAGCGCCGCTCAGGTGAGCGATCGTAGCACCGCACGCACCGGGCTGCCGTCGAATCCGACGAGTCTGAGGGGAGGTGCGATCAGTTCGTAGCGGCCTTCTGCGACATCATCGAGGGCGAGACCTTCGATGATCGCCATGTCGTTGGCGAGGAATCGCTGATGGGCGAGGATCTTCGTGTCATGAAAGAGGTCGACGCTCGGCGCATCCGTTCCAACCAGGCGGACGCCCTGCTCGTGGAGGTAATCGATGAGCGAAGGCTCGAGTCCGCTGAAGTCCTGATTGAACACACGAAAACCATCGAAGGTGCCGGTCGACAGGAGCAGTCGGGCTTCGGTCGGAGTTCGCGGGAGATCCTCGATGCGGATTCGCGATCCTCGGCGGCCGGGCACTCGCATCACCTCGCAGCGTCCGATGTAGAGGTCGAGTGGCTGCTCCTCGATTCCCCGAGCGCCGTCGCCGTAATGGCAGGGTCCGTCCGCGTGCGCGCCGACATGGACGCTGCTGTGAAGGGTGGAGAGATTCACCGTCCCGCCGTTGGCGATCTTCCAGAGGAACTCCTGCGTCGGTGGCGTATCGCCGGGCCAGACCTTCGAGACGCCTGGTTCGATGGGCGGGGTGATGTCGATCAGCATGCTGTCATTCCGCTTCGGAGGTGGGGTCAGGTGGATGATTGGACAAGGATGGTGAAGACGAGGAGTAAAAGGATCACCAGGATCGGAAGCAGATAAGCCGCCATCGTCTTCAAGGCTTTCGCCTGTCGTCGAGATTTCGCCAGCGCGGTCGCGTACGGGATGCGGGTGAAACTCACCATGTCGTAGAGGGGTGTCCACCAGAACGGGACCACGGCGCCCAGGAACTGGCTTCCTTTCTTCGCGAGCCGTTGAGTACGGCTTCCGGAGCGATCCCGCATGTCTATGAACTGATCGAGCGCGAGGTCCGCAATCGCGTTGGCATTTTCGATTCGGCTCGCTTCGTAGGCCTCGATCGCGGCATCCAGATCGGAAGGATGGGCCGCCAGCGCGGACACTAGGCCTTCCACGTCCTCGAAGGACGCATTGGCTCCCTGGCCGTAGAACGGGACGATCGCGTGCGCCGCGTCGCCGAGTAGAACGGCGCGGCCTCGGTGCCACGGGCGGCATCGAATGGTGACTAGGGGGCTTGTTGGGTTTCGGTTCCAGTCCTCGAGGAGGGTCGGCATGTGCGGCACGGCATCGCTGTAGTGCCGCTCGAAGAAGGCACGCACCGTCGTATCGTCGGCATCTTTGAGTGTGGCGAAGGAGTGATCGCCTTCGAATGGCCAGAAGAGCGTGCAGGTGAAAGAACCATCAATGTTCGGAAGCGCGATCATCATCGAACCGCCGTGCGGCCAGACGTGCAGGGCGTTAGGTTTGATCCGGAAGCGACCATGCGGCCCGTCCTCGTGGTCGGCGGGAGGAATCGTCAATTCCTTGTATCCCGCGGCCAGATAGGTCTGAGAGAAGTCGAACCGGCTGGTCCGTTGCATGGCGGCGCGAACCGCACTGAAGGCGCCGTCGGTTCCGATCACCAGATCCGCCTCGACCCGTTCTCGTTGCCCGTCGGCATGTTCGAAGATCGCAGCCGGGCGATGATCGTCTGTGAAGTCGGCGTCGACGCATCGCGCCTCGAATATTATTTCGACGCCTGGGCTTGCCGCGGCGGCTTCCACCAACAGTCGGTTCAATCCGCTCCGACTCACGGAGTTGATCGCCCGCTTTGGGTCACGGCTGTAGGCGGAAAAGATCTCCTGACCGTGGAGATGGACCATCCGGCCGGGCATCTTGATGGCTTCAGCGAGCACTTCGGTTTCGACGCCCGCGGTCTGCAGAGCGTGCAATCCTCGAACGCTGATCGCCAGATTGATCGAGCGTCCGCTTTCTGCATCGGCGCGGCGAGGGTCGCGCCGGCGTTCGAAGAGACGGACGCGGTGTCCGGCTTTCCCGAGCTCGGCGGCGAGCATGGCTCCGGCGAGTCCGGCTCCGGCGATCACGATGTCGTGCGATTCAGGCATGGAAAATCTGGTCGATCAGGAAAAGGGAAGTCAGAGCGACCGGAGAACTTCGGCGACGCGGAGGCAATCCGCGAACGTGTTGTAGAGAGGGACCGGAGCAATTCGTACCACGTTAGGGGGCCGGAAGTCGGCGAAAATACCCTGCGGTGCGAGCGCCTCGAAACGTTCTCGGGCGCGATCGGTAATTCGAACCGACAACTGGCAACCTCGTTCTTCGGCGTTCCCTGGCGTGATCACCACGCTCCCGGCGGGGAGCATCTCGCGGAGGCAGGTGTGAAGGAAACCGGTCAGGACGCGGCTCTTGGCTCGAAGGGCGGGCAATCCGGCTTCCATGAATAGGTCCAGCGACGCCACCAGCGGCGCCATCGCAAGGATGGGCGGATTGCTCAGTTGCCAGGCTTCGGCGGTCGGCACCGGGACGAAGGTGTCTTCGAGATGCATGCGGAAGCGGGTGTCCGGGTCATTGCCCCACCAACCGGCGAATCGGGGGATGTCGCCGTTGGTCGCATGACGCTCGTGAATGAAGGCACCCCCGACGGCGCCGGGGCCGCCGTTGAGATACTTGTAGGTGCACCATGCCGCGAAGTCGACGTCCCAGTCGTGTAGCGCGAGCGGGACATTTCCCGCGGCGTGGGCAAGATCAAACCCCGCAAGCGCTCCGGCCGCGTGGGCCGCATCGGTAATCGCCGCGAGATCGAGCAACTGACCGGTCCGAAAGTTGACGCCGCCGAACATCACGGTGGCGAGGCGGTCGCCGAGCCTTTCGATTTCCTCCAGAATGTCTTCGGTTCGGAGGAGATCCTCGCCCGGTCGCGGCGCGACGCGGACGATGTCGGTCGCGGGATCGCCGCCGCGAGCTGCAATGTGGGTCTGGACGGCGTAGGTGTCGCTGGGAAACGCGCCGTCTTCCATCAAAAGAACACGTCGATCACCTTCGGGGCGGTAGAAAGACACCATGAGTAGATGCAGATTGACGGTCAGGGAGTTCATCGCGACCACCTCGGACGGAAGTGCTCCGACGATATGGGCGAAGCCGTCTCGAAGATTCTCGTGGTACGGATACCACGGACGCGCCGCATCGAAGTGACCCTCGACGCCGAGTCGGGCCCAGTCGTCTAGTTCCTGTTCGATGATCGCCCGGGCCGCGACAGGCTGCAGTCCGAGGGAATTTCCGACGAAGTACGAGGCGTCGCCGCCATCCGGTCGCTTCGGAAGATGGAATCGACTTCGATATCCGGTGAGGGGATCGATTCCGTCGAGGTGAGCGGCTCCGGCGGCGGTCGGATCAAGGTCCGCGGCGGCGATTCCGTCAAAGGGGGAGGTGGTAGGGGCGTTGGACAAGGTCATCGATCCACTTTCTGGGCGGAGACCGGAAGACCAAGAAACTCAAGGGCGGTTCCACCGAGGAGGCGGTCGCGAGTGGCGTCGTCGAAGGCCTCGATCGACCGGATGAGTTCGCCGGGTACGTGTTCGCCCAGCGGGAACGGATAGTCGCTGCCCATCGCGATGCGTCGTGCGCCGACAAGGTCGACGAGATAGCGAAGGGCGCCGGCATCGTGCAGGAGTGAGTCGTACACGAACCGGTCGAGGAAATCGCGTGGCGGCGTCGAGCTGTCGACGGCGCACAAGTCGGGTCGCACCGCGTGGCCGTGGGCGATCCGACCGATCGTGAACGGAAAAGAGCCACCGCCGTGGGCGAGACCAATGCGGAGATCGGGAAGTCGGTCGAGAACACCACCCATCGCGAGGCAGGAGGCGGCGCGAGCGGTCTCGGCGGGCATGCCCACCAGCCAGGGGAGCCAGTACTTCGGCATTTCGGGACTGCCCATCATCTCCCAAGGGTGGACGAATACCGCAGCGCCGAGACGAGCGGCGGTTTCGAACACCGGAAAGAGCTCCGGCGCGTCGAGATTCCATTTCTCGACGTGGGAGCCGATCTGAACGCCTCGAAGGCCGAGTTCGTTCACGCAGCGTTCCAGTTCGGCGCAGGCCAGATCCGGGGACTGCATCGGAATCGTCCCGAGCCCTTGAAAACGATCGGGTCGATCACGAACCACGCCGGCGAGATGATCGTTAAGCAGCCGGGAGACTTCGAGCGCATCGGCAGGCTTTGCCCAGTAGCTGAACATCACCGGCACCGTGGAGAGAACCTGTACGTCGACGCCATGCGAATCGCAGTCGGCGATGCGTCGTTCGGGTGACCAACTGCGATCGTCGATCTCGCGGAACGACTTTCCATCGATCACCATCCGGGCCCGGCAGGGCGCGCAATGATCGAGGGAGATCCAGCCGCCGTATCCGAACCGTTCGGCGAGGTCCGGCCAGCGTTCGGGAAGAAGATGGGTATGCAGATCGACGACTGGTCCTGGCATGAAGTCGATCGTACCCCGCGGGGCGGATCCGGTCAGGCGCGGCCGAGGATCACCGACGCAAGTTCGTGCCCAAGATCGCCCTCTACGACGATTCCAGCCTCGTCCACCGGACTCAGAACGCGTTGGAGGCGGAGGACGTCTTCGGCACCCTCGGCGGTCTGACGGAACCGGGGCCCGATCCCCGCAAGCCGGCACCCGTCGTCGAGAAGGTGCTCGGCGAGTTCGGCGCAGCCCGGATCATCGATGGGGAGGTCGACGAAGATGACGGCGGCATGGGCCGCGGACTCCATGACCGCGAGCCCCGATCGGATGGCCTCGATCGAGGCCGGGCCGATCTCCTCGATCTCGATCCGCCCGACCCGACGAGCGGCATCGAACCGGACGTGGAGGACTCCATTGCCACGTGGAGCCATGGTGCCAGAGGTCTCTATGGTCGCCTCGCGTCCTCGCGCTCCGTAGATTCTTCCGATGAGGCCGGCCAGGGCCGCCGGTACGAACGCCGTGATCGGAGGCTCGGGACCAAGCGGATGCCAGTAAAGGAAACAGGAATGCCGTGACGCGGCATCCTCCTTGGCGGGCGACGTTCCGACGCCGCCGCGGAGCGTGGTCTCGGCCGGGGTGGTCCCGAGACACAGGCCGCAGGCGGTGGAGCCGAATCCCAGATTCATGCGCTGACTGAAGGGATGACGGGCGGTCGGCTGGCTCCAGATTCCCAGAAGCCCGATCTTCGCTCCCGCATCTTCCACGGCGGTCCGCATCGGCTTCATCAGGCCATGTCCTCGGTGCGCATGGTCGATCACAGCCTGACCGGCTTCACCGATCGGGCCGAGATCGGGTCGTTCGAGGGCGTAGTGGCCGACGAATTCGCCACTCGCCGTCTCGCAGATGATCGAGTGGATTCGCCCCTCGGAATTGATCGCGTCGATCCGATCGGGGTAGTAGAGATCGGGATTGGGGTAGGAGTGTCCGTAGGACTCGTAGATCCGTCGGGCGACTTCGAGACCGTCGCCCGGTCGATAGTCGCGGATCCGATAGTCGTCGGTCTTGGGCGAAGGCTCCGACTGGGCATGGTCCGCCTCGGCGGCCTCATGATCGAGTCGTTGCGCGGCGGACTCGAGCGTGGAGATGTTCGCGTGGGGGCGATGGGCCCGAAGGTGTAATTCAGAACCCTCCGGCCCTTTCTGCACCCACCAGAGTCGATCGAACACCTTGGCTGGTCTGATCTGCGCGGGATTCGCGGGCCCGGGTGAATCGAGGTCGGCGTTCCCGAGCGGCGTGCCGCGCTCAAGTAGCGAGAACTCAATCGCCGCGGCGTCGATGATCGCGATGATCCGGAGTGAGACTGCGTCGCGCTCGGTCGCCTGAAGTGCATGCTCGACCAGATTCACGGCGGAGATCATCGCCTCTAGAAGATCGGTCTTTCGATCGTTCTCGATGTCGGCGAAGTCGATGGCCCGGGAGGCAAAATCCCGAAGCAACGGCTCCATTTCGGGGAGCCCGGGAAGGTCTAGGCGAAGTTCGAGGCGGTCAGTATTCGAGGGCATCAGTTGGTTCGCATGATTAGCCGTGGTCGCGATCGATCGGTATTTCCAGCAGCCTAGCGAATCGGTCGGCGTGCTTTATTCGAATCAGCCAAGTTCCCTTGCAACCCGGGCGGATCACGTCGGTCTAGGATCGCTCACTCATGGAACTCTCCTCCTTGATCCCGGAACTCCAACTCAGCCGGTCGGCGATCGGTTTCATGGTCTCGACCATCCTCGCCGGTGGTGCGGTGGCCTCTCCCCAGTCGGTGGATCCGGTGGCTGAAGGCGACGACGAGGCGGCGACGATCCTGGATGGCGAAGTCCCGCAGACGACGTCGGCGCCGCGGGTGTTCGGGGTGACCGAGGCGCCCGAAATCGATGGAGTGCTCGAGGAGATCTGGAAGGACGGGACGTTGCTCGCGGATACCTGGCGGCAGGTTGATCCCGACGAGGGGGCGTTGCCGACCCAGCGGACCGAGGTCCGGCTGATGCGCGATTCTCGGAATCTCTACGTGGGCGTTCGCTGCTTCGACGACCAGCCGTCCAAGATCGTCTCGCGGGTGATGATCCGAGGCGGGCCGATCAACCGGGACGACAACATCATGATGGTCCTCGATCCCAAGCGAGATCTCCGCACCGGCTACATATTCCGGATCAACCCCAACGGCACCCGAGCCGACGCCCGACTGGTCAACGGAAGATCCGACTACAACTGGGACGGGCAGTGGTATGGACGCTCGGCGATCGACGCCGAAGGCTGGACCGCGGAGTTCGTGGTGCCGTTCCGGACGATCTCGATCGATGCGGACAATCTTGACTGGGGAATCAACTTCGAACGCGACATCCGCCGCAACAACGAGACGATCCGTTGGCAGGCCGCCGATCGCGACGTTCGCGTCACTTCGGTCGCGGACGCGGGGGTGGTCGAGATGTTCGGCGACATCGATCAGGGTTCGGGCATCGATGTGCGTCCGTACGGGAAGATCACCGCTCAGGAAGATGATGGCACCGATGTCTCCGGCACCGGTGGAGTCGACGTGTTCTGGAAGATCACTCCGGGGCTCACCTTCGTCGGGACCGTCAATCCGGATTTCGCCGAGACCGAAGTTGATCAACGAGTCATCAACTTCTCGCGGTTCTCCATTCGTTTTCCCGAGAAGCGGGATTTCTTCCTCGAAGACGCTGGATACTTCGACTTCGGCGGGATTCGTTCAACACCCCTGCCGTTCTACTCTCGACGGATCGGTCTGTCGCCGCAGGGCGAGCCAGAGACCATCCTGGGCGGCATCAAGCTCACGGGATCGATCGAGGACGTCTCCGTCGGAATTCTCGATACGCAGATGGACGACGACGTCTCGCCGGCCGGAAGGAACTACTTTGCGGGACGCGCATTGTTCAACGTCTTCGAGCAGTCTTCGATCGGCGTCATCGCGACCAACGGCAATCCGCTCGGGCCGGAATCCAACAGCTTGCTCGGGACCGATTTTAATTTCGTGACCACAGATCTCGCCGGTGGGCGCACTCTGTCGGGAAACGCCTGGTTCCAGCAGACCTTCACCGGCGGCGAAGAGGATTCGGATGCCACTGCAATGGGCGCGCGGATCAGCTATCCCAACGACATTCTCAACTGGAGACTCGGCTGGGCGCGGATTGGCAGTGACTACTTCCCGGCACTGGGATTCGTGCAGCGGACGGGCATCCACGAGTTGTTCGGTGGCGGGCGGTATCGATGGCGGCCCGATTCGTCATTGGTACGGACGATCGACCTCGGCGTGGGGGGCTTCATGGTCACGAATCTCGACCTCGAGATCGAGAGCATGGACCTTGAATTCGACGTGCCAAAGATTCAGTTCGATCGAGGCGATGAAATCTATCTTGAGTACGGCATCCAACAGGAAGTTCCCACGCAGGACTTTCTGGTCGCAAACCAACTTCTGGTTCCCGCGGGGAACTACACGTGGAGCCGGATTGAAGCTGGATTCGAGACGACCTCCAAGGAGCCGGTCGAAATCGGAGGTTCGGCAGCCTGGAGCGGGTACTACGGCGGCTCGCGAACCACGGTCTCGGGGAACCTCCGCTGGCAACCAGCGCCTAGTTTGCTCATCGCAGGTGCCGCGCAGTGGAACGACATCAGGCTAGATACCGGACGTTTGGAAACCTGGTTGGTCTCTAGTCGCGTGAACTTTTACTTCACGCCGGAGATCTCTTGGGAGAATCTCATTCAGTACGACACACAATCCGGGACCGTCGGGGTGAACAGTCGACTTCGATGGGCGTTCCGCGACGGGCAGGAGATATTCGTGGTTTTCAATCAGAATGTCGAAGCGGATGATCTCGATTTCACAATTGACACCACGGAATTGGTCGCGAAGATTGGCTGGACGTTCTCTTTCTGACGATGAAGTGAACGGTGGGTACGGGATCGAGAGAATCCTGCACCAAAGCAATCCTGTCGTCCTGCGTCGGTCCTATGAGGTCCGATAGCGAAGTGGCGCCGAAGTCGGTGCCGTGGAGGCTCGTCCTTGCGATCTGCTGCGCGTCGAGTGAATTTTAGCGCGAAGTCATGCCGAACGATCGGCCTGACGTGCATCGTCGCAGGTTGGTCGTTGGGCCTTCCGCATCACGCAGTCGCCGCGACGTCCACCGGGATTGCGAGCCTTGATCTCGACCTGGACCTTCACCGATCGTCGATCATCGATGCGACGCGTCGCTCGTTCGTCGTCCTGCCGTTCTCCGGAAACTTGGCCGAGCCGCGAAGGCGTGATCTCGAGGTGCTGGATCTCATCCTTCGCAAGGAACTGAACGGCGGAAGCATGCCGAGAGTCGGGGCCTTCGGGCGGATCTCCGGCGTGGAAGACCCGACCCGTGGCACGCTGGGAATCGGGGGCATCGATATCGACTGGCGGCCGAGTTCGACGTTGGCGGTGGCGGTCGTCGCCGGCGGCCGCATCGACGCGAGCGACGCATTCAGGGCAGCGGATCAAGATCAGACTGGTTGGCAGAAGGACGTCGCGGGCTTCGACGCTCCCGTTCGACTGGCGAATCGAAGCGTCGCATTCGATGGGCTCGGATTCGGTGGCGAGAGCGCGGCCGAGGCGAACCCGTTTGCCGGTGACCGGCTATTCAGTACGCCTTCAGAAGCGGAGGGATTGGAACGCAATTTCCTTGCCACCCGTGCGGTGCTTCGGCCCTCGGCGGGATCTTCATTCGGTCTCGTGGCAACTCGTGGCGGGGGTCGCGATGGAGACGCCTCCCTATTGGGATTCGACGTTGATCAGATGATCGCCGGCCAGCGAGTCCAGGCCTGGGTTCAGCATGCGATGGGTCATTCCGGGAATTCCGAAGTGCAGGCCGACCGGAGTGCCGTCGGTGCTTCGATCGGCGGCGCCATCGGGAGCATCAAGTACGGCATCGCTTGGCGAAGACTGGGCGATGGATTCGAGAGCGGACTGGGCAACGTGGGTTCCATCGGCAGTCATGCCATGCTTGCTCGGATGGGATGGTCGATCCCGCTCGAAGGTCTCGGATTCCTTAAGTCGTGGCAATTCGGAATCCGAACTCGGGTCGAGACCGATCTGGAATTCGATCCACGGTCCGTCGATCTGGTGATCGACGCGGCGAGGTTTCTCACGGTCACGGGCGATCAGGTGAGTTTCGGGATCGAACAGAAGCGCCGGGTGGTCGGTGACGCGAACGTCGTCAAGAATGATCGGCGCGACCGATTCCGCGTTGGCATCGACACGAACCCATCTCGGCCACTGCGTCTGTTGGGCAGCGTGGCCTTCGGCGATCCGGTTGGCGTCGTCGATTCAGCATGGGAGGGAGCAGCCCGCTGGCGGGCAGCCCCGGGGATCGATTTGGGCGGCGTGATTGCCTTCGATCATCGAATCGACGGCATCGCCACGGGGGATACGCTCCGAACATCGTTCGACGGGCGGGCCACGCTCGACGAGCGAGCGACCCTCGCCGCTGGAATCACGTTCGATGCGGCGCAGGAGCGGATCTCACTTGGGCAGCAGATCGGCTTGAAGCTGAGGGGAGGGGCGACCGTCTCCCTCCATATCGATCAGGATCTGCCCTCGAATCGCGATTCCCAGTCCAAACCGGCCCTCCGCGCCAGCATCAAGGGTTCCTTCCAGTTCTAGGCGGTGATTTCAGGTGAATTCGAGCTCGGAACTTGCTACGCTCGGTCGAGAGATTGATACCCATAGTGGGTCAGGTTTTCGCACGATGGTTTGTTTCACGTCGTGACGGATTTGTGGGGTTCCGGGCCCCGCACCCTGTGCCTCGTAGGTGCCGCACGTGTGTTGCTGAGGCATCGACGAGTCATCCACGACGAAGAAGCAGCCCCCGATGACCTCGACAAATGAATCGCTTGAACCCATGGAACCCATGGCACCCGAGGCCCTGCTTCGTGAGTTGTGGACATCGCTCCTTGGCATTTCGCCCGACGCGGAGCCAGACTTCATGCGAGCAGGCGGGTCCAGCCTCCTGTTGATAGAGGTCCAACTCGGCATGCAGAAGCGGTCGGGCCTCAGGATCGATCTCGAATCACTCGACCTGCCGATCCGATTCGAGGG
>JAPKCC010000083.1 GCA_028823105.1 Phycisphaerales bacterium | reverse complement strand
CTCGAGGACAGAACGCCACGGTCATATCGCGGTCCGCCAATCGCTTGAGACGGTCGTCCAGAGCCTGCCCGGTTTCGTCAGGTTCAATGGGATAATTGAGATGGGCGAGCAGCCAGGTTCGGGCAGGCTCGATGGCCAGCAGCGCATCGATCGGATGCGATCCGGAGGCCTCGACGGTATCACCCGCCGCGATACTCCCCACCTGCCGAAGGAGATCGACGAACGGACCACGTCCGAATCGAGTGAATTCCGCCTCTTCCGGGGTCTCGGCCAGGTGGGTTGAAACTGCGAGCCCACTCGCCGCGGCCGCTTCGTACGTCGCCATGCCGCAGGAGTAGGGCGCATGTGGTTGCAGGCCTACCGCGAATCCGGGACGACTGGAAACCTGGTGGGCGAACTTTTTCACCTGTTCGACGCCGTCCAGACCGTGCTTCGACCTCCGCCCGATGCCGAACACCTCGATGAATGAGATTCCGCCGAGCGCCGATGCTTCCAACGCGGTCGCCGCGGCGAAACCAAGGGCACCAGCGATATCGCCGACCGCCACCACCCCGCCCCGAATCGATGATTCAACTCCCTGCCGAACGGCTTCGGCCACGCCCTGGGCATCGATCGGCCGCGAGTCACGAATACGACCCAGCCAGTTCTCGAATCCCTCATCACAGGGCATGGGCCCCAGACCGGTCAGGTCAAGGTGCGCATGAGCGTTGATCAAGGCTGGAGAGATGACCTCCTCTGGAAGATCGAGCGTTCGAGCCTCCGTGACGCCCCCGATGCTCTCGGGCGAACCGATCGCCACCACCGCTCGGTCCTCAAGCAGAATGCTCGCGGGTGTGATTCTTCGAGATCCGTCCACCGCCCCACCGACTCTGAGCAGGGTCAGGCGACCATCGATCGCCGGAAGTCGTCCATCCGGTCCAGTCTCAAGGGGATTCATTGGATCGGCCGATTCCATTAGAGGTGCGGAGGCACGGCAGACTGCCGCCGCTCCATCTACACTCTAGACCACGAGGGAGTCTCGCTTCCGACCGACCAGCCGGTCTTCGCGACTCCGTTTCCGAAACGCCATCCAACCGGGATCCTTCACCCATGAAACCACCGCAACGACATCTGCTCCTGCTCCTTCTCCTTCCGATCGCGCTCTCCTCGCTGGGATGCATCCCTCAGGAGAAGTACGACGACCTCCTTACCGCGTATCGGGCTAAGGAACGGCAGAACATCCAGACGCAGTCCGAAATGGAGTCGATGCAGCAGAACGAGAGCATGCTCCGGGGACAACTGCAGAAATCGGTGACCGATCTTGATGAAGCGATCTCGCAACTGGACGACCAGAACGGCGAGATCACCCGGCTTCGGGGCGACTTCGAGGCGATGCTGGACACCGTGAGCGGGCTCAACACCGGCCCTCTCCCCGCGGACCTGAATGCGGCGTTGGTGCGATTGGCCTCGCAGAACTCGGAACTCCTCAGCTTCGACGAACGCACCGGGATGCTTCGGTTCTCCAGTGATCTTACTTTCGACCTCGGCTCGACCACCCTGAATCCCGCGGCCAAGCAGGCGATCGCCGCACTTGCTTCGATTCTCGAAGGCGGCGACGCAGCGGGATTTGAGATTCGGGTGGTCGGACATACCGATAACATGCCGATCAGCAAGCCCGATACGCGGGCCAAGCATCCAACCAACATGCATCTCTCCACGCATCGAGCCATCTCGGTTCGAGATGCACTGGTGGCCGACGGGATCGCGGCCAATCGGGTTCAGGTCGCGGGATACGGCGAGTTCCGTCCCGTCGCCGAAAACGGAACACGAGGGTCCGCCACGAATCGACGGGTGGAGATCTTCCTGACGCCGATGCCCGCAGTTATGGAGACCACGGCCGCACCGGCTCCCGCCGAGGATCCCGATGCTTCAGCCCCGGATTCTGGCGAAATCGAACCGCTGAAGTAGAACCGCCGAGGTCCTACCAGGCGGATGCCTGATCAAAAGAGCAACTCAAGCCCGGATGACCACTCGGTCATCCGGGTTTTTTGGCTGACGAAAAAGTTGCAAGCCCTTGGAGGGCAAAGATTTCCGGACGAATTCCGCTCAAAAGTCACGAAATTGGTGAGTTCTCGATCTGGATTCGACTTAATCATCAGATAAACAGAATTTTGAGAAGGAAAAAGGGGTCCTTGCGGGCTAGATTAGGTGCACACATGCTCGGGGTGTTCCCCAGCACGTTGTACGCTCCCTGCCCTTCCGGCTTCCGCCGGGTACTCAGGGTTCTATTTCCCGTGTCAGATCCGTGCGACTCGCCGCGTCCCTGCTTCGCGAGCCGCCTCGGTCTTTCTCGGATTCCGCGTCTCCCAGTCATCGAGTATCAACTCGAGGAGAACCTGATCAATGCTCCGATCGATCACCTTGTTGGCCGGCGTCACAACTCTTGCTCTCGCACCGACTGCGATGGCAGGACTCTCCGTGATATCCGAGGTACGTACGGCCCAGCCTGGACTGGATGTTGACCAGTACGTCGAATTCGTCGGCACACCTGGAGAGTCTCTGGACGGCCTTCAATTCGTCGTGATCGGCGACCTCGAAGGCGTGTTCCCACCCGATCAAAACGGTGGCGTCGAGATCGTCGTCCAATTGACCGGCGTCTTTCCGCCGGACGGCGTCTTCCTGCTCGCCAACGACTCCTACAGCCTTGGCGATGCGAATCAGATCGCGAGTTTCGATTTCGAGTCGGGTGAAAACCTGACCATGATCCTCGCAGACGGCTTCACCGGACAGGTGGGCGACGATCTTGATGACGCCAATGACGGCGTTCTCAACCGCAACGCGATTCAGATCGTTGATTCCATGGCGATGCTCGTCGATGCGTTCCCGGACGGATTCGGCTCGGAGTACTACTACAGCGACAACACCGTCGGCCCGGTCGCCGGTTTCGCCCCGCTTCATGCTTGGCGTTGCACCGATACCGCGGCCTGGCGGCCCGGAACGGATGACATCGGCAGCGACAATGAGACACCAGGCTCCGTCAACCCCGACTGCGGCGGCGGTGGCGGTGGACCAGACGGACTCATCATCAACGAACTTCGCATCGACCATAGCGGTGCCGACAACGACGAGTTCTTCGAACTCAAGGGCGATGCCAACGCGCTGCTCGACGGATACAGCCTCATCGTGATCGGCGACGGCTCGACCGGCAGTGGCACCATCGAGAATGTTTCCAACCTTGACGGCTATCAGATGAGTTCGAGTGGCTACTTCGTGGGTGCGAGAAGCACCTTCACGTTGGGCATTCCTGATGCCATCTTCGATGACCTGGCCTTCGAGAACAGCGACACCCTCACCTTCTTCCTCGTCTTCGGATTCACCGGCGCGCTCGGCGACGATCTCGACGTCGATGACGACGGCGTGCTCGACGCCTACCCCTGGGACAAGATCGCCGACGGCGTGACGGTCCTTGAGACCTGCGTCACACCTCCCACCACCACCGAGTGGGGATACGCGGATGTGATCGTGCCACCCAACGGTACCTACGTTGCAGGTGGCATCTTCCGATGCGAGCCCAGTGGTGACTGGACGATCGGAAGTTTCACCGACTACGCCCTCGAGCACACGCCCGGTTACGACAACATCGAATGCGAATCCGTCGGCTGCGGTGGTCTGGCCCGAAGCTGCTTCACGTCGCAGGAAGGCCCGGGTTGCAGCGACATCGTGCTTTGCGAGCTTGTCTGCGAAAGCGACGTAGCCTGCTGCACGAGCGCCTGGGACGTCAACTGCGCGAACCTCGCCGCAAGCTTCCTCCAGAATGGCGACCCCCCGGCGGTTTCAATCAATGAATTCCGAACCAAGCAGCCCGGTACCGATCTGGACGAGTACATCGAGATCATCGGCGATCCCGGCGAAAGTCTCGACGGCCTGAGCGTCTTGTTCATCGGCAGTGATGGCTGCTCACCGAACGGTGTGATCGTTCATCAATACAACCTGCAGGAGCAGACCATTCCCGGGAGCGGTTACTTCGTGATGGGTGATCCCACCCTGAGCCTGGGCGCCGGCGCCCCGGACTATGCCATCGATCTCGAGTTCATCGATGGTGGCAATCTGACCGTGCTGCTTGCTTGGAACTTTACGGGTGCCCGTGGCGAGGATCTCGACTCGGCGGACAACTGCGTCCTTGACAACGCTCCTTGGGAATCGAGCGTCGGTGACATCATTGCGATGGTCGGCGACTCAAGCGGGAACTGCACCTATCTCGGAGCGATCGAAGTCGGTCCCGACGACACCTACACGGCTGCCCACGCATACAAGTGTGCCAGCGGCGAATGGGATTGGAGCGCCTTTGATCCGGCGCTTGGTTCCGACACGCCGGGATTGGAAAACCCCGAATGCGGGGCACCGCCGATCCTTTGCGGTGATCCCACCGCGGGCGACTGTTTCGAGGTCGGCGTCGCCGGCTGCGACGACGAGGTGTGTTGCGGCCTCGTGACCATGATCGACCCCTTCTGTGCGACTGATTCATGGGACGAGACCTGCGTCTCGCACGCCATCAACAGCTGCCTTCCGATCGGGAAGCAAGCTCCTGCCATCGTGATCTCGGAGATCCGAACCGATCAGCCGGGCCTCGACCTCGACGAGTACATCGAAATCAAGGGCCTCGCTGGTACCTCGCTCGACGGTGTTTCGGTCCTTGTGGTCGGTGACGGAGCAGGCGGCTGCGGAAGCCTGGAAGTCGCGGTTCCGCTCGGCGGCACTTCGATCGGCGGCAATGGTGTGATTCTCGTGAACACCGAGACCTTCATGCTGTCGACGCCGGGTTCGGTTCGTCGCTTCAGTTTCGAAAACAGCGACAACCTGACGTTCTTCTTGGTCTTCGGCTTCATGGGTGAGGCCGGGATGGATCTCGATACCGACGACGATGGCGTCCTCGACGTCATGCCTTGGGTGCAGTTGATCGACTCCGTGAGTCTCATCGAGACGGATGTCGTTCCCGAGGAAGGCGACTGCTACTACTCCGCAACCGTGGTCGGACCGGACATCGACATCGATGAGAACGCCTTCGCACCGGCCCAGGTCTGGGCCTGTGATGACACCGGCGCGTGGAACATCGGCACCTACGATCCGCTCAGCGAAGATCCTCCGGCCGCCGATACCCCGGGCATGGAAAACCTCGAATGCGGCGGTGGCCCGAACTGTCCCGGAGACTTCAACAATGACGGCCTGATCAATGGTGCCGACTTCGGTTCACTTCTCGCGGCGTGGGGCGTCTGCTCCGGCTGCCCTGAAGACCTCAACGACGATGGTGAGGTCAGCGGTGCCGATGTTGGGCTTCTCCTGTCCCTCTGGGGTGCGTGTCCCTGATCGGCCCGAAGTACGTCAAAACTCCGATTCCGAGCGGTCATGTGACCGCTCGGAATTTCTTGGCCAACGAAACTCCATGGCCTTGAACTCGTTCCTCACCAGACCCTCGTGCTTCTTACTAGAGCATTTGCCGGTTTCAAAATTACCTTCGATTCCCTATTCGTTCACGACCCCGATTCCATAACTTGGAGATCAAGAGATATGCGTCGATCCATCCATTCACTTGCTGGTGCCACCGGCCTCATTCTTACGGCAGGACTGCATGCGCAGACCTGCGATACCGTCCTGAACACCGGAAGCCTTGATATCACTCAAGGCGGTGTTTCGTGTGCCGCAGACGGGATTACGACGAATAACTTCTTCGCCAAGAGCTACGACTTGAGCGTGCTTCTCCCCGGCGAAGACTTTGAGCTCAGCTGCATTGAGTTTGGCGCGACCAACAGTGGATTGGCGCTGCCTGGCGCGGTCACCGTCTACCTCGACACCGATGGCGGCGCGCCACAGGGGCCGGGAATCGACCTGGTCGAGGTCGCCACAATGGACTTCGAGGTGCCGCAGGCCGAAAACCAGCTGTACCAGGCGTCCTTCGATCCGCCGCTATGCCTCGGGGCCGATTCGACCTACGTGGTCGAACTCTTCATCTCCGCGTCGACCGACGGCTTCGCATCGATCGCCGGCAATGTCGGCCCGGATGATCAGACCTACATCCGCACCGACGACTGTGGCCTTGGAACCTTCGTCTCCTACGCATCGATCGGCTTCCCTACGCAGTTCTGGGCCCAGCAGCTCATCGGCGAAGCGGGCTGCGACGGCGTGGTCTGCGACTGCTACACGGGTAGTGACTGCTTCGTTCCTCACGAAGAGCCCGGGTGCGACGATCCGATCTGCAGCGCCACGGTTTGTAATTTTGACCTCTTCTGCTGCGAGGTGATCTGGGATGAAAACTGTGCCGCGATCGCCGAAGCCTACTGCGGCGTCTCCGGCTTCCCCTGTGACTTCCCGCCTGCCAAGATGACCGAGACGGAAGCCTGTGGCGAAAACACCAACGGCGGCTGCAACATGGACGTCCCCGCGTTCGAGTCGATCTCGGTTGGCGACGTCGTGGCCGGCACGTATTACACCGACGAAATCGCGGACGTTCGCGACACCGACTGGTACGAGTTCACGATCACTGAACGGTCGATCGTCACCTGGACCATTTGGAGTCGCGTCACCGTGGACAACTTCATCATCAACGATCAATGTGGCGACCAGCTTGCGATCGTCTCTGTAGGCTCCGGCGAATGCCCCAGCGTCAACACCGCGTGCCTCGAAGCCGGCACCTACCGTGCCTTCGTCGCCCCGGTCGTCGATGGAAACCTGCCTTGCGACCTTCCCGACTTCCCGGAATACGTCGCGTCCCTCGAAGCCGATCCCACCGATGGCTGCCCTGGATTCGACGAGTGTGCCGGAGGCGCTGAGTCGATCAGCCCGAACTCGGATCTCGCGTTGACGGGGGGTGGTATCAGTTGTGCCGCAGGCGGCATCACCACCGAGAACACATGGGCCGTCACGCTTGATCTGGCAACCGGATCAACGGGTGGTTTCGACGTCTCGGTTTCATGCGTCTCCTTCGGCGTCAACAACGGCGGCTCAGAAGTCCCCACCCTTGTCCAGCTCTGGATCGATACCGATGGTGGCGATCCGGTCGAACCGGGTGTTGATCTCGAACTGATCGGGACTCGCGAGACGGTCAGCGTGACCGGCCAGAACCTGCAGCGAGCATCCTTCGACCCCCCGATCTGCGTCCCCGCAGACACCCAGTTGGTCGTCACACTCGCGATGGATCCGAGCACGGATGGCTTCGCGACGTTCGGCGGAAACAACCTTCCCTCGGACAGTTCGACCTACATCCTCAGCGCCTCGTGCGGACTCACAACGTTCACGAAGCTGGAAGACATCGGCTTCCCCGACAACAACTGGGTCGTCGATCTCGAAGCAGATCTGGGCTGCGATGACGGTGGCTGCACTGGCGACTTCAACGACGACGGCGTCGTTGATGGTGCCGACTTCGGCTACATCCTGGCGGCGTGGGGCCCATGCCCAGGCTGCCCGGAAGATCTGGATGGCAACGGCACCGTGAACGGAGCCGATGTCGGCCTCCTGCTCGCGGTCTGGGGTGCCTGCCCCTGATCGTCGCCACACATCCATGAGAGAATCCTCACGGGGCGGCCTTCGGGCCGCCCCGTGTTTCTTTCCTAGATGATGCCCAGATGATGTCCAGATGATGCCCATGACGCAGGCATCCACCGTACCCTGAACGAAATGTCCTCTAGAACTCTCCCGAACATTCTGTTGCTTCCCGCCTTCATCGGCGACTCGCTTGTGAAGATGCTGGCGCCGGTCGGTGAATTCACGCGTTTCAGCCTCGCGGTCGTCGGTTGGACCATCGCGAGCCCCGGGACCTGGCTCAGTCGCCGGAGGATTGCGCCACCGATCTTTACGGTCGGGGTGGCGAGCATCCCGGTCGTTGCCACCACCGGCATGTTCATTGGCATGATTCTCGCCCTTGAGGGGTTCGCCCAGTTCAACGCCATCGGAATGGCCGACCGGATGGGCGGAATCATCAACTCCAGCGTGGTCAAGCAGATCGGCCCGGTGCTGGCCGCGGTGATGGTCGCTGGGCGGGTCGGCGGAGCGCTCGCGGCAGAACTCGGCACCATGCGGGTCACCGAACAGCTGGACGCGATGCAGGCGATGTCCGTTGATCCGATTCGAAATTTGGTGGTCCCGCGTTTCGTGGCGTGCGTGGTCATGACGCCGATTCTCACCATGTACTCCAATGCCCTCGGGGTGTGGGGCGCGTGGGCGATTCTCACCGGGCTCTTTGAAGTCAATACCGCCGACTACTGGTATTACACGGGCCTGGTCGTCCATTGGTGGGATCCGTTCGCCGGACTCCTCAAGAGCGTTTTCTTCGGTGCCGCCATCGGCCTCGTATCGTGCTGGCGGGGCTTCACGTGTGCTGGAGGTGCCAGTGGCGTCGGCCGCGCCGCAACCAGCGCCTTCGTGACGAGTTTTCTGGCGATCATCGTGATCAATCTCGTGCTCGCCAGCTTCCTCAACGATCTCTACTACGTGCTCTTCCCCACGGGAATTCGGTCGGTGCTCGGCTGAGCCCGTGGAACACGTTGATCGAATGATGCGAAGACTTCGACGCACGCTCGGAGTCCATCCTGAAGGAGGATCAACTTGGCCGACCTGACCAGCATCGTGTCCCTCGCCGCATGTTTCGGATGTCTCGCATGTCCCGCTTCGTCGGGGATGGGTGACGCGTCGATTGGCTCCGAGGATAGAGCGACCGGTGCGAGGCAGGTTGCGTCGCCAGCGGATTCTTGGCCCGGTTGTCCCGCCCCTCCCCTTTACCGCTCGGATCCTCGGGGATACACCGTCGGGCTTTCGATCGACATCGGCGCGACTTCGCAAACTCGCGGCGTTCCGGATCCCTTCCTCTCGGCGGGTGGATCGATCACCATCGAAGCCGCGACCGTGGACACCTCTACGGTCTCCGATCTCCGGGGGCTGGAGTCATCGGTCAGGCTAAACGGCATTCCTCAGAAGGTTCCGGCCCGGATCGAGGGGGATCCGTTGAGCGGGGCACAACGCATCCGACTCGATATTCCGCAGGGTCCCCTACAAACGGTCTCCGCCCGGGCCACCTGGCCCGCGATCGCCTTCAGCATCGGCGTGGACGAACCGATCGCTGCGAAGGTCACCTGGCCTCGAGCGTGGACACCGGAGGTCACAAAGTTCCTCTCCCCCAGTCAGGGGATTCAATCCGACGACGAGGTGTTCAAAGCCTTCGTGGCGAAGACGACCGAAGGTCGCCTTCGCCGAACGCCAATCTATCTGGCGGCCAAGGATCTCGTGCGGCGGACCATCGTCGAGTTTCAGAACGTCAATACCCAGACGCTGGTTCGAGAGGGCCAGGGAACGATTCGTGGGTTCCGACTGCAAGGAGCCATCTCCAGCACCCGGGCGCTCTCGGTAACCCCAGGTGACATGGTCTGCACCTGTGTCGCCGTGCTTCGCGCGGCGGGCATTCCCGCGAGACCGGTCATCGGCATCTATTCCGGGAGCGGAAACAATCCGGACACGAAACTTCCTAAGGATCGGACGACCCTCTGCGTCTGGGCCGAGTTCAACCTCCCGGGGTGCGGATGGGTGCCCTTCGATCCCTATGAAATGCGCGGCCGTGGCCTGCCACAGGCGAACGTCAACCAACCCTGGAAGTGGTTCGGGACCATCAAGCAGATGAATCGGCGAGTCGCCCTCGCCTACGACTTCGCGCCGTTTAATCACGGCATGACTCGAGACTGGCCGGCCGGCTGGGTCTGGACCGTTTCGGGCCGCACCACGGCGCCGTTCCGAATCGTGGATGCCACGGCACCGCTGATGGTGAGTCGTGGTCAGATTCGTCCCTGATCATCGTCGTCCATGACCAGGATTCGAACGCCGCGCAAGAACACGCCCCGATGCGGGACAGGCAACGGGACGCGTTCATTGGAACGGACTGGAGCCGGGCAAGGCCAGCCGTGATTCACTTCTTCTCACTTTTGTGAGGTGGTGGGTTGATTCCGTTTCGTTGTCTTCTTGATCTGAACGCCGCGGTCCGCGGAACCGACGATCTTTCGAACCCCGCCTCGTCGTGATCCGCTGACGGGCCGACCACGAGACGCCGGGCCGAGCTGGATCACTCGTCGTTCGAGGCTTGTGTCGCCGATCCGCACCGGTCGCTGAACGTCTCGGCGTCGAATGAAGTCGCTCGGATCGCCACCGATGATCAGATCAGTCGCGAACACTACCTGGTCACCGGATGTCACCCGGCAATGATGTTGTATTCGAAAACCTTCTTCGATAGACGGAGCAACCAGACCGGGATAAGGCGCCCCGAAGTTCGCATCGGCGACAGCACTTCCTGATTCAGTACCGCCCATCATGAACGGTCCGGGATGAAGTCGCTTGACCAGGTCATCGTCGATCAAGACCGACCAGACCGACTCGCCGGACAGAACATCTAGAGTTCCGCCGCCTGCATTCATGTTGAGCGTGACTCGGACGCTTCCGCCGACGGCGGAGGCATTCATGATGACGGGATCGAGCTTGAACATCGCCTGTACTTTATAGATGTGCCGATCTCCGCTCTCGTTCCAGACGGAGGCTTCGCCATCGAGGCGGGCATTCTTCATCGGGTCAAGATCCGCAGACCAGTTCCAGGCCAACGTGAATTCCCGGTTCGAGTCCACATGTTCTCCGGCGAACCTGAGTACGCCGCCGTCCATGACCCCCTTGGAGGTGATCCGACGTGGTTGCTCGCCATCGATCGAGACATCGATGATCACGGTCGCCGACTCGTTGGTACCCCCTGGCGGCTTTGTATCGCCTGGTGCTCCGGCCACGGTCACGAAGGAGACCGCGAGCGAACCCAGAACGGATGAGATGATTGAATTCACGTTCATAACCCTCTGTCTCCCCTGAACCAACGGAATCCGGACGCGGACGCCGAATCCACTTTCATATTGCGAGTCCGCTTCGACAAGAACACTTCCTTGCGGATCGAGGATTTCGAGTGCGTGGAGAGGGAGAGGTGAACCTTTCCGAATGTGACGGGAGGCCCGAGAACCACACTCGCTCAATGAAAATCCCGGCTGCGTGATCCAAAATCATCGATGGATGACCGAGCCGAATCTCCTCGAACGATCTCTTCGAGTCGGGCCACAACCAGATGAACAACGTCATGACGACGTTCGATTCGTCCGACCGCGACCATCGCCGCAGCATGACGGGCGATCCGGCGATACCGAACATAGATCTTTGGTTTGATCACCAGATTCGTAATGCCGGTTTCATCTTCAAGGGTCACAAAGACGATTCCTCCGGCCGTCGAGGGTCGCTGACGAACCAGTACCACGCCGGCGACCGCAAGCCGACATCCGTTCGGACACGCCTTCTGGTCGGCGAGCTCCGAGGCGCTTCGAACCCCCTGACCCGCCAGTCCCGACCGCAGGCATGCGATGGGATGGCGGCCGAGTGATAAGCCCATTGACTCATAATCGTTGGCGATCGAAGCCAGCGAATCCACTTTCGGAAGCCTTGCCACGGGCTCTTCGAGTCCCCCTCCGACGATGTGGGCAACGTCATCCGGCGATCGTGAACCTTGCGGAGCAACCACTGGTTCACGATCCTCCAGTGCGCCAAAGAGCGGGAGATCGTCATCACGCCACCGTTGTAGTTTCCAGAGGGCCTGTTGCCGAGTGACCCCCAGCGAACGAAAAGCGTCAGCTTTCGCAAGCCGCCGAAGGCTCGACGTCGACAACCCACTGGCATTCGCCAGTGCCTCAAGTGTTTCGAATCGTCCATGTCGACGAACGGCTTCCATCAAAGCCCGGGCGTCGATTTGGGGGAGACCGCGAACCAATCTCAGACCGAGCCGGATCGCCGGTTGGTCCTTTGCGACGCTCGGCTTGGGCGGAATGGCGGTGGCTCCCGCGGCCGTCCGAGTCGATCCCATCGGGTCGAACTCGTCCCAGGGCATGGCCGCCGTTCGCTCGAGGTGACAATCCCAATCGGATGCCTGGGCATCGATTCTTCGAACCTCAACTCCATGCTCCATGGCATCTCTGATGATCTGCGCCGGAGCATAGAACCCCATGGGCTGACTGTTGATCAATGCCGCGGCGAAAGCAGCAGGCTCTCGACACTTGAGCCAACCGGAGGCGTACACCAGAAGTGCGAAACTGGCGGCGTGTGATTCAGGAAAACCGTATCCGCTGAAGCCGCGGATCTGGATGAAAACCTGCTCCGCGAAGCTCGGTTCATAGCCTCGAGCCGCCATTCCTTTCTGCAGGCGTTCGCCGAAGGCCGTGATGGCGTTCCCCTTGCGTTTCCACGCGGTGATGGCCCGCCGAAGTTGGTCGGCCTCGCCGGGAGTGAACCCCGCGGCAGCCACCGCCAGCGACATTGCCTGCTCTTGGAAGAGGGGCACGCCCAGGGTCTTCTCCAGAATCCGACGTACCGCAGCATCCGGGTACGCGGGTATCTCCTCTCCGTCACGTCGCCGAAGATACGGGTGCACCATGTCTCCCTGGATCGGTCCGGGCCGCACGATGGCCACCTCGATCACCAGGTCGTAGAAGCACTTCGGCTTGAGACGAGGCAGCATGGACATCTGCGCTCTCGACTCGATCTGGAAGACTCCCACGGTGTCCGCTCGCGAGAACATCTCGTAGACCGCGGGATCCTCGGCAGGAATCGAATGCAATTCCAACCGGCCTGGTTCGGTGCGATCTTGAATCTTTGATTCAGGATGATCAAACTGATCCGATCGGTCCGACCGATCCAACCGGTCCACATTCACTAGATCCATCGTTCGACGGATGCAGGACAACATCCCGAGCGACAAGCAGTCGATCTTCAACATCCCCATTGCATCGACGTCGTCCTTGTCCCATTCGATCACCGTTCGATCGGGCATCGCGGCGTTTTCGACTGGAACCATGTTCCAAAGAGGTCCGTCGGTGATCACGAATCCTCCAACGTGCTGGGAAAGATGACGCGGAAACCCCAGAATCGATTCTGAGATCACGAAGAGCCGGGCGATGGTGTGATCCGTTGGATCGAGCCCGAGGGCCCGGACTCGATCCGGATCAATGGCGCCATCGCTCCACCAATCGGTCTCGGACGCGAGTCGGTCGACGAGATCCCTAGAGAGCCCCAGTGCGGTACCGACCTCGCGTATGGCGCTCCGCCCCCTGTAGGTCACAACCTCGGCCACCAGCGCGGCGCGATCCCGTCCGTAACGACGATAGATGTATTGAAAAACCTCTTCGCGACGTTCGTGTTCGAAATCGACATCGATGTCCGGTGGCTCGTCACGTTCGCGACTGATGAACCGCTCGAAGAGCATGTCGATGCGGGTGGGGTCGACAGCGGTGATTCCAAGGCAGTAGCACACCGCCGAATTCGCGGCGGCTCCACGGCCCTGACAGAGGATCCCACGCCCTCGGGCGAAGCGGACCAGGTCGTCGACGGTCAGGAAGTACCGGGCGTAATCCAGTTCGTCGATGAGTTGAAGTTCATGAGCCAACTGCGTTTGTACCGCGTCGGGAGTCACCGGTCCGAAACGACGCTTCGCCCCCTGTTCCACCAGGATCCGCAGATGCGAGATCGGGGTCTCCTCCGACGGTGTGATCTCCGCCGGATATTCATACCGAAGGTGATCAAGACGACACTCCCGAGATCGTTCCGTCAACTCCAGCGATCGAATCAATGCTTCAGGATGATCTAAAAACCGGCGCCCCATCCATTCGGCCGCCCTCAAACGACGTTGGTCATTCGGCCACAAGCGACGACCGGCCTGCTCGAGTGTGCATCCATGTCTGATGCAGGTGAGTACATCTTGCACCGATCGTCGAGACGCATCGTGATAGTGCACGTCGTTCTGGGCAAGCATGGGAATTCCCAACCGTCGCCCCAGATCAACGGTACGTTCGAGTCGAATCTCCTCGTCGGGATCTCCCAATCGCTGGATCCCGAGCGAAACGGCGTCTCGGCGCACCAGATCGGTGAGGCTTGCGAACCCCTCAAGCACCTCGATCAGAAACCGGTCGATCGGCGTCACCGGGAGGACGGTGATCATGATGCCGTCGTGATGTTCCAGAAGATCGTGGACGGTGAGGAGGCATCGACCTTTCGGCGCTCGGCGTTTTCCAATCGTCAGGAGGTGGCACAAGGTCCTCCAGCCATCCAGGTCGATGGCGTGCACGGCGATCTCTAGTCGCTGGCTCGGCGGATCCAGCGGCCTGGTTGATTCCCAGTTCAGATGCTGAGCGCCGACGGCACGATCGCGCCAGAGTTCTATCCGGGCGCCGGGAACCAGATGGATGCCGGCTTCCCGAGCCGCCAGATGGGCTCGGACGATTCCCGACACGGTGTGACGATCAGTGACTGAGATCGCCCTCGCTCCGAGCCGAGCGGCCGTGGCGACCAGTTCCTCGGGATGGCTTGCCCCCCGAAGAAATGAAAAATTACTCGCCGTTACCAGATCGACGAATTCACCAGAATCTGATCCGACCGGTTCCCGCAGTTCGCGCAGTTCATGCGGTTCACGCGGTTCATCTATCTCATGTGCCCCATTTTTCTCATGGTTCGCATGGCCCTCGCGGTCCGCCGTCGATTCGTGACGTCGCTGCCAGGGGTGCCGAACGAACTTGTCTGCTGGTTGCTGAGGCATGTGAAGGTCTGGCCGAACCCACCGCGGTCAGGCCCAGGCTCCGTGCAGAAACCATCGCCCCGTCGATGCCGACTTAAAGATCCAGATCCAGACGCCCGAGTCGATTCGAAGCCGCCAGTAGTCGCGTTGCAGTTCTTTGCGAATGGTCGACCGGTCTTCGATCGAATCGGAACCGGGTAATCGCCACCAGGGCGCCCCGATGCATTCCGGTCCTTCGACGGCATCGATGCCCCACCGCCCTTTGCCACGAATGATGGCGACCGGCTCTTCACCACGGCATTCCACTTCGACGGGGACCGGTGGTCGATGAAGAACCGTCGGCCGCAACGACCGTGCAGGCGGCCCGATTTGAAAAGACGATGCTGGCGACTCGACGTCCTTCTGATCCACCGGTTCGATTCGAGCTTCGTCTTCCGGAACATGACCAGACAGGCCCGCGGCTCGATGGACCGAACCGGCTCCGAAACGCGATTGAATGAGATCGATGAACGCCGCTCGATCGGTGTCCGCTTCCCGGCTCGCGACTCGCGCATCGTCGATCGCACCTCCGATCATCACCGCAGGTTCATGCCGGAGACGACGGTGGCGTGGGATTTCAAGTTCGATGGAATCAACCCCGTCATCAAGCGGAAGGCATTCGACGATGGGTTGAAGCATGGTCCAGAGATG
>JAPKCC010000166.1 GCA_028823105.1 Phycisphaerales bacterium | reverse complement strand
TCTCCCCGCCGTGGTGTGTTTTCGGTGACGATGCAGTTGGCGAGCGTGGCCTGGCACCCCTGACCGAATCCATCGTCGGAGATGTACACGCCGGCATTGTCGCGGGCTGAATTGCCGGAGATCACGCAGTCGATAAACGTGGGGTGGGTTTGATTCCAGGGTGCACCCTTTCCGCTGTTGCTCGCCAACACGCCTCCGCCGGGCGGGATCCCGGACTCGTTCTGCGTGATGACGCAGTTGCGAATGATCGGCCTGCAGCCCCTGATCCTGATGCCGCCGTCACCACCAGTGATGACGAGGTTCTCGAGGACCATCAGTCCCGGCGGTCCCGGAGGTGGTGTCCCGCCGCCCTCGAGCAGGAAGACGCGCCCTTGTTGCTGCGCGTCGATCGTGACCGCCGGTGAACCATCGGGGTTCGTTGCGCCGCGCAGTGCAATGCTCTTGGAGAACTCAAGGCCGTGTTCCTGGTACGAGCCCGCAGCGATCTCGATCGTGTCGCCGTCGTTGGCGGCCTCGATCGCCTCGGCGATCGTCAGGTGGTCCTCCGGCACCCGTTGGGTGAGGCCACCCGAATCGATCGTGATCAGGCCGGTCATGCCCGCACCGCACTGTGCGATCGAGAAGTACGGGATCTCGAGCGAGTCGTACTCGGGCACCTCCCACGTGTAGGTGAAGTTCGGGGGGCCTTTGCCTCCGTTGGGCAGTCCGCCTGCGAAGAAAACGCCGTCGGGCGTGCAGTCCGATCCGGACACCACGGTTCGAGCCGAGTTGGATTCAAGGGTCCACACGATCGTGTCACCGGGCGCCACCACGAGGGTGGACGGCTCGAAGGAGGTGGCCGTCACCGTGATGTCATGGGTTTCTGCAGTGGTGGCGGATGTCAGGGTCAGGGCCAGGGTCATCACGCTCGCGGGAAGTATGGAATGCATGGTGCTGCGTCTTTCTAAAAGGATCCTTCACGAACGAACGAATCAAGTCCTGAACTGGGGCGAACCATCAGCAGTCGCCCCAGTACCCGAGGAACAGGCCGAGGTCGGCACCGTTGGTCGTGCCGTCGCCATTGATGTCGCCGCCCGGAGTTCCCCACCAGGCGAGGAGGGATCCGAGGTCGCCGCCATTGCGATGGCCGTCATGGTTGAAGTCGCCGGGACAGTCGAGGATCCCATCGCAGTCGGCGTCGCCCGAAAACGGCCCGTCCATCTCGACCATGGCCGTGACCGCGGTTCCGTCCACGAGGCCGTCCGACGGGGTGACGCGGCATTCCACTACGGCGCCCTCGCACGCCAGCGACGCCGGCAGGAAGTCGGCGAGTCCCGCGGAGACCGTGTCCCGAAGGACGCGACCACCGACCGACCACGTGTATCGATACCGCACGATGTCCCAATCGAGATCATCCAGCGGGCCGGCCGAGTTGACCTCGCAGACCAGGACATCGTCAAGGGTCGGGTTGTTCGGACGGATCACGGCGGAACTGATGGTCGAGGGCGGACGATTGGGCGTCGGATCTCCGTCCGCGACGATGTCCAGCGGGAAGCTCAAGTGAAGCTGGCCGTTGACGAACACGTTCACCCGCCAGGTGCCCGGAGTCTGCTGCATCCCCGGAACGTCCCAGTAGAACCACCAGTTCCAGAACCGATAGGACGTGATTCCGAAGTTGAGCCAGAACCATCCAGTGTCGTAGTGAAGATCGCCTGCGGGGTCGTAGAACCGGAAGGTGCAGGTGCTGTTGGCCGGCAGGTTCAACCCGCGAACCCACATCCAGATGCCATCGTGATCGAGCGGAACATATCCTTCGGCCGGGGGCTGCCATCGATGGTTTTCAGGAAACGCGAAGAAGGCGTCGAGGTTCTCCAGCGTCACCCCGAAATCGGTGAAGGTGACGTCGTTGATGTTCGCAATCTCCGGCTGATCGGCCCAGAGACTCTCGCCGGGATTGCATGAGCCGGTGAACGGATCAAAGATTTCGCCGTCCTCCCTGGTCATGAACGCCAGCGCCGGCCAGTCGGTGCTGCCACTCGCGGCGGCCTCACCGATCTGCTGTCCTGCGACGACCGTCTCCCCGGGCGATACGAGCACGCTGTCCTTCCGAAGGGAGACGCTGGCCGTCTCGAGCCCGCGACCGTGATCGAGCATCACGAAGTTGGTGTCCTGCCCGAGTGCCTCGATGTTCTGATCATCCTCGTCGTCATGGATCGCCACGACGACGCCGTCGAGGGCGGCGAAGACCGGAATGCCGATCAACTGGCGATCGAAGGTGGGAACCAGTCCGACGGTGGCCAGACCTCCGTCCAACGCGTAGTTCCCGCAGTCCCAGTCGGAGATCCCACCCACGGCGGGGTCGTGGTCGAAGAAGTTCTGCAGGTTGAAGTCCACGCCGATTCGACCACCGAAGGGGTAGACCGACATGAGGGACGGCGAAGCACCGGCGAAGCCCGAGTGATCATCGGACCGGGAACGCGGTCCGAACTCCGTGACGTAGGCGTCGATTCCCCGACGCATTCGCGCGCGGTCGCGGTCGGTCAACTGCCCGCCGGCATCGCCTTCGGATGGGGACACGATGCCACGAAGCCCGCCGTGAACGGGACGGGGATCCGGATTGGGACCGGGATTGCGATTGGAGGCGAGCCGATGGTCCCGGTCCTCCGCAATCACCGCCTGATGGGTGATGACGTGAAGGGCCATTCCGGCCAGCATGGTCGTCGAAAGAAAATACGCTGATCTCTTCAAGGTCTTCTCCTCTTCAAGATTCACGGTGATCCGCAGCGAGCGGTCCTTGCCGAGGGCGGCAACTTCAGAAAAAGCACTCAGTGCGTTTTTTATTGTATCATCCGGTCGTATGATTGCGAGAACTTCTCCTCGTACTCGACGCGAATTCCGAATCCCATGCCGACCATCCTGACCGCACGCTCGATCCGGGACGCCGAAGCGGTAGCCCGTCACCTGCAGGCCGCCCTGGCGCCCGTGCTACGGATGCCCGCAGTCGAAGGGAAACGCGCGGCGACCCTGGTCAGCGAGCTGGGGGTCGGTCGAATGACCTGTCAGCGGATCATGAAGCTCGCGAAGACCTCCGCCGATCCGGGGCCGGAACTGCTCGCCAAACTGCCGGGCGTCGCTGGTCTCCGGGAGTTCCTGGAAGCGGTGATTCGGGCGGGGGTGCCGAGGGCGTCAATGGCCGACGCCTTCGCCGCGATCGACGCGTTCGAGCGCTACCTTCGTGAGATTGGATTGAGCCAGACGGGTTTCGATTCCGCCCTGAGACTTTTTCACGCGACCACCGACCCGGATCGACTGCGTGACCGTCGGGCGAAGCTCTTCGACGCCGCCTCGGCGATCACTGGACAGGCCGCGGACTTCACAACCAGCAT
>JAPKCC010000165.1 GCA_028823105.1 Phycisphaerales bacterium | reverse complement strand
GGGACGCGACCTTGAAGGCGATGAAGGAGGTCACGTCTCCGATCATCGCGACCACCGTCGTCCTGATGGCGGTGTTCATTCCCAGCGCCTTCAGTCCGGGGATCACCGGCGAGCTCTACAACCAGTTCGCATTGACCATCGCCTTCTCAGTGCTGATCTCCACGTTCAATTCGCTTTCACTCTCGCCCGCGCTGGCGTCAGTTTTCATGCGGCACACTCGGCGAGAAGATCGCATCGCTCCGTTCCGGGCATTCAATCGCGGGTTCGACAACATCGGTCACGGATTTGGACGACTGGTCGGCGTCCTGAGCAGCCGCCTCGCATGGTTGGTGGTACTCGTCTTCGGGGTGTTGCTCGCACTCACCTACCAGCGTGCATCCACCATCCCCACCGGCTTCGTCCCCGACGAGGACCAGGGGTATTTCTTCATCGCGGTGGAACTCCCCGGTGGTGCCGCCCTCTCGCGCACCGACGAGGCCTGCTCCGCGATCGCCGCACTGGTCAAGAAGAACCCCAACGTCCGCTACGCCAATGCCATCGCCGGGATGGACTTCCTCGACAAGTACTCGGATACCTCCGCGGGATTCGTGGTGGTCACCCTCGAACCATGGTCCAAACGCACCACGCCCGATTCAAAGATGCCTCGCATCGTCGATGTGCTGGTGGCGGAAGCTCGGACCGTGCCTGGCGTCGCATGCCACCCTTTGACCCCCCCGCCGATCCCCGGGCTCGGAGCGGTCGGCGGCTTCCAGTTCGAGATCCTCGATCACCGGAGCCAGGGCACCGAGGCGTTGGCGGCGATCACTGACAAGTTTCTGATCGCCGCTCGAGCCCGACCGGAGATCGCATCGGTCGCCACTGATCTTCGATTCGACATCCCGCAGTTGTTCCTCGACATCGATCGCCTGGAGGCTCAACGCCTGGGCCTCGCGATGGAAGATGTCTGGAAGACGCTTCAGGTCTACCTTGGATCGCTCTACGTCAACAACTGGAACAAGTACGACCAGGTCTATCAGGTCATCCTCCAAGCGGAGGGCGTCGACCGGATGACGCCGGAGGACATTGGCCGACTCCGGATCATCAATCGCGATGGCGAGCCGGTCCCGATCAATCAGTTCACGACCGTGAAGGAAATCCTCTCGACCAACAACATCCCTCACTACAACATCACCCACGCCGCGATGGTCGTCGGAAAGCCCGCCTTCGGTTTCTCCAGCGGACAGGCGCAGGTGGCGATGGAGGAAGTGGCCGCTGAAGTCCTGATCCCGAATGGTTTCAAATACGATTGGACCGGCACCGTCTTTCAAGCGATTGAAGCCGGGGATGTCCAACCGTACATCTTCTTGCTTTCCTTGATCGTGATCTTCCTGGTGCTTTCCGCACTCTACGAAAGCTGGACGATTCCGCTGATCATCATTCTCTCCGTGCCGATCGCGATTCTCGGTGCAGTCCTCGCGTTGGAATGGCGGGGCATCGCCCTGGACGTCTACGGTCAGATCGGGCTCTTGATGCT
This sequence comes from Phycisphaerales bacterium, assembly GCA_028823105.1. Classification (GTDB taxonomy): domain Bacteria; phylum Planctomycetota; class Phycisphaerae; order Phycisphaerales; family SM1A02; genus UBA12014. The sequence goes on along the minus strand of JAPKCC010000165.1, from coordinate 1,907 downwards.
CTTCGGCCTTGCCGCGAAGAACGCCATCCTCATCGTGGAGTTTGCCACTCGGCTCCGTTCCGAGGGACTCGGAATTCTGGAGTCGGCCAGAGAGGCCGCGCGCCTGCGACTCCGACCGATCCTCATGACCGCGTTCGCATTCATTTTCGGAGTGATGCCGCTTGTCCTTGCCGACGGGCCGGGCGCCAACGCCCGACATTCGATCGGGACGACGGTGGTCGGCGGCATGATCGCCGCCACATTCCTCAGTCTGGTGATTGTTCCCGTGCTCTACGTGATCGTCGAGTCGCTTCGGGAACGCTTGTTCGGCGGAGCGGACCAACGTGATCTCGAATCGTCGGATCACCCCGGACCGACCGCCAGTTGAACGTCGAAATTGCGCACGCTGCTTGCCGCAGTGGTTGCCAGCGGTCTTCTCGCGGCCTGTGTCGCCGCGATGAGCGACGGGATCTGACGCCCCCGTGCGATGCGTGGATGGTCACTCTGAAGAAGAGGCGGCGTCTTTCGGTCTCGGATCCTGGGGAGCCGCAGCCTTGGTAATCAACTCGTTGACGCCGGTCTGGAAGATGTACGCAAACGCCCATGATCCCATCGCCGCGATCCGACTTCGGAAGTTAACGAGGAAGGCGATGTGCACCGCGGCCCACACCAACCATCCCAAGAATCCCGCGAGGTGCAATCGGCCCATGTCCAGAACCGCCTTCCCGCGACCCACCGTGGCGAGCGACCCCTTGTCGAAGTAGCGGAATGGTTTCTTCGACGGCTCGCGCCCGGCGATGCAGGCGGCGATCGCCCGTCCGGCATAGTTCCCCATCTGCATCGCTCCCTGCGCGATGCCCGGAACCGTCCCTCCCGCCTCGTCGGTCTCCACTCGGGCGAGATCACCGATGACTCGGACATCATCCCGTCCGGCGACCGTGAGATCCCCGGCAACCTTGAGGCGACCCCCCCGATCGGTCTCGAGTCCGACCGCTTCGGCCAGTCGGGCGCCGAGTGAGCTTCCCGCGACCCCCGCGCCCCAGACCACGGTGCGTGCGGGCACGAACTCTTCCTGATCGCCGAGCTTGATCGTCACGCCCTCGGTCGAGACATCGATCACCCTCGTCTTGAGGTGGATTTCGATGCCGTAAGACTTGAGCGTTCGAGTCGCGGCCGCGGACGACTTGGTGGACATCGCGGCCAGCAGTCGATCCCCGCCCTCGACCAGGAGCACCCGGCACCGGGCGACATCGAGATGCTTGAACTCAGGGGCGAGTCGGTCGACCGCAAGTTGCTTGATCGCACCGGCGACCTCGACGCCCGTCGCGCCGCCGCCGACCACCACGAAGGTGAGCCAGGGACGTACCTCCTCGACTCCCCCAGAGACCCGGAGGTACTCCGCCTGTTCGAATGCCTCGAGGATTCGACCACGCACCGTATGGGCGTCGTCCAGAGTCTTGAGGCCCGGGGCGATCGACGCCCAGTGTTCGTTGCCGAAGTAGCTGGTCTTCATGCCTGCGGCGAGCACGAGGTGATCCCACGGAATCTCCAGCTCGCCCGCAAGCACGCATCTTCGCTCGACATCAAATCCGTCGACTGACGCACGGATCACCGACACGTTGGCCTGGCGGGCGAAGACTTGCCGGAGCGGAGAGGCGATGGCGCTGTCATCGAGTACTCCGGTTGCCAGCTGGTAGAGCAGCGGCTGAAAAAGCGTGTGGTTCATTCGATCAACCAGCACCACGTTCGCGTTGGACCGGCGAAGGGCCCGAACGCAACTCACTCCCCCGAACCCGCCACCGACGACCACCACGTTGGGGCGTCCATCAACCTGTCCGATACTGCGATGAGATGAAGTATGCATGGCCAATGGCAATTCCAGAAATTCCCGGGACGGCGAAGAAGGGTCGACTGGGTGCAGGATACGG
>JAPKCC010000164.1 GCA_028823105.1 Phycisphaerales bacterium | reverse complement strand
GACACCATGACACCATGACACCATGACACCATGACACCATGACACCATGACACCACGATGACGCGATCGTCTCCTGCTGCGACAGGAAGCCCATCAATGCCGAGGCCGCTTCGATCGGTTCAGGGCCAGATACCCCTTGGTCTCCACGGGACCCGTGGGTCTGACCACGCATTTGATGTGGTTGATGATTCGATTGCAGCCACCCACCCCCGAAAGTTCATCCCAACCTTCGGAGTCGAGGAAATCGCGGGATCGTTCGGCGTCCAACACGCCCAACGTGAGAAGTCGTGAGACGAGGGCTCGGATCCACGATTTCTTCGAGCCATCTTCACTACGGCGCGTATGCAATTCAAGACCGACTCGATTGGAGACACCATCGGGCGTGATGTCAACACAGATTGCGATCTTCGTCGCGCACGCTTCCGCAGCCGCAAAGATCTCCTCGCAACGGAGGTTCATGTCCTCCAGGCCCAACCCGACGAGGAGTGCCCAAGACTTGGCTTCATTCAACGGCTTGAAGCAGATCCGGACCGGGGTATCGGGTCTTGAGAACATGATCCCCGTCTGAAAGACATCCGTCTTCACATCGAGGCGATCGAGATGTCCAAGATGATCGGCGGTCAACATCAACTGATCGTGAAGACTCGATTCCAGACTCAGGGTCTTCGTGATCCGCCGCACGTTGTCAGCGACCTCGCGGAGCCCATACTTGACCGAGATATCCTGCTGAATGGTCGATGGTCCGAAGAAAAAAGCCGGCGGAAGATTATCCGCTTCGTCGAGATCGAATTCGAACCAGATGCTATCGATGAAGGCGATGGCTGGCTTCTTATCTTCCGGAAGGATGTCCCATAGCCTCGCCAGATGTCGGAGGCGCGATGTCGGGTCCGGTTGGTTCAGAAGTGCAATGAGATTTCGAGAACCTCGAGATGCACACCAGAGAAAGTCGATGGCATCGTCGCCGGCATGAAGACGAACTTCGACGCCGAAGGTGCCTGACTTGATGTGGTCGTCTTCGGTCTTCCGGATGGCCGAGAGAAGTCGGGTTTCCGCCGAGGTGGAGACGAGGAGGGGGCCAAGCCGGTTGAGACTCGACATCATCGCCTCCAGAAGTGGAGCGCGTTTTTCCGGAACGCAGAACGGGTCGTTCAGGTTGGTGCCGCTCGAAGTCTTCGGTTGGCAATAGCCTCGGACATGGCGCATCGCCTGTTCGACCGGCGTGGTGGGTCGGTGGAACGCCGCCGGGGCGTGCTCGGCATCAAGAAATCGATCTCGAACCGCGGGGTCGGCATCCACGTGCAAGGCGAGGCACGCGACGGCCGCCCCGATCAAGCGATGGGGGTCTTCGTACGTGGATGCCTGATGGACGTGTTCATGCAGAACCGCCGCCGCGGGAAGCTGCTGTTGTGCGACGATCTCCTCGAACGTGGTTGGCCGCGGCATCGCCAGTGTCGAATGAAAGGGCGTTTCAACGCGCTCGGAGTGCTCCCATCCATCAAGGACCTGCAGTTGTGCGATCGTTGTGGCCCGGTCGAGCACGCCGAGTTCCGCGAGGGTCAGCACCGCGAGGCTGTTGTTCAGAATCGGATCGAACGTGCCAAATCCACTGTCTTCGTCTCGATGGCCTGCGAGCATCTGGAGGATGGTCTTCCGGAGGGACTCGCGATCGGACCGTTTTTGTCGTTCCGCAATGACTTCTGGGGAATCCTTCTCGACCGTCGGCGTGTCTTCATCCTTATCCTTGTCTTTTGGTTCCAGCGGTTCCCATGGACCGAGGCGGCTCGAGATTCGGGCCAACGACCAGAGTCCGAGCATCGGTGGGTTGAAGTAGAGACCACCCCACAACTGGAATCGGGCGAGAAACCACTTCGCATCAACCTCCGGCGCATGGCCAGCATCGATACGGAGCGCTTCGAGCAGGGCGGTGGTCGGAACGTCCTCCTCCTCCCAGTGTGCCGTGGCGGGCGACCGTATCATGGTGAACGGGGCGCCGTCCTCCGAGCAGATTTGCGGCGTGAATCCTCTCGAAGGACCTCGGAGTCGATCGAGCTGATCGAAGTCGGGGACCACACCAGCCAATGCCACGAGTGCGGTGTCGGTGCTGGTCGGAATGCAGCCCTGGGAATATCCCCACAACCCGGAAGTGCGATGGCCTTCGAGATGCTTGGTGAGGCGATCGAGTACTTCTCTCGCGGCCTCGGCGTGTTGCCCCGGCGACTCCACGATCCGCCGAAGTGCCGCCCCAAGAAATCCCAGTGGAACGAGGTCGCCATACGACGTCGTCGAGGACTGGCCCGGGGACCGCATTTCAAGGGACAGGTGCTCATCCATCGCCCTCGATGACCGCTCGATTACAGATTTCGCAACCCGGTCCCGACCTGCCGCGATTCGAACCTGACTGGCATCCATGAGTCCTTGCTCGATTCCGGCGGTCGCGGTGCCATGGGTAAGAAAGAAACGATTGCAGTTGCCGGTTCGTTGATAGCTGGAGAGTCTGGCCGCGTCGAAGTGCGTTTCGAGACGATTCTCCAAGTGAAGGAGGACCCTTCCGTCGTCGAGCGTTTGCGTCTTCAGGATTCGGACGCCCACCGCAGCGAGAAGTTCGAGACCCGCTCCGCTCGGGGCGGAAGAGAACACCGCTCCGCCTCTCGCAAAACCGTCCTCGAAATCCAAGGCCAGCGCGACGGGGGGAAGTCCGGGGATCTGTCCGATGCCGATGCAGAGGAAGCCAAGGTCACCGAGCACCTCGAGTTCAGGGGCGTGGGATTGGAGCAGGCTCGTCCCATCGAGTTGTGCGACGGGACATGATGGCGGGAGCTGAAAGGTCCCATCCTTCATGAGTATCGCGGCGCCGCCGGGGGCCATCGCAATGGCCTCGATGGAGTCCAGTCGAACATCTTCGGAAAGGAAGTACATCCCGCGAACTTGATCGTCAGTCGCGACGGTGCGCACCGTGGGGAGATGAAACGCGACGGCGACCCCTGCTCGAGCGTCCATCGCGTGTAGAAGCTTCTTGGTCGCATGGTCGGTGGCGGGGTCATCGGGCGCGGCCGAGCTAGGGTTCTTCGAGATTCTTGTCATGGTGATTTGGAGAACGTCTTATAGGGAGCAGGATGGCGGGACTCATCCTAGTTTTAACCGGCTATGAGCTGGGACTCCATGCGAAAGTTTTTCGTCCGCCCGATACGCGACGACAGCCCCGCGCAGCAGCGTCCCGAGTGGAGTTCCGCGGTCAAATCCCCGTTTCGAGGCGGTGGTCTCTCGGCGACAGCAGCTTGGCTTGATCGCTGCGGGGACGGCTCCGCCGTCTCCTCGCTGCTTTGACTCGACGGTGACAGTCGGTGCCAGGTACGACCCCTGGCTCGTCGACCCCATTCGCGAACATTGCCGCCGTTTCTGGCGTATCAATGGCCTCCGTCGGGGTACCATCGATGACGTTC
>JAPKCC010000163.1 GCA_028823105.1 Phycisphaerales bacterium | reverse complement strand
GCGGACAGGGTCGAGGACAAGCCCGCGGCAACGATCGCGGACAGGGTCGAGGACAGGGCCGAGGAAATCGAGGCACCCGCGGGGAAGCACCGACACCCGACTGATCATCTGAATGCACCCATCGCATCCATCGCATCCATCGCATCCATCGCATTGAAATCCGCCACCAAATGACGACCCCGATCCTGACCTGGAATCGGGGTCGTCGAGTCTCTGGCTGATCGCCAGGCGAGAATTCGGATTTTCCCGAACCTGAACCCCTTTTTTCGAACGCGGGATTCCGGTAGACTTCCGGATCTGGACCGCTGGTGACAGGTGAAACCTGGCGCCTCATGGGGTACGACTTCGCGGCTTAACGCGTACTCCCGTCCACTTCGGCCGCGGAATCGGACCGTCTACCACGACGCTCCGGGCCGCGCCACGTCGCTCGGGACGGTCCCGATCGACGGCGTCTGGTTCCGATGCTGCGTCCACAAACTGGTGGCGTGGTCCGTCCCCCCCCTCTCTCGATCGACAATACGACTCACGACTCACGCATGATCTAAATGATCTAAATGATCTAAATGATCTGAATGATCTGAATGATCCGCAGGCATTCCGTCCGATGAATTCGGTGGGATGCAAGGAAGCGCTCCCCCGGTGATTCGCCCGAAGATCGGATTCGATCGGCCCAACCGATCCATTCCGCCTTCGAATCACCGACCACTGGCCCGTGGTGTAATGGTAGCACTCTTGGTTTTGATCCAAGCAGTCCTAGTTCAAATCTAGGCGGGCCAGCTTCCTTCCTTGCCTGCGGTGTTGAACCTTCGCACCACCCGACCTCTCGACACAAAATGAACCAACCGGCCTCACAATCTCCCGACTCCGATGGACGCGTCGTCGACGCCGTCATCCTCGCCGCAGGCAAGGGAACTCGGATGCAGAGCGACCTGCCGAAGGTGATGCACGAGATCGGGGACCGTCCGATGCTTCACTGGGTCGTGGACGCATGCCGGACCGCGGGCGCCAAGCGGATCGTGGTGGTGGTTGGATTCAAGGGAGAACTGGTTCGAGCGAGCCTCGCCGGCGCGAATGACATCGAGTTCGTCGAGCAGACCGAACAGTTGGGAACCGGACATGCGGTGGATCAGGCCAGGGCCGCGTTTGTCTCGACCCCGAATCACGACGTCTTCGTTCTCTGTGGTGATGGCCCGCTCATCCGGCCGGAGACCCTCGAAACCCTGCTCCACACCCATCGATCCGCCGCGGCCGACGCGACGCTTGCGACCGCGGTCATCGACGATGCCACCGGCTACGGCCGAATCGTCCGGGATGCCGCGGGAGGATTCTCGAGAATCGTCGAACAGAAGGATGCCACGCCCGAGCAACTCGACATTCACGAGGTGAACCCCTCCTACTACTGCTTCCGATCCGGCCCTCTCTTCGAGCGACTGTCGCGAACCAGCAATGACAATGCCAACGGCGAGTACTACATCACCGACGTCTTCGGCCTGACGCGCGAGGACCACGCCACCGTGGCGGTGGTTGACGCCGTCCCCGCAGGCGACGTGCTGAGCATCAACGATCCGGAACAACTGGCCCTCGTTGATGGGATCATCCGAACGCGACACGACCTCACCCCTGCGGAGAAGATCTCATGACCGCAAGTGATCGCGAACACCTGAAGATCTTTGCCGGACGCGCCGGTCATGAACTCGCGGCGTCGATGTGCGAGCATCTCGAATTGACGATGGGAAAGAGCACTTCCTCGGTGTTCCCCGACGGCGAGATTTTCGTCAAGCTGGACGAGGACGTCCGAGGCCGCGACTGCTTCGTGATCCAGTCGACCTGTCAACCGGTGAACGACCACCTCGTCGAACTGCTGATCTACATCGACTGCCTGCGTCGAGCCTCGGCGAAACGAATCACCGCGGTGATCCCGTATCTGGGTTACGCCCGACAGGATCGCAAGGATGAAGGCCGCGTACCGATCACCGCGAAACTCGTGGCGAATCTGATCACGGCCGCCGGGGCGGATCGCGTCCTCTGCATGGATCTCCACGCCGCACAAATCCAGGGTTTCTTCGACATTCCCGTCGACCATTTGAGTGCCGCGCCAGTCTTCGTCGAGCACTTCCTGGAATCGCGGGAGGCGCTCAAAGAGATCGTCGTCGTCTCGCCCGATGTCGGCAACGTCAAGGTTGCAAACATGTACGCCAACGTCCTGGGCTGCGACATGGCCATCGTCGATAAGCGGAGGCAGTCCGGATCCGAAGTCTCCGTTAAGAATCTCATCGGCGATGTCGAGGGACGAACGGTTCTGATGTTCGACGACATGATCTCGACCGCTGGCACGGTGTGTGAAGCGGCCCGACTGGTCGTCGAGAACGGTGCGACCGACGTCATCGTGTCCGCGACCCACCCAGTGCTGGTCGGCATGGCGATGGAGCGGATCGCCGAGAGCCCCATCTCACGAATCAACGTCTGCAACACCATTCCTGGGGGAGACCGGCTCGATCCCATCAAGGACAAGATCACCGTTCTCAGCGTCGCCAAACTGCTCGGCGAAGCCGTCCACCGAATCCACCACGACCAATCCGTGTCCGCGATGTTCCGGACCGGCGTAGGAACCAAGCGTTAGATCCACACATCCCGTCGCCGCGGCCACTTCGCCGTTCCGACGATTCGAATTCGACAGGAGATTTCACCATGAATCACGAAACCCCCACGCTCGTCGCATCCAAGCGGGAACGCCTCGGCACCCGATACGCCCAGCGCCTCCGCAAGACGGGCCAGTTGCCCGCGGTCATCTACGGCCATGGAGCGGATCCAATCTCCGTCAGCGTCGACGGGAAGAAGACCCTCGCCCATCTTCACCACGGACAACACGTCTTCAATCTCGAGATCGAAGGCGAAGGAACCGAGACCTGCTTGGTCAAGGATCTTCAGTTCGGCTTCCTCGGCGACAACGTGATCCATCTCGATCTCACTCGGGTCAACCTTGACGAGCGGGTGAAAATCCTTGTCCACCTTGATCTTCACGGCGAACTCAAGACCGCCAACGACCCCGGCGCGATCGTGATGCACGACTACGCGGAGATCGAAGTGGAGTGCGCGGTCCGAGACATTCCCGAGTCGATTCGCGTCGACCTCGAAGAATACGAGTCGTCCATCAACGTCGGCGAGTTGAAGCTCCCCGAAGGAATGGTGGCAATCACCCCCGCCGACACGAACATCATCCACGTCCAGATCGCCGCCGAAGAACCCGAGGAATTGGCCGACGAAACCCCGAGTGAAGCCCCGAGTGACCCCAGCAGTGATGCGGATGCCCCCAAGTCCGAAGACTGATCGAACGTTCCAGCATTGACCCGTTCCCAAGAAGGTGGGACCGTCGCGAAACCTAGGAAGGCACCCCGGAAATGAAGCTCGTCGTCGGATTGGGAAATCCCGGACTTGAGTACGACCGAAC
>JAPKCC010000082.1 GCA_028823105.1 Phycisphaerales bacterium | reverse complement strand
GGATGACATCGGCCAGGCCTCGTTTCAAAGGATGCGATTGGATCGCGCGGTGTTTCTGTACGGTCGAACCCCCATGCTAACTCATGATCATTGTGATTCCTCGATGGGATGATCAGATATTTAGGGAGTTTCGGGGATGCGGCATCGCGGCATCGTGGTATCCAAAAAGGCACGAACCCCGGTCCGTCGAAAGGCGGATCGGGGTTCGGACGATGACTGGCAGGAGTCGCGGTGCTTACTAAAGGTTGCCGCGTCGGTCCTGTTCGACTTCGAGCGCTTCGAAGAGCGCCTTGAAGTTGCCCTTGCCGAAGCTCTGGCTGCCGCGGCGACTGATGATCTCGAAGAAAAGGGTCGGGCGGTCCTGCAACGGCTTGGTGAACAGCTGGAGAAGGTATCCCTCGTCATCCGCGTCAATCAGGATGCCGAGGTCGCGGATGCGTTCGTGATCCTCCTTGACCGGCTCATGGCCGTGCTTGGTGAGCACGCCGTTGACGCGATTCCAAACGGCCTCGTAGTAGGAATCCGGCAACGAGAGGAAGTCGACGCCACGTCGTCGAAGTTCCGCGACCGAAGTGAGTTCGTCGTTGGTGCGGAGTGCAAGGTGTTGCACGCCGGGCTGCATGTCGTGCCACTCCAGGTATTCCTGGATCTGGCTCTTCTTCTTGCCGTCGGCCGGCTCGTTGATCGGCATCTTGATGAGGTGATTGCCGGAGGCCATCACCTTCGACATCAGGGCCGAGTATTCGGTCGAGATGTCGGCGTCATCAAAGTGCTTGAACATCGAGAATTCCATCACATTCTCGTACCAGTCGACCCAGTGGTTCATTTTTCCCTGCTCGACGTTGCCGACACAGTGGTCGACGAACTGGAGGCCGCAGGGATTCTCACGGTTGTAGGTGTTGAGCGCGAAGTCGACGGCCGTGAAATCCGGCGAGAACAGGCCGCCCTGCTTCAGCTTGGGGAGGGCGTAGTCTCCGGTCCGGCTCACGAAGGTGTGCACGGCGCGTCCGTAGGTCTTGATGGTCGCCATCGTGACGGTGCCCTGGTCATCGGAGGTCGTCCATGGTTCGCCGACCGGTGTGCCACCGTTCGAGACCGCTCGTTCGAAGGCCTTCTCCGCATCATGGACCGTGAAGGCGATGTCCTTCACCCCGTCGCCGAATCGGACGAGTTCCTCGTTGATCGGATGGGTCGACGAGAGGGGAGTCTCGAGGATGAATCGGATGTTGCCCTGGGTCAGCAGGTATCGCGCGGTGTCGCGGCTTCCCGTGGTGAGGTCCGCGATTTGGCTGACCTCGAACCCAAAGGTGTGGGCGTAGAAGATCGCGGCCTGCTTCGCGTTGCCCACGAAGAAACGGACGTGGTCGACATCGATCAGTTGCAGCGGGTCGGTCGTGGTGGCGCCGGACGTCGCGGGCGAGGAACTGGCAGTAGTCATGGATTGATCCTGAAATACGAAACGAAGACGGAATACGTCCCAAGCACGGTTTCGCCGGAACTCGGCAGAGGCGGTGTTCGGACCGTTGATTGTACCCTTCCCGATCACTCAGGCCAGTGGGTCGAGGCCCCATCGGTGACGAAAAACCGCCCTTGTGGATCAGCAAGGCGGCCCGGTCTTTCGAAAATCAGTAGGGTGCGTTTTCCCCAGGGTTCGCCACTGAGGTGTTCGGATCCCCGTTTCACCCAAGACTTTGATTTTGGAAACCACCATGAAGCCTGATCGAGGTTCACTCATTCTCGTCCTCGGAATTCTCTCTCTGGTCGTGTGCGCCCCGCTCGGTATCGCCGCCTTCATCATGGGGCGATCCGACCTTCGAGAAATCGACGCTGGCGAACGAGATCCTCAAGGACGTGGTACGACGCAGGCTGGATATGTCTGTGGGATCATCGGGTCGATTCTATTCGGCTTGCAGGTCATCGGGGGCGTGTTGCTGCTCGTCCTGGTGCCGTTGATGAGTCTGGCGTCGTCCGGTGGGGGGCATCCGGGTTGAACCGTTCCAGCGAGGCACCGAATGTGCACCCCGTGGTGACTTTGTCTCTCAGATTCCAGTAGCCTGAAATCCGTTGTTATTCGTGCCGCGTAGACAGTTGTCCTCATTGTCCAAGCCCTCTCACTCCAGGAATCTGCCATGAAGCCCGACCGCAGTACTCTCCTTCTTGTTCTCGGCATTCTCTCCATCATCGTGTGTGCCCCGATCGGCATCGCCGCCTTCAGCATGGGACGATCCGACCTTCGGGAGATCGATGCCGGCGAACGAGAACCTCAAGGGCGTGGACTGACGCAGGCCGGAATGATCTGCGGGATCGTCGGCATGGTCATCTTCGCCCTGCAGATCGTGTTCATTGCGTTGGGCCTCCTGCTGCCGGCGGTGGCTGGGGGTTGACGCGGAGCCGTCGCCGGAGGTTGAGCCCGTGCTTTTCCCGTCGATGTCACGAATCTCGCCGCGCGACGGTCCTGTCTCGAGATGCCTGGTGGCGCCGAGGTCGTGATCAGTATTGAATCGCGGCGTGGATGTCCACATCCTTCAAGCGTCGACGGCCTTCAAGGAACGTGAGCTCGATCAGGAACGCCGTGGCGGCGATGTCCGCCCCGAGGCCGCGGACGAGGTCGATGCACGCGCTCATGGTTCCCCCGGTCGCCAAGAGGTCATCGACCATCAGGACGCGTTGGCCGGGCTTGATCGCATCGACGTGGACCTCCAGCACGTCTGTGCCGTACTCCAACTCATAGGATGCCTTGACGGTTTTGGCGGGGAGCTTTCCGGGCTTCCGAATCGGCACGAATCCACAGGACAGGGCCTGGGCGATCGCCGTTCCGAAGATGAAGCCGCGACTCTCCGCCCCGATGACCAGATCAATCCGGTCATGTCTGAAGGGGTTGGCCATGACCTCGACCGCCATCGCGAGCCCCGCGGGGTCGGCGAGTAACGGGGTGATGTCCTTGAAGACGATCCCTGGCTTGGGAAAATCGGGGATGTCACGAATCAGTGCACGAAGATTGTCGACGGGGTCGTTCATGGACGGAATGCTACCTCCGCGGAAGGCCGAGGCACGAATATGAGCCACCCCGGGGGTCTTCCGAGGATCGGGCTGGACCGGGCACGCCCTCGTCGTCGTATGATTCCCGCATGGCTACCAGTTCAACACGAAAAGACACCATCGAGGTCGTCGAACCGATCGGCATGCGGGTGCTCATCCGGAAGGATGAGGACAAAAAAATCACGAAGGTGGGGATTCATCTCCCGGACAAGATCGAGATACCGACCTTGACCGGCCGGATCGTCTCGATCAGTTGCCAGATCGATCGTGACGAGGATTATCCGATCAAGCAATACGATCGAGTGCTCTTTAACCCCAAGCAAGGCATCCCGGTTGATTTCGAAGGGGACAATCGTCTCTTCGTGGTTCCGGTCGAGGATGTGGTTGCGGTGTTTCGACGGGAATCCTGATCTTGGACGGATCGGCATCAGGGAGTCTCAAGATCGTCTCCCGGCTCGAAGGGCCGCTGATGGCGTCTGTTCGTCCGCCCGGATCGAAGAGCCTGACGAATCGGTTTGTGATTCTGGCCGCGTTGTGTCGTGGCGAAGGCGTGCTACGCCATCCGCTTCGCGCCGACGATACCGATCGACTACTCGCCGCCATCGAGACATTGGGGGGCATCGTTCGTTCAGAGGGTGACGTCCTTCGGCTCGACGGTGGAGACGGCCGATTCCCAAGCGGCGGTTCGATCGATCTTGGTGCGGGTGGAACGCCGACTCGATTCATGGTCGCGGCGGCGGCGCTGGCGCGGCTCCCGGTGGAGATCGACGGTTCCGCGCGGATGAGGGCGCGGCCGATCGGCGAAGGTGTGGAATTCGTCCGAAAACTCGGTGGCCAGGTCGAGCATCTCGCGGTCGAAGGCTGTCTTCCGGTACGAGTGGAACCCGCGGACGGCCTCGAAGGTGGTGAGTTGGTGGTCGGAAGAACCGCCAGCAGCCAATTCGTCTCGGCCGTGATGCTCGTCGCACCGTGCACCCGACGAGGCGTGGTGATTCGATTCACCGAACCACCCACCAGCGAGACCTATCTTGATCTGACCCTCGTCGCGCTGGCCCAGGTCGGCGTGCGAACCGTCGTCGAGCGATCGGAGTCCGGCGGTCTTCTTCGAATCGAGATTCCCAGTCAGACCATCGGGAGTTTCGATGTTGACATCGAGGCCGACGCGTCGAGTGCGATCTACCCGGCGATGCTCGCGGCGGGGCTCCCGGGATCGCGGCTGAAAATCCTCGGGCTTGGACGACAAAGTCGGCAGCCCGATCTCGCGGCACTGCTGGCCCTGAGATCGTTCGGGGCCGAAGTTGAGGCTGCGGATGGGCACGTGCTCGTCTTGGGGCCACCGCGACTCGACGGTGTCGAACTCGACTGCTCGGCCTTTCCTGACGCCGCGGTCGGGCTGGCGGCACTGGCCGCGATTGCCCGATCACCATCTCGGTTTACCGGACTCGAAACGCTCCGGGTCAAAGAGTCGGATCGCATCGCGGCGCTGGCGATCGAGTTGAGGAAGATCGGTTGCGAAGTGACGGAGGAACCAGACGCGATCAAGGTCGTTCCACCGACGGGTGATCGCCAGCAGTCGAGCCCGCCGATTCGCATTGGAACCTGGGATGACCATCGAATGGCGATGAGCTTCGGCATCATCGGCTCCCTGATCGGTGGTCTCGAAATCGAGGATCCTGGCTGCGTAGCCAAGAGCCACCCGGGATTCTGGGGGGAATTGGAGCACCTGAAGGCCTGATTGACGGCTCGAGCGTCCGCGTGGCCGAGACTCTTCCCGTATCCTCCGACGTCCTCGACCCGGCGGCTGGCCCGGGAATTTCCAAGGCCTCGATCTTCTTGACCACGGCGGATCTGATCACTCGATGGACGGTCTTCGACACCTGATTCCTCGGCTTCTTCGACACCCCTGGCTCCTTGCAGGATCGATCACCTGCGCCGTCGTCTCGGCGGGTGGGCTCGGCATCGGGCTGGTAAGTCTCGGTCCGCTTCTTCGGATCATTCTCGTTGGAAAGTCCAAGGAGAACGTCGCGCAACTGGTCTCGCAGTACAACGCGAGTCGGCCGACGTTCACGATTCCCGAGAGCGTCGTGGACCTTCTCCCATCAAGTCCGTTCCATGCGGTCGTCGCCATCATGGTGGGATTGGGACTCCTCACGATCTTTGGGGCCACCGCGAATTTTTTCCATCAGTTCATGGCCCTAGAGCTCAGCAACCGTGCCGTCGCGGAGGTTCGTACCGACGTTTTTCGACATTCACTCGCCCTGCCGCTCGGGGAGGTTCAGCGTCGCGGGGCGGCCGAACTGGTGAGTCGAATCAACAAGGACTCCATGGCGTTGCAGAGTGGCCTGCTTGCACTGACGAGCAAGACCGTCGCGCAACTGACCAAGGGACTCGCGGCGTTCGCCGCCGCCGTCTGGTTCGATTGGAGATTGACGATCGTGGCGCTCGTCGTGGCGCCAGTGCTCGCGAGCATCCTGCGAAAGCTCGGCCGGCGGATCCGCCGCGCGACCGGAGCCGCGCTGGTGGCGCAAGAGGACCTGCTTCGGGTTTCCAACGAGGCGATTCAGGGCATCCGTACCGTCAAAACCGCGACGGCGGAATCGTTGGCGAGCACCCGGTTCGAGGTCGCCAATCAGGACGTACTCCGCGAAGAACTTCGGGTGCGAACTGCCCGGGCGCTCTCTTCACCGCTCATCGAAATGCTCGCGGTCTTCGTATTGATCGGGCTTGCGACACTTGCCGCCCGTCAGATCCTCGACGGAAAGATGGACTTCGATTCCTTCATGCTCTCACTCGCGGCATTGGGGGTTGCCGCAGGCAGTCTCAAGCCACTCGCCGGACTGGTGAACGACATTCAGGCGGCCGCGGCGCCGGCAGAGCGACTCGAGGAACTGCTGGCCATTCCCAACGAGCATCAGGACACCCTCGATCGCCCCGCGCTTCCGAGGCATTCGGAGTCGATTCAATTCAAAGGGGTTCGGTTTCGATATCCGGAGGCTGAAAGCGACGCGCTTCAGGGCGTCGATCTTGAACTTCGTTTCGGGGAGCACATGGCCGTCGTGGGTCCGAACGGATGCGGAAAGACCACGTTGCTCGCGCTCCTCCCGAGGCTGTTTGATCCTACGGCGGGAACCGTGTCGATCGATGGGCATGATCTCCGTGACGTCCGGCTCGAGAGTCTCCGGAATCAGATCGGGGTGGTGACCCAGGAAACGGTGCTCTTCCGCGGCACCATCCGGGAGAACATCACCTTCGGGCTGGAGGTCGATGACGAGGCAGTTCGCGTCGCTGCCGAACTGTCGCATGCCCGTCCATTCATCGAAGCGATGCCATTGGGATACGACTCGCCAGTAGCTGAACTAGGCACGTCCCTGTCCGGCGGACAGCGACAGCGGATCGCCATCGCTCGGGCGCTTCTCCGAGCGCCTTCGCTGTTGATTCTCGACGAAGCGACGAGTCAGATCGACGCCGAGAGCGAGGAGCAGATCAACCTGGCCATCGCCGATTTTCGATCAGGCCGAACGCTACTGGTCATCGCGCATCGGTTGAGTACGGTTCTGGCCGCGGATCGCATCGCGGTCATGGACGAAGGCCGGGTCGTGGACGTCGGTATCCATTCGGAACTACTAGGTCGATGCGATGTCTATCGCCGGCTGGCTCAGACGCAATTGATGCCTGGGTGAGTCTGGACGACGCGGTGAACTTGGTCAGCCTTGGACGCCCATGACCGCCCAAGCCAACGCGAGTGCGGCCGCGGAGGCGGCGATGCAACCGACGACGCTTGCGACGATCCACCCTTGCAGGACGCTCGAACGTTCTTCCTGAGCCAGGTCACGATCGCGGATCTCCGTGATCATGGCGGCCATCGCCTCACCGACGGCCCGGCTGGTCTGATTGCTCTCTGAGATCGCGTGGCCCACCTGATCGAGCCGAGCGACAGTCTCTAAGGCGATCTGATGGTTGGCATCGAGCTGGCGTTGGACGAGTCCGGCGACTTCGGTGCTCCGCTCGATCGACTCGGTCACCCGTTCGATGGCGGTGGTCGAACGGCTAGCCTGATCCTGATGATGGTTCGCCAGACCTTCGAGGACCTCGAGCAGATGCTGCTGGCGGGTGGCTGCTTGATCGAGGGCCGAGATGGCTCTCGGGACACTGGAGACCGCCTCGGCAATCCGATCCTGTGCCGCCCGTCCTTCCGAGATCGCACCCTCGATGCGGTTCATGGATGCCAGGGGGTTCGGAGAGGGGGCGGTTGGAAGCTGGGATTCGGCGTTGGCCGTCGTCTCGACCGGCTCGGGGTCAGGATAGCGGGCGGATTCCGCCCGATCGAGCTCGTCCACCATCTCGGTGACGGAGATTCTGGCGGGTGTGAAGCCTGATTTTGGCTCGGTGGCAGGCGGCGGAGCAGTCACGGGCCCTGCGATCAGATTGGGGACGTTGAGGTCGAGTGGCTGATCTCGGTTGAACCAGCGACGAACGGATTGAAGAAGCGCCATGGAGTTCCCTTCCGGAGATGTCGGGGCGGTACTGTATTGATTCGTCTCGATGCCTCCTTTGACCAGAACATTCGCGAAAGGTTTGGGTCCGCCCGACGGGTCCGGGTGGCCGGTTCGCGCTGGTCGACGACGATTGCGGGTCCGACGGCGCGGCTCCCGGTGGCTCAATCTTTCGCTCTGGATCGGCCTTCTGGCGACGGGGTGCGAGCAGCAGGTTGGTCCGACCGACGCGGCGACCGCGTCGACTCCGAGCCGGATCGAGCGGATCGTGAGCCTCTCGCCGGCGATGACCACGATGCTGGTGGATCTGGGGCGTCAGGACCTGGTGGTCGGACGCACGCCCTGGTGTCGAGGGGTCGACAACGCCACGGTGGTCGGGACGCTCGAAGGCCCGGATGCGGAACTTCTGCTCGTCGCCAAGCCGGATCTGGTGTTGGTTCAACCACCAGCGTCTGGTCTGGATCCATCGATCCTTGAATTACAACGGCGAGTCGGCTTCGAGTTAATCGCCCAACGCCTCGACGGCGTCGACGACATCACGGAGGTCGTCCAATCACTCGCAGACCGCGGCGTGGTCAGTGCCTCCATGGCCCAAGCCTGGGGGGATCGCACCGACTTCATCCGAACGGCGGTGAACGCGGCGAAGGAGTCTTCGCGGGCCGACGATCCGAGCATCGATCTGGTGATGCTCTACTCCGTTGATCCCTTCGGGCTGGTTGGACGCGGCACGTATCTGGATGAAGTGATGATCGCGGCGGGAGGTCGGAATCTCGTCCGTCGACCGGGCTGGATCGAGGCCGGGGTCGAAGAATTAATCTCGCTGGAACCGCCGGTGGTCGTACTGGTGCTGGCGAAGCCCGATGACGGCCGTCGCCTGGCAACGTTGAGGTCGCTTCCGTGGAAGACGATGCCGCGTTTCGAGGTTCTCTTGAGCCCCGACGCATTCGAACCGAGCACTCGAATTTATCAGGTGGTCGCGAACCTCCGGGCGCTTCTCGATGACTCGACACAAGACGCCGCCAGCGAGGTGGATCCATGACGGGGCTCGGTCGGAAATCCGGTGGCCGCGGCCTCCTTTGGTTGGCGATCATCGGTGGCTTCGTGATCCTCGCGCGGCTCCTGGTCGGGCGATCAATTGACGGCGCTGGCGACGTGTTGATGACGTTTGGCTTCCCGGCCTCCGAAATTCTCATGATTCGCGGCTCGGCAGCGACCGCCGCCGTGCTGGCGGGCGCCGGGCTCGGGCTCTCGGGACTCTGCTTTCAGGTTCTGCTGCGTAACCCGCTGGCCAGCCCGTGGGTATTGGGAGTGTCGAGTGGTGCGGGCTTTGGTTTGATGACCGCGACCTGGATGAGCCTGGCCGGTGGCATGCTCGGAGGCGTGGGTGGACTGCTGCTCGCCTTCGCGGGAATGCCCGCGGCGGCGCTCGGTGCGCTTCTGGCGATCGGCGTGGTCTGGCTGCTGTCGCGGCGGCTGGGAACCTTCGATCCCGTCACCCTCGTGCTCTGTGGGGTCATTGCCAGTGCCACGTTCGGCGCGGGAATCATGTTGCTCCAGCACCTCGTCCCCAATGGGGTCCGTGGGGATCTCGTGTCGTGGATGATGGGACGTATTCCGGAGGTCTCGCCGGGGTGGCTTCTTGCCACGATCGGCGGGCTGGTGATCGCCGGATTCGGATTCGGTTTGAGATTTGCCTCCGCGTTGGATGCGGCGTGCCTCACCGAGGATGAGGCACGAAGTGTGGGTGTCCCAGTCGATCGACTTCGGCATGGCCTGCTCCTCTCGGGAGGATTGCTCGCCGCGGCGTCGGTGGTGCTGGTCGGTCCGATCGCCTTCGTCGGGCTGCTGGCACCTCATGCCGCCCGTCTGGTGGTTGGTCCGCGGCACCATCTTCTGGTGCCCGGGACCGTGCTGGCTGGGGCGGGGGTCCTGCTCGGTGCGGATGCCGTCCGTCAGTTCATTGATCTTGGTGGTGGGCGGTTGCCGGTGGGTGTCGTGACATCACTGGTAGGCGGTCCGGTGTTCCTCTGGCTGCTTCTGCGGCGTGGGAGCCTTTCATGACCCTCGCCGCGCTCGCCATCACCGTGCAGTTCGGCTCGATCAAGGCGCTCGACGCGGTGGATCTCGAGATCCCTCCGGGAAGCCTGACCGTGGTGTTGGGGCCAAACGCCGCGGGCAAGAGCACGTTGGTGCGGGGGCTTGCCGGCGTGCAGTCGATCGAAACGGGGATGGTGCGTCTCGGCGATCGTGACCTGGCCGCGTGGTCGGACGTTCAACGAGCGGCTCGAATCGGATATCTGCCGCAACGAGCGGGCGTGACGGGACCGTTCTCGGTCCGGGACGTGGTGGGTTTCGGCCGATACGCATCACGGGGTGGTCGAGTCGGTCATCTGCCCGTCGAAGCCGCGGTGGATCGGGTTGGCCTCGGTGCCGAGATCGATCGACCGTTGGCGGATCTCTCCATCGGACAGCAGCAACGCGTGGGGCTGGCCCGGACGTTGGTTCAGATCGATCCCTCGGGCGGCGGTGTCCTGCTGCTCGACGAGCCTTTCTCGGCGCAGGACCCCCACGAAATCGAACGCATTGCGGCAATTCTCCGTCGTTTTACCGAGGCTGGCGGCGCGGTGGTGGCGGCATTGCACGATGTCTCCGTGGCCTGGTCGATCGCGGATCGTGCCGTTCTTCTTGCTGGTGGCCGAGTCCTTCACCATGGAGAGGCCGAGGTCACCTTGTCGCCGTCCCACCTTGGTGAGCTTTACGGGACATCGTTCGTTGCGAGCTCGCATGGGCCAGTTCCCGCGAGCCGGAGCCGGTGACCGACGGCGCGCCCGCAGGTATTCACGCGGCGCGGCCACGTTCGGAGTGAGTGGTGATCAGGTCTTTGCACCGGGTGGTCCAAGGCTCGCCGGCCGCCTCGAGTTCTTCGAGATCGATCATTGACCTCAGGCTTGCCGAGAGACCCCCTTCATTTTTATCCGCGTCGGTCACGGCGCAGAGGGTGTCGACGGGGACCCCGACGAAGTCCGCGATGATCTGATGCGAATCGTCGAGACGTCGGGTGTCAAGAACCAAGAGGCGATCGTTGGGAATCGAAGTGAGGACCCGCTGCGTGGCCTGGCCCCAGCACTTCGCGAGTGAGGGGGTGAGGCCTTGAATCATCTTCGGGAGGTTTTCGAACTCATTCAGATCCTGCAGGTCGAGACCCGGCACGAGGAGGCGGGCGTATCGCTTCCACCAGGGAGAGACGGTGTCACCTGCCAGGCTGGCCCGCGACGTCTCCTGAAAGACCATCGCCATCCAAGAGGTCGCCCATCGAGAGAAGGCACGATGGCAATGAACAAACTGGGCCTCGGGAAACCACGCTGCCAGTGACCCCGCGATCAGATGCGTGGAGGTGCAGGAATCGACGTCGAGACCGGTTTCATCCCTCGAGCGAAAGAATCCCGCCAGTTCTTCTTCGCTGATGAGTTCGTTCTGCCAGTTCAGGATTTTGGTGTTCGTCGCCTCGTGCGCGAATTCGTGCGCCGAACGGTAGTTGCGGAAGAGTGACGCAAGCCAAGACGATCCACACTTGGGGAGGCTCGCGTTGATGAGATGAAAACGCCGTTGGGGCGCCAGCTTTGTTTGGGGCGGCTTGCGTGCCTTTGGTTCCTTCCTTTCGATCACCGCAGCCTTCTCCCGGATGGCGTTTTTCGCGCGAGTGACCAGCCAATTCCAGTCCGCGTCTGAAATGGTCTCGCGGTCCGGGAGTCGCGTGGCGCGGGTGCCGAAGTTGTCGAGTTGGGGAATGGCGCCCTCGAGCCATTTCGACCAGAATGGATGCCGAATGTCGTCAGCCACCTCCGCGTCCACGGGGATTCTTGGCATGACCGGGCAATGTCGTTCGCTGAGGCCGATGAGGTGCTTCGGAGAACTCAAACCAAATTCGATCAGAATGCCGGCGACATCCGCCTCAAATCGGGCACGAAGCGAACGGTCGGCGACGAGCAGCGTGAAGAGAATCAGAGTCGGCGGAAGGGACCAGATGGCGTGAAGCTCCAATTCCGCACGCATCGCGTTGTCATGCTGGTCGGAAGTTTTGGCAGGCATGGTCATGGATCGATCTCGGCTTTCTCTCTCAGGGAATGGCTTGGTCAAGAGTATCGAAAGGGGGGTGGCCGGTCAGGTGTCTTCTCCTCTCGGCCGATTTTGACGAAAATCTAAGGTAAGTCAATCGTTCCGGGTGTCCGTGGAGCCGCGATTGCCGCTCGAAGAGAATCCGCTCGCTCCGGATATACGTCAGGTCGGAGCAACACCGTGCCGGGTGGTGTAGGATTTCACGCGTGGGAACGACCTTCTGGATCTTCGTGGGAATCGCACTGCTGCAGGCTGTCGTCGGCGGATTGGCCAAGATGGCCGAGAAGCGGAAGAAGCGTGAAGCAGCGTCAAAGCTCAGTGGTGCATCAGCGGAGTCGGGGAATCGTTCCCCGCGAGACGCGAGGCGTGCCGTTGCTGCATCGGACAATCAGGGAAGCTCAGGAGCTCGACCGGTGGTCGAGAACGCGCCGAAGAAGGCTTCAGGTCAGACTGCCAGTAGCGCTTCCGAACGTCTTGAGGAACTTCGCCGCAAACGAATCAAATGCCTGAGACAGCGGATGGGCATCGCTCCCGCCTCCGGCACCACCTCTCTCACCAGCGCAAGTGCATCGCCCACGCCCTCTGCGGTCCCGCCGATCGTGGTTTCAGTCCCGACGCAACCCGCCCGTACGGCGGCAGCTCCACCGCAGCGACGATCAACGAAGCCGAGCGAATCGCGGCCACGGTCACGTGCCGAACCTCGACGAGCAGTGTCGGACCGAGGCGCGGTGTCAGATCGAGTCAGCCGCTCGATGCCCACCAAGGGTGGCTCGAAGATGAAATCCGCCGCAAAGAGCATCGTGCCCAATCGCGACTCTGCGGGGGGTCGATCGATCAAGGTGGATGCTGGTTCGACCGGTCGAACGGCGGCCTCCCTGGCCGGGCAACTCCGAAATCGCGGAAGCTTCCAACGGGCGGTTTTGATGTCCGAGCTGCTTCAGCCTCCGGTCGGACTTCGTCCGTCGACTTCGGACGGCCGCCAGGTGTGATGCCGATTTCGATCTGGCGAGGGAGATCGATGCAGAATCACGACGGTTCGGCTCTTGATCAACTCAAATTGGTCGATTCCTGCTAATGTCTCGAGATCTGTAAACCCGTCCGCACCGCCGTTGGAGGCGATCGATGATCGATATTCGGAAGTTGAAAGAGTTGGTCCGCTTGATGGTCGCCAATGACCTGACGGAATTGGACCTTCGGGATGAACAGCAGCAGGTGTCGGTCAAACGCGGGGGCACGAATGCCGTCCCTGTGGTGAGCCACGCACCGGCCGTCGCCGCGGCTCCCGCTGCTGCACCGGCGGTGGCGGTTTCTGCTCCCGCCGAGGCTCCTGTGGACGATGGGCTCATCGCAATCGAGAGCCCGATGGTGGGAACCTACTACGCCAAGGCAAGCCCAGACAAGCCACCATTCCTCAACGTCGGCGATTCCATCGGCGAGGAGAGCGTGGTCTGCCTGATCGAAGCGATGAAGATCTTCAACGAGATCAAGGCGGAACAGACCGGCACGGTCGCGAAGATTCTGGTGCAGAACGGCGATCCCGTGGAGTTCGGACAGCCGCTGATCCTTGTGAAGCCGGAGTGAGAACCTCGACATGTTTGATCGAATTCTGATCGCCAATCGCGGCGAGATCGCGTTGCGAATCATTCGAGCGTGCCGGGAACTCGGCATCTCAACGGTGTGCGTCCACTCGACGGCGGATGCTGACGGGCCGTGGTTGGAATGGGCCGACGAGTCGATCTGTATCGGGCCCGGTCCCGCCGCGGACAGTTATCTCCGGATCGATCGCATCATCTCTGCGGCGGAATGCGCGAAGGCAGACGCGATTCACCCCGGCTACGGGTTCCTTGCAGAGAATGCTGAATTCGCCACCGTGTGTCGTGATTGCGAGATCGCCTTCATCGGCCCGAGTCCTGAAGCGATGGCCCTCCTCGGCGACAAGGTCTCCTGCAAACGAATGGCCAGAAAGGCCGGCACCCCGGTCTTCCCCGGCACCGAAGGTGAGATCGATGATCCGGAAGAGGCGCGGCAGGTGGCCGAGGAAGTCGGCTATCCGGTGATCGTCAAGGCCTCCGCCGGAGGTGGCGGTCGAGGCATGCGGGTGGTCGAGAACGAAGCGGGGCTCATGGATGCGATCGAGAGTGCCGCTCAGGAAGCAGCGGCGGCATTCGGGAACGGCGGCGTCTATATCGAGAAGTACCTCGCCAAAGCTCGTCACTTCGAGGTTCAGACCATCGGGGACGGTCATGGTGAGGCGATTCACCTTTTCGAGCGGGACTGCAGCAGCCAGCGTCGTCATCAGAAACTCATCGAGGAGGCGCCGGCGCCGAACGTCGATCGAGCGAAGCGTGATCTGGTCTGCGAGAGTGCCGCCCGTCTGATCGGCGCGGCGAATTATAGCGGCGCGGCGACGGTGGAATTCTTGATGGACGAGCATCAGGATTTCTACATGCTGGAGGTCAACACGCGAGTCCAGGTCGAGCATCCCGTCACGGAGATGATCACCGGAGTCGACATCGTGCAAGAACAGATCCGGGTGGCCTCGGGCGAGGGGCTGTCGGTCACTCAGGACCAGATCAAAGTGAATGGCCATGCGATCGAGTGCCGCATCAACGCCGAGGATCCTGATCGAAACTTCATGCCGCAAGCAGGCCTGATCGAGACCTTTGATCCACCGGGCGGCCTTGGTGTCCGAGTCGATACGCACGCTCGGGCCGGCTACCGGATCCCTCCCAAC
The DNA here is from genome assembly GCA_028823105.1 of Phycisphaerales bacterium. GTDB lineage: Bacteria > Planctomycetota > Phycisphaerae > Phycisphaerales > SM1A02 > UBA12014. Next base: position 1,447 of record JAPKCC010000082.1, on the reverse strand, counting down.
TACGACTCGATGATTGGCAAGTTGATCGTGCACGCGCCGACCCGCGATCAGGCGATCGCGAGGATGCGGGAAGCCTTGAGGCAGTTCCGGATCGGTCCGATGAAGACCTCGATCGGGCTGCACCGACGGATGCTCGATCGGCCGGAATTCAAGACCGCCAATTTCGACATCAAATGGGTCGAGCATTGGCTGGCGGAACAGGCCTGACCTTCGATCTCGCTGATGATCGGTTGGGATCGGTCGGGCTCGATCAGGCTCAAATACCCCACGTTCCTGAACGCCCGGCATTACCAGTTCGCGTCATCGAGAGATGCTGCACGAACCCCATCTGCGGGTCCGTTCGTCTATCGGTCGGTCTATCGGTGATCTCAGAACGGTGTTCGGCCTCCGGCGCCCAACGGGCTTCACGACTCGTGAAGGCATCGACGGTCGGCCTCGATCTTTTTTGGGTACACGACGATGCCACCGTCCCCGGACTTGCGACGTCTCGGCCGCGGTCACTTGATCTTGAGGTCCATGGTCGCGATCGTCTTGTCGCCGAGCATCAACGCCTTCACTTCCAGGCCCATGGGCACGCGGAAGAGGAGGATCAGCGAATCCTTGCCGGCGGAAGAGAGCATCGGCACGTCGCCGATCGACTCGACGCCATTTCGATCGTCGATCTTGATGTGCATCAACCGATCGGATGTCTTCTTGTGCAGCCATCCGATCGCGTCGTAGGTGTTGCCATCGGCATCGACCAGGACGAGTTTCGCGTCCTCTCCGGCACTGTTCCGGACATCGCCCCAGATGTCGATGGGGCTGGTACCGCGGCTCACGTCGACCCGGACCAGCTTGGTCCCGGGAAGTTCGAACACACGCTCGACGCGAAGGCCGCGGCTCGGGTTGCCTTTGCTGACGGACGGAACGTCCACGCCGTCGGAGAAGGTGATCGCGCCTTTGCTGATCTCCATGCCGGAGGGCGCGTCGTTCTTGTTGAAGAGGACGCCCAGTTGATTGCCCGTCTGCACGTAGGGAGGAGGAATGAACGTGGCGTTCTTGTCGTAGGTCGTTTCTCTGCTGCCGCCAGAACTTTCTAACACCGCCACATCGGTACTGGCAGGACCGAGCGGAATTCGAAGGCCCTTGAAGAGCAGGAATGAAGGTGTCTGCCCGCCGAGTTCGCTTGCGGGGAAGGCCAGCTGCAAGGCGACCTCCTGTGATCCAGGGAGGTTTGTGGCGTAATTCGTTCTACCGTCGAAGGGATAGATTTTGCCACCTTCTCGCCATTTCGTGGGGAAGGCAGTTTTGGGCGTCTGATTCCCGGTGGCGGCACCGACCAGCCTCACCTGACTTGCGGAAAGCACGAAGCTGGCACCACGGTGGAACCCGCTCTTGCTGACCGTGACCGGAACCACGAAGTACTCGGTGGCGTCCTTGGTGTAGGTACCGAAGTAGGGGGTACCGA
>JAPKCC010000081.1 GCA_028823105.1 Phycisphaerales bacterium | reverse complement strand
ATGTTGTCGAGACCGAGGAAACCGCCGTCGAAGATGTTGTGTCCGTCGGCGTCCTTTCGATTCACCCACCAGGCGAAGTTCAGGAGGAGTCGGTGGAACACCCGTTTGAGGAAATCGAGATCGCCGTCACCGCCTGTCGCATGCCGCTCGATCTGGAAGACCCGCCAGGCCGCCCACGCGTGCACCGGTGGGTTGACGTCTCCGAAGGCCCATTCGTAGGCGGGGAGTTCACCATTGGGGTGCATGTAGCGGTCATTGACGAAGAGCAGGATCTGGTTCTTCGCGAACACGGGATCGATGGAGGCGAAGGTCACGGCCTGGAACGCGCTGTCCCAGGTCGCATACCACGGATACTCCCACGCATCGGGCATCGAGAGAATGTCGTGATTCGCGATGTTCCGCCATTCGTGATTGCGACCGGCCTTGTGGCCTCGCGGTGGCGCCGGTTGGCCGACGTCGCCGTCGAGCCATCGTGACACGTCGTAATTGTAGAACTGGCAGCCCCAGATCATGCCCGCATAGGCCTGCCGAAGCACCGCCGCGGCCTCGGGGGATTCGCATTTCTCCTCGTGCGGCTTGTAGAAATGATGGCATTCCTCGCGACGCTGCCCGACCAACTTGTCGAACGCGTCGTCGGCGTCGTTCAAGTCATCCGATGCATCCGATTCATTCGATTCAAGCTGGAGGCGGACCACCTTTGATTCACCGGGACCAAGATTCAGCGTGTGCTGGAGTCCCGCCTTCGTGCCACGGCCATCCGGGTTCGTCGCGTCTTGACGGCCGCCGACAATCGCGTCGTTGATCGCATCCTTCGGATACTTGCAGGTTGATTCGGCGTTGAAGACCAGGGGAAAATTCGTCTCGTTCTCGCAGAAGTGCATGGTTGGCGACCCATTGCTCACCAAGCGGAATCGACCGACTTCGGGGTGTTCGACGAGCACCGCTCCATCGCCGCGTTCGTCGAGTCGCAAGGCCGGCTTCTCGGTGTCGTCACCCCATGCCCAGGTATTTCGAAACCAGATCTGCGGGATGACGTGGATGGTCGCGGCTTCAGGGCCCCGATTGACCACTTCGATCCGCATCAGAATCTGATCTTCGGACGACTTGGCGTACTCGACGTATACGTCGAAGTACCGCTGATCGTCGAAGACTCCGGTATCGAGGATCTCGTATTCGCGTTCCTCGGAGGTTCGCGCGGCGTTGGTCTCGACCAGATCCTCGTAGGGGAACGCCGCGTGGGGATACCGGTAGAGCATTCGAAGGTACGAGCCGGTCGGAGTGGCATCGAGGAAGAAGTACTGCTCCTTCACGTCCTCGCCGTGATTGCCCTGCGAGTTGGTGAGCCCGAACAGCCGTTCCTTGAGAATCGGATCGTGGCCATTCCAGAGTGCGAGTCCGAGGCAGACTCGTTGGGTGCGATCGCAGAACCCGGCGATTCCATCCTCGCCCCAGCGGTAGGCTCGACTGCGGGCGGCATCATGGGAAAACGAATCCCACGCGTCGCCATCCGGAGAGTAGTCCTCCCGCACCGTTCCCCATTGTCGTTCGCTCAGCCACGGGCCCCACTTTCGCCAGGCGGACTGCAGGTCTGTCGACTCGGCGAGGCGGTGACGTTCGGGATCCGAAGGATGGAGGATTTCAGGAGGGGTAGGCATGGGAGTGGAGACTACTCGTGAGTGGGGGGGTCAGGCGAAGGCGATGGAATTGTCGCCGCGTTCATGTTCAAGGGTGAGACGGAGGCAGGCGAGAATTTCGCCGACGCTCCAAGCTTGGCTGAGGCAGCCGCCGGCGGCATGAGGAGTATCTCCGTCATGCACCTCGCTGATGCCGCCGAGCACGCGTCGAGAGGATTCTTCTACGAATGCGGAGAGAATGGACCGAATCGCCTTGGGGTCCTGATGCACCCGGAGGTGCGTACGGACGAACGGGCCGAGCAGCCACGGCCAGCTTGTTCCCATGTGATAGGCGGCGTCGCGGGTGGACTGGTTTCCGGCGTAGACCCCTTGGTATCTGGTATCCGCCGGATCGAGGGTACGGAGTCCGACGGGGATTCGCAGCGCGGCATCGCAGGTGGCCAGCACCTGTTCCGCCCGACTACCGGTCACCGGGGGGTGCGCGCAGCCGGTCGCGAAGAGTTGATTCGGCCGCAATGATCCGTCGAGACCGTGCGGCCCGTCGATCACGTCCGCCAGGTACCCGTGGTCATCAAGCCAGAACCGGTCGAACGACTCCCGAACCTGGTCGGCCGACGCGACGAAACGGGTGGCATCTTCGCCGAAACGATCCGCAAACATCGCACGCCATCGGTACGAGGAATGAAGCAGGGCATTGAGTTCGACGGTCTTCCCGCGGCGGGGCGTCACGACTTCGTCACCGATCCGGGCATCCATCCAAGTCAGTTGGAGACCTTCCGCCCCTTGATCGAGCAGACCGTCGGTGGGATCGATCTTGATCCCGTGCCTTGTCCCCGCTCGATAGGCGTCGAGGATCGCATCGACCGTGGGAAGGATGCCTCGGAGGAAGGCATCGGCCGTTGATTCGTCTTCGAGGCGGCTTGCCATCCAGGTTCGACCGACGGTCTCCACGAAGAGCAGGGCGGCGTCGGCGGTGTTGTATTCCGGCGGTTTTCCCTGGCCGGGAAAGCGATTCGGGATCATGCCCTTGTCGACGTACTGCGCGAACGTATTCAGGATCTCACGGGCGAGATCCGCTCGTCCGGTCGCAAGGCAGATTCCCGGAATCGAGATCATGGTGTCTCTTCCCCAGTCGGCGAACCAGGGATAACCCGCGATGATCGACGCGCCGGTTCCGTCGGGGAGCGGCCGTTCGACGATAAAACGTTCGGCCGCGGAAGCGAGCGTGTTGAAAAGAGGCGGTGCATCCATCTGGCCAAGCGACGATTCGGCCTGTTTGATGATCGTCTGCTGGCGAGCCGCTTCTTCGGCAAAGGGGTCCTGTTGTCGAAAGTCGACGGTGGCCGAGTCGCCCGCGGCCATCTCGATTCGAAGCACGTCGCCCTCGTTGAGTTCGGCCGTCACTTCCGCGAGCAGCAGATGGTCGTCTACGTCGTCGTATCCTCGACGGGTCTCGGTATCCAGGTGGTAGCCGCGGTACCAGGTGCCGCCGGCCGTCACCACGCCGCCGGTCACTCTGATCGACAGGTCGATCTCCGTGCCCCCGTGCGGATTGGCGGGCAGTCTCAGGTCGAGTTCGGTGTTCGTTGCGGTCAGGGTTTCGGCGGACCAGTTGGCGCCCGGGGCGAGGAAGTCGGCGAGTCGATTGCCTCCGATTGCCTTGACCGCAAAAGAGACGGGGCGATCCGTCGCTTCGATCCGGTATTCCGCGATCACCGCATCGTGTCCATGCGGCAGCACCAGTCGACGTGAGATCCGGGTTTTTCCGCAGAGCCATTGATGTTCGATCGCGCCTTCGAAGAGCCGGCAGCGGATGAGATGTCGATGTCCAAATCCGGAGATTTGATCGTCATTCCAGACGTCACTGGCCAGGGTCAGGTCGTTTGATGTCGGGTCGTCCTCGGGATCGCGGTCGCTACGTTCCGATCGATCGGACGTCCAGAAGTTGGGGAGTCGCTCGTCCAGTTTCGCCACCAGGATCGAACGGGTATCCGGAGGCTGGACCGCGGCGGCCAGTACCGCGTGGTATCGCCGATCAAGAATGCCGGCGACGGACCCGCACGCGTAGCCTCCGCGGCCATTGGTGAGCAACCACTCATGACGACGAGACGCTTCGTCGTCGGCGCAGATCGCGGGGCCGAGGTCGAGGGTGGGTCGAGCATCGAGCTGTCGAGGGGTGGTTTCGTGACGAAGGTGCTGGGGGCCGGGCATGTCGGGAAGTCTCGATGGCAGATTTTGGCGAACGTGGAACTGGAACGTCCCGGGCATCATCCCTCGTTTTCGAAAAGCCCGCATCGGCTCGGGAAAACTCGAGCCCGGTGAAGCGGGAATCGACACCACGTTCAGACCGGGATCAGACGCCCTTCGGGGTCGATCTCAAGCGTTCGTCCGTCGGAGTGGATGTCCGATTCGTCATGGGTCACCAGCAGGACCGCGGTTCCCGCAGCCCCGAGGGTGGAGAAGACCAGATCCCGGATCGACGCCCGACGGGCGCGATCGAGCCCGGAGAACGGTTCGTCCAGCAATGCGACCGTCGGGCGGCGAGCCAGAATCCGGGCGAGGCAGACCCGCGCCCGCTCCCCGCCGGAGAGCGTGTCGGCCCGGCGTCCGATGAAATCGGTGGCGTCGGCCGTGCCCATCGCGGCGGACACTCGATGGTCTCGTTCGGATCGATCAAGTTTCAATCCCGACACCGCCAGCTCGACGTTGGCTCGGACATCGAGGTGGTCATAGAGCGGGAGATCCTGGGCCACCAGCGCGACGTCTCGCCGCCCCGGTGGCAACCGATCGACGCGTCGTCCTTCGACCTCGATGGTTCCGCGATCCGCGGGCTCGAGTCCGGCGATGATCGAAAGCAGGGTGCTCTTTCCGGAGCCGGATTCGCCGAGCAGGGTGACCCGCTCGCCTCGGCACAGTGATAGATCGATTGGTCCGATGCCTCGACTCGATCGGAATCGGCGTTCGACGCCCCGGAGGGAGAGTGCCGCCGTTCCGGGAATGGCCTCGTCAGTCTTCGTTGTTCTCACGAGTGGCTCGCCGGCGGAGGAGTTCGGCATCGATGAACGGTTGAAGGGCGCCGTCGAGCACGGTCTGCGGATTCCCCGCTTCGTGACCCGTTCGATGATCCTTCACGCGATTGTCGTAGAGCACGTACGAACGGATCTGTGTTCCCCAGCCGCGATCGACCTTGCCGCCAGTTGCGGCGTCGAGTTCGGCCTGGCGTTTCTCCTCTTCGATCTGTTCCAGTTTCGCCATGAGGACCTTCATCGCCTGGCGTTTGTTCTGGGGCTGATCGCGGAAGGTACTGGCGACGACCATGATTCCGGTTGGCTTATGGACGATCCGAACCGCACTCGCGACCTTGTTCACGTTCTGACCGCCAGGGCCGCTGGAACGCGCGAAGTTATTGATATCGAGATCGGTGTCGGGGATCACCAGATCGGTCTCTTCGATCTCTGGCGTGACGTCGACGGTGACGAAACTCGTCTGACGCTTCCCCTGTGCATTGAACGGGCTCACTCGGGCGAGACGATGCGTGCCTCGCTCGCAATTCATGTTCCCGAACGAATACGCCCCCTTGAGGTGGTACGAGACTTCGTTGAACCCCACTTCGGTGCCGTGGGTTCGACTCAGTTCCTCGACCTTCCAGCCTTGTTGTTCCCAGAAATACAGGTACATCCGGTCGACCATCTCGGCAAAGTCGTCTGCATCGTTCCCGCCGTCTCCGGCCTGGATCGCGACGAAGCAGTCCCGGTGATCGTGAGCGCCAGAAAGGAGGGACTGGAGCTCGACCTTGTCCATCGTCCGTTCGATCTGGAAGAGTTGTCCGTCCGCTTCCTCGAGGAGTTCGAGATCGTTCTCCTCCTTGGCGAGTTCCAAGCCGATCTTCGCGTCTTCGAAAGTCGCGATCACTGCTTCCAGTGGATCGATCTGCGCCTTGATCAGCTTGTAGCGGGAGATGTGTGCTTGCGCGGCGTCCTGGTGATCCCAGAAGCCGTCAACATTCATCTCATCCTGAAGGGACTTTCTTTTTGACACCTTGGTGTCGTAGTCAAAGAGAGTCACGGATTGTCAAGATCCGCGCCTCGAGATCCTCGACTATCGAGGCATGGGTTTCGTAATGCATGCGGGGATGCTATCACGCCGAGGTGTTTGCAGCGATTCGCGGGAATGGGGGAGCGATGGCTCGGAAGCCTCAATCGACGGCGAGCTTCGCGGCGAGTTCTGCCACGGACCGGCCGACCAATTCGACTTGGGCATGCTGCGTCGCATCAAGGATGGACCCACTCTCGTGGAAGGCGTCATGCCCGGATGGGATCGCGGCCTGCTGCGGGACCACGAACATCCCGATGTGGCTGAGGACCGCCCGTAGGTGAACGAGGCCTCGAATGCCGCCCAGCCCTCCGGGGCTGGTGGAGACGACCCCGCCCGCCTTGCCTCGCCAGGCGATCAGGGGCGGGTCGTCGGGGAATCGCGGGTCGGGACGGCTGGTCCAGTCGATGGCGTTTTTGAGGACCGCGGTCATCGAACCGTTGTACTCGGGACTCGCCACGATGACGCCATCGCTCGACTTCAATGCCTCGCGGAGGCGACGCACCCCGTCGGGCATTCCCTCTACGGTCTCTAATTCGCTGTCGTAGAGCGGAATATCCAGATCGCGGAGATCCAGATCCTCGATCTGCACATCGATCAATTCGGCCGATTCGGCGCCTCGCAGCGCGACATGGAGCAATCTTCTATTGAGGGATTCCCGGCGAGTGCTTCCTGCGATTCCGAGGATGCGAATGGACATCTTGTCGATTCCCGATGGTGATGGTGGGTGAGTTCTGAGGAGTGGTAGATTACTCGTCCATGAAACGCTCCGCCCGAATCCGTTCCCTTCGAGGATCAGCGACGCTTGCCGTCACCGCCAGAGCCAAGGCCCTCCGCGCTGAAGGCCGGGACGTCATCGGTTTCGGAGCCGGCGAGCCGGATTTTGATACCCCCGACTTCGTAAAGCAGGCTGCCATAGATTCACTGCACGCCGGTCATACCAAGTACGCGCCGACGCCGGGCACGCCAGATCTCCGTAATGCGATCGCGAAGCGGATGCGGGAGCACAACGGGATTGACTGCAAGGCCGAGCACGTGGTGGTCACCGTCGGGGCCAAGCATGCGGCCTATGAGGTCATGCAGTGCTTGGTCGATCCGGGTGACGAAGTCGTGATCATCACCCCGGCGTGGCTCAGCTACCGGCCGATGATCGAACTCGCGGGGGGCACCGTCGTTGAGTGCGCCGCTCCCATCGAGCAGGGCTTCAAGACCAACCCGGAGGCGCTTGGGGCGGCCATGACCGATCGGACCGTGGCGGTAGTCATCAACAGCCCGTGTAACCCGACCGGGGTCTGTTACTCACGAGACGAACTGACGGCGCTGGCGATGGTCATCGCGGAGCACCCGACCGCAACGCTCATCTCGGACGAGATCTACGAAGATCTCGTGTACCCCGAGATCTCCGCCGATGTGGCGCCGTTTAGTCCTGGCTCGCTCCCGGAACTCGCGGCGCGAACCATCACCATCAACGGGCTGAGCAAGTCGATGGCGATGACCGGCTGGCGGATCGGCTGGGCGGTCGCACCCGGGGACGGGGGCGAAGTAGCCAAGGCGATGACGCGTCTTCAGAGCCATATGACCAGTGGCATCGCGACGTTCCTCATGCCGGCGGCGGTCAAGGCGGTCGAGCAACAGGCCGAGACGAGCGCGGCGATGCGAACGATCTTCGTGGAACGGGCCAAGCTGGTCGCGGAACTTCTCGGCGAAATCGATCGATTCAAGATCGTCCCACCGAGCGGGGCGTTCTATGCCTTTCCCGACATCTCGCGGTGTTTCGGTCTGGCATCGCCCGCGGGTCGCAAAATTGACTCGGCCGCAACGTTCGCGGAGGCGATTCTCGAAGAGAAGGAGGTCGCCGTGGTTCCCGGCGAGGACTTCGGCGAGATCGCCCGAGATAACATTCGGCTGAGTTTCGCCTGCAGCGAGGATCAGATCAGGGCCGGCTTGAGCCGGATCTCTGATTGGGTCGGTTCGCTTTCCTGAACTTCCTACACCCCGGTCCTCAGCATCCTCGTTGGTAGACAATGGCCCATCGGGACGCCACGATGCGGTCATGAACTCAGAATCCATCGGACTCGGGCCGGCCATCTCATTCATCACGCTGGGGGTTACCGATCTCGCGAAGAGCCGGATCTTCTACGAGTCGATGGGACTCGAGGCGCATCCGCGGAGCAATTCCTACGTGGTGTTCTTCGATGTCGGCGGCCAGGTCTTCGCGTTATTCCCCCGCGAATCATTGGCGGAGGATGCCGGGAGCGTGCCGGGATCGACCGAGACGACGATCACCATGTCGCTGGCGCAGAACGTCGCTTCCGAGGCGGATGTCGGCAGGCTCCTGCAGCGAGCGGTGAATGCGGGAGGGACCCTGCTTCGGGAACCATCGGCACCGCCGTGGGGCGGCATCCGGGGCTACTTCGCGGATCCCGACGGTTTCGCCTGGGAGGTCGCATGGAATCCCGGGGTCGCCATCGGCGCCGACGGACGCGTCGCGATTCGCAATGAGACCTGATCGGTCTCGATCAGCTGGCGCCGATCGAGACATCGACGGGCTGCGGTGTCGGCTGGAAGTTCGGCTGTACCGCGAGTTGGAGCGGGAGTCGTTTGCCCTCGGGGTCGCGCGGAAGATTGTCGTTGTCGATGATCTTCTGGATCGCCATGATTCCCTCGATCAGCATCTCAGGTCGCGGCGGGCAGCCGGGAACGTAGACATCGACAGGGATGAACTGGTCGACGCCCTGAACCACGGCGTACGTGTCAAAGACCCCGCCGGTTGACGCGCACGCGCCCATCGAGATGACCCATTTCGGTTCGGCCATCTGCATGTAGATCCGCTGGAGCACCGGGAGTGTCTTGATCGACACTCGGCCGGCGACGATCAAGAGGTCGCTCTGTCGCGGACTGAAACGCATGACCTCGGCGCCGAAACGGGCGAGGTCGAATCGACTGCAGGCGGTCGCCATCAACTCGATGCCGCAGCAGGCGGTGGCGAATGGCATGGGCCAGACGCTTGACCTTCGGGCCCAGTTGGAGATCCGATGAAACTGCGTGGTGAGGATGCTGTCGGTGGGGAGGGCGGCTTCGATACCCATAGGTGCTGTGCTCGAATCTCAAAAGAAGGTTGGTGGGTGAGTGGGACTTCGGTCGCAACGGGAACGTGACTCGTCATTCGACGTTTTCGGTTCCGATGTACGTACGTTTCTTGATCTGAAAGAGGTTCTCGTTGCCTGAGTCGACGTTGGCTCGATGGACTTCGCCGGTGAATCCGGGAGCGTTCTTCACGCCGACCACGCGCTTGTAGCAACCACCACAGATGGTGAGTACCACTGTGGCGAGTGTGGCGAGAAGAAGAGTTGGATGAAGGCGGCGGGCGGACCGGGCGGACATGGGGTTCTTCCAGTCTCGGATCGCCAAGGATCGCGGCCCTCTCCGAAGTCCCCGAACCGGTCGGGAGTCAGCGGAGGAGTTCGGCGAGTCGCCGTTCCGAGACCACCATCGTATATCGCCCGTCGAGCTGAAGCATCCTCAGAACCTCAAGCATTTTTCGAGGAGCATGAAGATGGGGCACGGATCCTCGTTCTTCGGCGAGTCGAGCGAGTTCCAGAAGGAGGCCAATCGCCATGCTGGATGGGACCGAAACCGTCGAGAGATCCACGAGAAGGCGTTTCGGAGGCGTTTTTCGATCTCGGAGTTCGGTGGCGACGAGCCCCACGATGGCTGCCGCTTCCTCCCGGTCGATTCCGGGACCGAGGGGGCGGACGAGGATGGCGCTGGGGCCGAGACGCATTTCCGCGGGGGTGCTCAAGTCGTCCTTCCAGATCAAGGGGCTTCTGGAGGCGGTGAATTCGAGCGTCGTTTTCTGGTTCGAGTACTGCATGCTCGAAGCGTCGAATACGTCTTCTGGGATGGCCTCCGGGGCATCGATCCTTGGCAAGATCCCGTGTCGCCTGCTCGGAAGATTCGGATCATGACGCGTCGAATCAGGATTCTCGGACGCGTCAGTCGGCGATCACCACGGGAGCGAGCCGGAGCGACTCGGCCCCATCGAAGACCCGAGCTCGCCGACGATCCTTACCGTCGAAGTCGAATCGATACCCGCCGATCTTCTCGATCCCCGTGGGAAATTCGAGGATGGCAGTTCTGATCGAGACTGTCGGCGCTGCGGGGAGTCGCCAGGTGCTTGACCGTCCGAGTCTGATGATCGCCCCGCCCGATGGGGGAGAGGGGCGTCCGTCGGTCCGGCGTTCGCCGCCGACCACGAGGATTCCGGACCCGCTTCGCCGAAGCGATGCATCGGCGATACCCCCCTCGATCGGGAGAAGTGGTCCAGCGGTCACGGTCCGCGTCGAGGCATCGAGAATCCAAGTTCGCCGCTCGCTCTGGCCATCCAGTTCGCCACCGACGAGAAGGGCTCGGCCCGTGGTGAGCGCGATCAGGGTCGCATCTCGAAGCGAGGGAAGATCGGCCGTCGTCCAAGGGATCGATTGCGGCGCGGCCGTCGGCGATTCGCCGGTTGGAAACTCGATCGTCTCGATGCCGGTCGCGTCGGGGTCGACTTGACCGCCCGCCACGATCACCGAGTGCTCGCCCACGGCCGCCACCGCCGCATGACGTCGCATCGTGTCGAGCGGAATCGGAAGGGACCATCGTTCGCTGGTCGGATCGAAAACCGACATTTCATCGCGGTGAATCAGGAGAACCCGGCCGTCCGGGAGTCGCGTCGCCGCATGGCCTTCGAGGCCGCCTTGGTCGGGGAAGATGAATGGAGCTGGAATCAGCCGCCGATTCTGTGGTCGCAACGGCTCGCAGATCTCGGAGTTGGTGAGCCAGACTCGTTCATTCGGCAGCCGGCCGGTCCAGCCTCCGATCACCAACAGGCGATCGTCATCCAGTGGAACGACGGTCGCATCGGAACGGGGAACGAGGAGCGAACAACCGACAGGCTCCCAACTGCGTCGAGGGTCGCGAAGCTGGACGGCTGCAGTCGCACGGAGATCGGATGTAAAGCCACCCAGGAGGATCCCGCGACCGTCCAGCATCGTGGCCGCTGCTTCCGCGACCGCGATTCGTGGTGGGCTCTCCCGCCGCCATGCCGCCGGGTGAATCCGCACGTCTTCCACGATCGGAGGGGTCAGGAGACCTTCGCCGGTTGCAGATGCTTGGAAAAGCATTGCCATCGCGACGATGCAGGTGGATCTGGTTCGAAATCGAAGGGTCATCTTCTCTTGGGTATCGGACCGCGTGTCGTCACACTTGAACCAGTCCTCGCGAGTTCCTTTCAATGCTTGCTTCCGACCGTGAACTTGAGGTTCGATCCGGTCGACCCGACTTGCATGCGAATCGCGTTCCTGCTGTTACTCATGGGTGCCGGTGCCTTCCGATTGGTTGCGCCACCGGTACAGGATTCCGAGGCCGGCCCCCCGATCGAGATTCGACTCAATGGCGATTCGAATCGTGATCTCGAGATGCGAATCAATCGCGTCCTGAGTCGCTATCCCGACATGCAGCGGCATCGGACGACTCGTTTCGAGATCCTCTCGGACATGCCCAGCGAAGACGCCGCACTTCACGGACGTCTCTTGGAACGAGCCGCGCACGCGGTCGAGGACTTCTGCCGCCGATTGAAGATGCCGCTGTCGGAGACTGGAGGTCACGAGCGAGGACGGCATCTGGTGATCGCGTTCTCGTCTCGGTTCGATTTTCTTTCCTTCGCCGGGTGGAGTGACGAGATCCATGCTCGATGGCTCGCGGGCTATTTTTCGCCGACCAGTGGGCACATGGTGTACCACCATGCCGGAGACAATCCGGCGGTCCGACGGGTTTCGGATCGCCTTGCGAAGTTCGAGGCCCGAGGTGAACCGGTCGACCCCGCGCAACTGGCGGCGATCGAAGACTTCGTCGATCATCAGACCGCATCGGTCGTGATCCACGAAGCGGTCCACATGCTCCTGCATCAACACGCGATCCTCACGGCTTCCAAAGAGAATCCGATCTGGCTGGTCGAAGGGCTGGCGGGAAGTTTCGAACCGCGAGAAGCGACGGAGCGATTCGGGCCCAACCGACGGGAGAACGGGCGGACCCAAGATTTTCGTCGTCACCTCTCCGAGGGGCGGGTCCCATCGATCGCCTCTCTGCTTGAAGCCACGACCACCCCATCCGACGGCCTCGATCGGGAATCGTTCTACGACGGTTCGGCGGTTCTCTGTAGTTGGCTGGTCAGGAACGAACCCGAAGGGATGGCCGAATACATCCGCGGGCGAAAATGGGATCGGACGTCGAGCAACGACAGCAACGACGCCGACGGTCTCGCCGCCTTCGAGGCTGCTTTCGGTGCGATCGACAAGCTTGAACGTCGTTGGCTCGATGCGGAGCGGTCCGCCGCGGGCCTTCCCCGGTACTGAATCAAATCGGACCGGCGGCCGCGCTGCTCAATCGGGCATCGATTCCTGAGGCAGCGGCGTCAGGTTCGATTCGGACGGACTGGTGTGAAGATCGAATTCGACGGTTCGCTCGACCTCGAGGGTTCCGGAAGTCCGGCGATCATGCGGATTGATACTCGCCACCGTCTTCGGCGGCGCCGGTTCGAACGGTTCGTGCGGGATCGTCGATGCTGGCGCGGTTGCTTCAGCGGAGGCGGTGTCGAATTCCCTGGCCAAGCGGCGAAGGACGTCGGCGATCGACTCGATGGCGGCGCCGGTGGTCGGTGCTTCGTCTGCTCTAGCGACGTCGGCCTCCGCCATGGTCGAGCGAAGTAACTGCTCCATGTCACCTGCTTTTTCGACCGCGTCGGCCAGTGAGGCGGCGGCGGCAGTGACTGCGGACAGGTCGCCTCGGAAGTCCGTCCGGATGGATGCGGCCGCTTCGATGATGCGAGTGAGTTCGGCGGTCGAGTGCTCAATCTGAATGTTCGAGGTCGGATCGATCATCGGGCGTGGTTCCACGGACAGCGAACCACTGGCCATGGAGACCTGGGTGCACGCTTCAAATTCCGCGAGTCGGTCCGCGAGTCGAGCGGTCGCCTGATCGGCGAGTCGAGCGGCTTCCTCTTGCTGCTGAATGACGTGTTCGGCTCGTTTCAACTGAAGATCGAGGGCTTCAAGCATCCGGACACCGATCCGGAGTTCATCACGGATGGCTTCGCGGGGTTGGATGGAGGCGGCGTCACTGGAGGCTGGGGTCGACACGGGGTTGAGGTCCTTCTCAGGCGTAGAAATCGCCGTTGTTTCGGGCAAATCGCGAGGGCGAATAGTGGGCGGTCCCTCATCTCCTGGGTCAGGGCGACCCGGGCCGATGGAGGACCAGATGTCTTTCATCGCAAACGGAGGGGCGATCGTTTCAGATGGCGACCGTCCTGCGGTGTCATCCAGTGGAATCGAGGCGTCGTCCAACGTCATGCTGGTCTCCGACCGATCTCTTCTCATGGTTCCCCGGATGGTCCCCGGATGGTCCGAGGGTCGAAACCGGAATGAGCGGGCGTGCGAGGGCGTGCGAGGGCGTGCGAGGGCGTGCGAGGGCGTGCGAGGGCGTGCGAGGGCATGCGAGGGCATGCGAGGGCATGCGAAGGCATGCGAAGGCATGCGAAGGCATGCGAAGGCATGCGAAGGCATGCGAAGGATGGAACCGTGGTCAGTCAGCACAAGGCCCAGCCAACCACTTCCTTTCCACCTCGGTCGAATTGGCGGTATTTCGCCAGAATCAAGTGGCTCCCGAGGATGGATCCCCCCGGATGACCACGCCGAGGCTCAAACCTGCGACAGCAGCTCGTTGCGCATCGCGAAGTCTTTCGAAGAGCGGGTCTACATTCGGTGCCTTCTCATCTGCAAACGCGAACCCGATGGACAGAATGACCGCCAGATCAATCTGATCCGCCGGTCGGGCGAGCGTGTACCCATCGATCTGCTGGAGTCGGGCGACGATGCCCGCTTGCTCAAGCCGGTCGAGCATGGCTCGAACCAGACGCAGATCCAGTTTCAACTCGCGAGAGACCTCGTCTGCTTCGGCTGGTCGTCCCTGATCAAAGGAGGTGGCCACGAATTCAACCACCCGGATGGCGATGGCGGGATCCACGAGGCCCTCTTCTTCGTCGGCCCGAGCGAGAACCTCGATATCCCGTCCGCGGAGCGTCTGGATGATTGCGGAGACCTCTAGGCCGAGAAGGACGAACATCCACATGAGGTACATCCAGAACATGAAGAGCGGAATGAGACCGAGTGAGCCGTAGAGTTTGTTGAGCGTGAGGGCATGTGCGGTGTAGATGCCCAGAAGGTTCTTCGCGGCTTCGATCAAGATTGCGGCGGTGAAGGCGCCGATCATGGCGGGCCGGGCTTCGACGGTCGTGTTCGGGACCCACATGTAGGTCATCACCAAGAGAAGCCAGAGGATCAAGGTGCCGGTGGCGAAGCGAAGGCTGGTGGTGAGCCAAGCCCATTCGGGGAGCGAGGATTCGAACGTAGCAAAGAGTCCGGTGAGAAATGGAACGGCACCGAGGAGCACCGCCGGAAAAGTGAGCAGAAACCAGTAGATCATCAGGCGGCGAAGCCAGGAGCGTCCTTTCGGGGCGCGATAGATCCGATTGAAGCCCTCTTCGATCGTCACCAGGACCCAGATCGCCGAGAACGCGACGATGATGAACCCGACCCAGCCGAGGGTCGACAGGTCGACACTGGATGCATTCGCCACGAGTCCCTGGAGCCAGCTGCCGAGGTCGTGGACATCCTCCGAGGTCGAGCCGGCAAGCGTGATGTCGGCAAGGCCGAGCTGGGCGATCAGACCTCCGACGAAGGTCGGGAAGTCGTCTCGAAGAAAGCTCCGGGCGATCACGGTGGCGACCACAAGCATCGGAACAAGGCCGAGCAGCACCCTGAACGCGAGTGCGGCGGCCAGGACGGGGGCTCGGTCCTCCGAGAGGTGCCGGTTGCAATAACGGAGCACTTCGAACCATCGGCGGGTGGTCCGCTGCATCGCGGTCAACTGGCCAATCGGCTGCGTGACGGCGCGTCGAAGCCATTCCAGAGCATTGCGGAGGGTATTGAGCATCGGGGGGGGTCCTGCAGCAGGGGTCGAGAGAGAGAAGGGGATCCGCGAGTCGTTCGAAGTCGGTTACCTCGGTAGAATGATCGGAATGCCGACACCACGCGCCCCAAAGAACCCCGAAACCAACCCCAAGGTCCGAATTCAGCGAGTTCTCGCAGAAGCCGGGATCGCATCGCGCCGCGCCTGTGAGGCCCTCGTCGAGGAAGGGGCGGTCAGCGTGAACGGTCGGGTGGTGCAGGGACTTCCCTGCTTCGTCGATCCGGAGTCGGACAGCATCCTGGTGAGCGGGCGACGGATCAAGAAGCCGCGTCGACACTATTACATCATGTTGTTCAAGCCGCGCGGTTTCGTCTGCACCTCCAGTGATCCCGAGGGCCGGAAGTTGGCGCTCGATCTTGTTGATCATCCGTCCGCGGTACGGCTCTTTTCAGTCGGACGACTCGACATCGATAGTTCCGGTCTGCTTCTCCTGACCGACGACGGTGAGTTGACGAATCGACTGACCCACCCGAGTTATGAAGTCCACAAAGGCTACGACGTCAGCGTTCGAGGCCGTGTGGAGGAGGAAGAGGTCGAGAAGCTCCGCAAGGGTTTGTATCTCAGCGATCGAAAGAAGGGGACGGCGACCCGCACCGCGGAGTCCGGAGTCACGGTGTTGCGACGCGACCGGGATCGAACCCGGCTCTACGTCGAACTCCGCGAAGGCCGAAACCGTCAGATTCGAAGGCTGATGGAACGCATCGGGCATCCGGTGAAGAGGTTGCGTCGAGTTCGATTCGGTCCATTGAAGTTGAAGGGGCTGGCGGTTGGAGAATGGCGGGAGCTCTCGCCTGTGGAACTCGGAACCCTTCGACGGGCATCGACCGCCGAGGCCCGTCGGGTCATTCATCGAGCCGTGGTCGAGAAACGCAAGAAGGCGAAGCGGAAGAAGACCGGTGCCGTGACGGTGATGGGACGGCCATTGAAGGAGGACCCGGTCAAGCGGGCCGGGAAGACCGCGTCGCCGCGGTCCGGAGGATCAAGGACCGGTTCCAAGACCGGTTCAAGGACCGGTTCAAGGACCGGTTCAAAGTCGACTTCAAGGACCGGTTCAAGGACCGGTTCAAAGTCGACTCCAAGGACCGGTTCAAGGACCGGTTCAAAGTCGACTCCAAGGACCGGTTCAAGGAC
>JAPKCC010000080.1 GCA_028823105.1 Phycisphaerales bacterium | reverse complement strand
GGAATCCACGAACCGACATGGAGTGAAGTCACCAACGTCATGGAGATCATGGAGATCATGGAGATCATCCTTCCTTCTCACCGAACCGGGAATCGATCCAGTCCTGAAGATCCGAGGCTGCTCTAGACACGGTCGCCACCATCGTGTCCGGTCGAACCAGAATCAAGCTGCCTTCTCCCCCGAGCAATGCACTGAGGCGACCGTCCCGGTCCTCGGCGTCTCCACCCGGACCGAGGCGGCGAACGGTGATCGGAAAACCGGACTTCCCTGACCCGAAGTGGGTTGGAAGATCCTCGGACGGAACATCGCCAACCACGATGATCGTAGCCTCGCTATGCCGCAAGAAACGAAGCACCGAGACGTTCTCGCCATCCATGACCACGACGCCGTCTGGCAGGGTGCCGCCGGAACGCACGACCCCGAGCCGCGTGCCGTCGGCGAGTGAACTCGACCGATAGGAGATCGCTTCCTCGGAGAGTGTTTCACGCAATCGACGCCGCCCGATTCGGGTCGACATCACGAGCCGAATCATGGTGTTTCTCGCGATGCACGCCAAGGGGTTCGAGAACGTCGCGAACTTCAGCAGACGGGCAGACCCCTTGACCACCGCGCGGCCGACTGGGTGACGTTCCTCCTGATACGTGTCGAGAAGGGACTCCTCCGCCCCACCTTTGAGGTGGAGCGCCAGCTTCCAGGCGAGATTCTGCGCATCCTGCATGCCCGTGTTCATACCTTGGCCGCCTGCGGGACTGTGCACGTGGGCCGAATCGCCGGCGAGAACGATGCGTCCGTGACGGTAGCACTCCACCTGACGTTCATTGACCCCGAAGTGACTGAGCCAGTGCGGCTCGCCCACCTTCCATCCGGTAGCCGTTCGTTGGTCGAGGATTCGCTGCACGTCTTGGGCCGTCGGGTCCCCCTTCACACCATGGTCCCCGACAAGCTCAGCCATGATTCGCCAACGCCCATGTCCGATCGGGAAGATCGCCACAACGCCCTTTCGATTGAACTCGATTCTGATCTGAGACGAATCTGCCGACGACAGGATTTCGACATCCGAAAGCAGCCAATCCTGATCACGGGTGATTCCTGGAAAAGGCAGCTTCAGGCCTTTGCGAGCCACCGAGTGCCCGCCGTCGCAACCAAGGAGCCAGTCGACATCAAACTCCTCGATCGATTCTCCGGTCTGGATCGTGCACGCCACGCCGGTTTCGGACGCCGTGAAGTTCGTGAGACGGCGCCCCCGCTCGACTTCGATTCCGTGCGTCGAGAGGGCTTCGATGAGAATTCGCTCGGTGTCGGATTGCGGGACCAGAACGCCGGTGGGGAATCCACCTTTCGTGATCTGGCCCTCCGTGAGGTCGATGGTTCGAAGTTCTTTCAGATCACTGGCGAGTCTCGCCGACTTGATCGGGCCGTGATCCTCGAGGAACCGCTCGAAGGGGATTTCGGCATCCAGCACCTTGAGCGTTCTGCGCCACACCACCAAGGCCTTCGAAAGTTCGGTCGGACCATCATTGACCTCGATGATCCGAGGCCGGATTCCATGCCGTGCAAGTTCCAAGGCGGCCGTGAGACCGACCGGTCCCGCGCCGCAGATCAAGACCGTCTGACGTGGCATTCCTGAGCTCCTGGGATCATTCCATCAGTCGACTCGTCGAGACGGTCGCACTTCGGTGCCGGTGGTCTTCGTGAGCTTGTCACCAAGGGTGCGTCGTGCATCGTCCGCCAGCGTCTGCATGCGAGCGACGACGTCGGGATGCGAGGCAGCGAGATCCGTCGTCTCGTTCGGATCCGCATCGAGATCGAAGAGCGACAACTCGATGGGAATGCCGTACGTGTACTTCGTCGGCCGACCGTTGTTTCCGCCCGGACGCCCTTCGAGCGATCGATACCCGTGTGGAAAATGCATCTTCCATTTTCCCATGCGCATCGCCTGCAGTTCTTGTCTTCCGTACCAAAAGAACAGCGCCTCATGCGGATCCGGCGCGTGCTCGACGCCCTGAAACTGAGGAAGGATGCTTCGTCCGTCGATCTTCCGAGTCGGGGCTTCCCCGCCGGTCAACTCCACGATGGTGGGGAGAACATCGATCGTCATGCACGGCGTCGAGCAGGTCGATCCCGCCGGGACGACGGGTGGGTAACGCACGATGAACGGAACGCGAACGCCCCCTTCGAACGTCGTCCCCTTGCCTTCCCGGAGGCCGCCGGTCGTACCGGCATGATCGCCATAGTTGACCCACGGGCCGTTGTCACTCGCGAAGATGAAGATCGTCTCGTCGAGAATCCCCTCTTCGGTCAACGCCGCGACGATCTCGCCGACCGACCAGTCGATCTCCTTGATGACGTCGGCGTACGGGCCGTACTCCGAGGACTGCCGGAACCGAGGGCCGACTCCGAGCGGCACGTGCGGCATCGAGTGCGGAACATAGAGCAGGAAGGGCTGCTCGGCGTTTCGATGCACGAAATCCACCGCGAGATCGGTGAGCCGCCGCGTAATCAACTGCTGGTCGTCGAGATCGTCGATGAACTCGACCGGCCCGTCGTTGCCGTACCACGGGAGCCTCGGCCAAGCCTTTGGACTCTCGGGATGACCTGGCCACATGTCGTTGGAATAGGGGATGCCCGAGTACTCGTCGAATCCCTGACGGGTCGGCAGAAACGGTTCGTGATGACCGAGGTGCCACTTGCCGTAACAGGCGGTGGCATACCCCAACGGTTTCACCACTTCGGCGATGGTGTGTTCATCGGGGTCAAGTCCAAATTTCGTGCTGGGAACCAACGCCCCGTGGATGCCCACCCGGTTCGCGTAACAGCCCGTCAAGAGCGAGGATCGAGACGCCGAGCAAACCGGCTGCGAGACATAAAAATCGGTGAACCGCATTCCCTCTTGCGCCAGCCGATCGATGTGGGGCGTCGGAATATCCTTCGAGCCGTAGCAGGAGAGATCGCCCCACCCCTGGTCATCAGTGAAGACAATCACGATGTTGGGCGGTTTCTCCGTCGCGATTTCTTGACCGTCGGCACCGGTACCGGTCGCGAGAAACGCCGCCAGAAACGCCACCGCGCCAGAAGTTTGGAGATCAGAAAAACGGGGTTTGAGGGAGGTCTGCATTCATGGAGAGTACCCACCCGCCACCTTCAGGCCCACCCGACCCAAGCCCATACCTGCTGTTCAAGCGAGACCGAGGTCCGCTCGTTTCGCTTCCCACTCCGCTATTTCCCGCTTGTTGGTGCTATCGAGGGGCTGACCCTTGCGAATCGCCTCGATCTCGAGCGAAGTGAGATGCATCGCGTTGAGTCGATAGTCCTCGAAGGCTTCGCAGGTGATCGGCACGATTCCCTTGATGAGTTCGTACATCGCGTTGGCATAATCGCGAATCTCGATCTGGGCGTGCTTGTCCATCCGGAGTGAAAGAAAGTGCAGGATGTTGTGCAGGTCGCACTTCCAATACCACTCGGTGAAGACGCTCACCGGGAGGGCCGCCCGAGCGATCTCGCGTGCGACGCCCTTCTCGGTGAGATCGATGTACCTCGTGTACAACGCTTCTGAATCCTCGAGTAGTTTCAAGAATTCCTCGGCGGTTCCCGCCTCGATTGGTTCGTCTCCGCCCTGGCGATTGCTCGTGCTCTGCTTCCGTACGTTTTCGATCGACGGTCGGTAGAACCGATCCGGCATGATCGAGTACCGCGCCGAGTATTCATTGACGTTTGCCGTTCGATGCCGGATCCACTGGCGAGCGACGAAGATCGGCATCGCAATGTGGAATTTGAACTCGACCATCTCGAGCGGGGTGGTGTGGCGATGCCGAAGGAGATAACGGATGAGTCCGCGATCCTCGTTGACTTTCTTGGTACCGGCGCCGTAACTCACCCGCGCCGCCTGGACGATGGCGCTGTCCGCCGTCTGACCTTCGGGCACCAGGCGTGGCATCGAATCAACCAAGGCCACGAACCCGTGATCATGAACCGGAATCTCCCAGCGACTGTCCCCGTTCATCACGTCCTTGAACGGGACGTCCGGGGCCACGCGGCGGATACCGCCTTCCGATCCGACGGGCGCTTCGGTCATGTCTTTCATCGCTTTCGTGTCGGTTTCGCTGCTCATGGGCTCAGTTTCGCAGGTCAGCCCGCGGGGGGCCAGTGCCAGCTCGGTTTCGACATGCAGCCAACAGGAGAGAACCATCCAGCGACGGCGTTATTCGCTCAGACGCGATGCCGCCGCCCGGAACCACCCATTGATGAAATCGAGGGTGGTTCCCCCGTCGGTCAGCCCACTGGGACGGCCCCCAACCGAGAGCACCGGGGGCAGTTTGCCCTCCGGACCCCAGCTGACCAGCACGAGCTCAAGGGCTTCAGGGACGCTCATGGCCTCCAGACCAGCCATCGCCGTGGTGAGATCCACGGGCCAGACGGCACCTTCAGAGACGCCGAGGGGTCCCGGAACCACCGCCGGAAGGGTGATCTCCAGGATTCGATCAGCCCCCAACGGGAACGTCCCGTCTTCGGAAGCCGCGACGAGAATCGCGTAGCCGGTGGTTCTCAGGGCGGCATCGCTCCGTTGAGCCTGCTCCTTCACCGCGTTCACGACTCTGACGCCATACCAATAGGTCGCGATGACGCTGACGCCGAAGATGCCAATGAAGATCAGCAGGAAGATCCGACCTCGAATGCCGTCTCCTCCGTTTTTGGTGCGAGGACCTTTCACATCCGCATTCCTTCCCACGTGATCCTCGAACGTTCACGTCGGGGATCGGGTTCGGGAACGGCAGAGAGAAGTGCTTTGGTGTACTCGTGCTGAGGATCGTGGATCACCTGATCTCGCGTTCCGACCTCCACGATCTTTCCGTTGTACATCACCGCGATCCGGTCGCACACGTGATGCACGACCGCCATGTCATGGCTGATGAAGAGATAACTGAGACCGAACTCGTCCTGGAGATCGTCGAGGAGATTCAGGATCTGCGACTGGATCGAGACATCGAGCGCCGAGGTCGGCTCATCGCAGACGATGAGTCGCGGCTCTACTGCCAGCGCCCGGGCGATTCCGATGCGTTGCCGCTGTCCACCACTGAACTCGTGCGGGTATCGATCCGCCGCCTGCTTCCAGAGACCGCATCGTTCCAGAAGTTGTTCAACCCGATACTGAAGCTCGTCGCCCTTGGCCAGACCATGCACCATGAGCGGCTCACCAACCAGTCGGCCGACCCGCATCCGCGGATTCAAGGACCCACCAGGGTCTTGAAAGATGATCTGCATCTCTCGGCGGAGCGCCCGAAGGTCCACTGCAGACTGCTGGAAGACCGGCTTGCCATCGAAGATCACTTCGCCGCTGGTCGCCGGGATCAATCGAAGAACAGTTCGACCGACGGTGGTCTTTCCACACCCTGATTCGCCCACGAGCCCGAGCGTCTCACCGGGTGCGAGATCGAAGCTCACGCCGTCGACGGCGCGGACGTGATCTACGGTTCGCTGGAAGATCCCCCGTTTCACCGGAAAGTGGGTGCTGAGGTCACGAACCGAGAGCAAGGGACTCTGGGACGAGCTGTTTGAAGTATTGGGAGGCACGGACATTCCTCAGATGCTAGCGGTTCCAGAGCTGGTATTGGGCGTCGAAGTCGATTCGATTTCAGTCTTGCCGGATCTCGCGACCGTACCGGACGGTGGTTCTAGAGCTCGACCGAGACCCGCTCCCCGTCCGGTCGAATGGCGGTAATCAGGAATCCGAGGTTCCGCATGCCTCTGCCTCCCTGAAGCGCTCGGTCGAATCGAGCCAGAAGTTCGTCATATGACGCGATCGCTCGACCCCCACCTTCGATGAGAATCGTCCCGGCGGGGAAGAGGCCACCCAATCGACTCCGCTCATCGGTCTCGAGCACGATGACCCCGGATCGGAATTCGACCCCCATGGCCCCCGCTCGTTCCGGCGTCGAAGTAGCCAGTTCTTGAAGTCCCAGAACTCGAAAATTCTGAGCCGCCGGGCTCGACATGATCGGGTCGAGTTCGCCAAGCGTCACCTTGACCACGCGGTATCCAGCGACTCCGCTCGCACCATCGATGCTCCAGACGTTGAGGGCGACGACGTCTCCGGGACGCCCCGAAGAGATCATCGACTTGAGCTGCTCGAGACCGCGCACTCGACGACCGTCGACCTCCTCGATGACGTCGCCACTCTTGATCCCCGCCACCGCCGCGGGATAGCCGGGCTCGACCCGGGTGACGGCGACGCCCTCACCGTCGTACTGATCGCGGATGGCATCCATCAACTCTCGTGAGATTCCGTCCCGAACGCCTGTCATGCGTGAGACTTCCGCGAGGCCCACGCCGAGGAAACCCTTCTGCACTTCGCCCGTCTCGATGATCTGCTCGACCACCGTGGCAATCTGCGACATCGGAATCGCCAGACCGATTCCCGCGAACTGCCCTTGACCGACGGTGTTGCCCCGACCCGTCGCGATCGCGGTGTTCATTCCGATGACGTGACCTCTGGCATCCGTGAGCGGCCCACCCGAGTTTCCGGGATTGATCGCCGCGTCGACCTGAATGAAGTTCTCGTAGTCGATGTCGTCGAGTCCGGCGGCGCGGCCGAGCCCGGAGACGATCCCCTTGGACATCGAAAACCGAAAATCAAAGGGTGATCCGAACGCGAACGCAATGTCCCCTTGACGCACGCCTCTACTCTCACCACGGATCGCGGGAATGAGGTTCCCCGCCTCGACCTTGACCACCGCGATGTCGCTTCGAAGATCGAGCCCGATGATCCGACCCTCTCGGACCTCACCATCATGCAACTGGATCTCGATGCGATCCGCCGCTTCGACGACGTGGGCGTTGGTGACCACGTGCCCAAGCTCGTCCCACAACCAGCCGGAACCGGTCGAGGCAAACTTCCCGAATCGCGAACCGGCATCCACCGAGCCCTGACTCGAGACATGTACGACCGAAGGCTCCACGACGATGGCAATGTCGCGTTGTGCGAGCGAAATCGCTTCCAGCACGTTCCCCTCTTCCAGCCGTGCCGACGCCTTCGCAATGTCCGCTCGCGTGCTTGCGTTCACCACACCACGGATCGTCGCCGGACCAGCAAAGAGGGCGGCGACTAAGGTTCCTGCGACGAGGATGGCAGGACCGACTTGCGAGATTCGAGTCATGAAGGATCTCCCGGCTGATTCGTCGAAGCGACGATCAATCGGCCTTTGATCGGAGGGGTTATTTTCGGAGACGTCGTCCGGCTCCTGAAGGTTGTTCGGAAAAACGTGGCCTTTCGGTTCGTCATCCATCGAAACTCGCTGAGGTTTCTCAAATTTCGAGGAGGACGGTCCGTCAGGGTTCCGAAACCGGGCGGGAGGAGGCCAATATCGCGGAATAGGTCAATCGCCCAGTCGCTCGGCTTCGCCGTCCTTCATGATGTAGGGGTGGTTCATCTCTCTTCGACGGACCTTCTCACACCATTGTTCGACCACGGCCTGGATCGAGTTCCCGATCTGACCCTCGCTGCCCGCGAAACTCGGCTGCCAGTCGGTGAGTCCCAGGATGTCCTGCGTGACCACGATCTGCCCGTGACACGCTGGCCCTGCCCCGCATCCAATGACCGGAACGTCGACTGCGTTGACCAATGCCTCGGCGGTTTCTGCGGTCGTCGCTTCCGCAAGCACGCCGATGGCACCCGCCTCCACCAGTTGTCTCGCATCCTCGACCACTTTGTTCGCCGAGGCCGCGGTGCGTCCTGCCACGGCATAGCCCCCGTGCAGTTGAACTTTCTGGGGTAGGCATCCGACATGAGCGATCGCCGGGATGCCTGCTCGGGACAGCCGCTCGAACACTTTCGCGAAGCTCGCATCTGCTTCCAGTTTCACGGCATCGGCGCCGCCTTCGACCATGAATCGGCCGGCATTCAAAACTGCATCGTCCTCGTGGGCGTGATAGCTCAGGAACGGCATGTCTCCAATGACGAATGCATTGGGGGCGCCTCGGCGAACCGCTGCCGTGATCTGCAGAAGAAAATCGAGGGGTGCATGCATGGTGCTGGGCAGTCCGAGAATGACCTCCGCCGCCGAATCGCCGACCAGAAGCACCGGCACACCGGCTCTCGAAAGCCATCTCGCCATCGTGGCGTCGTACGCCGTCAGACAAGGGAACACCGTCCCCTCCCGTCGCCAGCGACGGAGATCCCGAAGTGTCACGCGCTTGGGAAGCCCGGACTCCGTCGAATTCACGATTGGTTCATCGATTCGAGCGCTCATGGTTTCAGTCTAAAGGGAATCCGAGGTGATCGGACCGAATCTTTCCTGGATCATCGCATGCC
Source organism: Phycisphaerales bacterium (assembly GCA_028823105.1). Taxonomy (GTDB): domain Bacteria; phylum Planctomycetota; class Phycisphaerae; order Phycisphaerales; family SM1A02; genus UBA12014. Next base: position 7,775 of record JAPKCC010000080.1, on the reverse strand, counting down.
CAAGGGGCGAATCGGATTCGGAATGAGGTTGTCGCGTCCAAGGACGAGAAGATCGGCGATTTCTACCGCCTCTTTGAAGCTCTCCTTCGCCTTCTCAAGGTCGACGACATGGGGCAGAACCACGCCCTGTTCGAGATGCTCCAGCGTCGCAATCGCATCGCCACAGATCAAGGCTGTGGTGCGGGGCATGGGCATCAAGAGCCCACAGAGGCCGGGCGTGACGCCGGGAAGCGGGAAGAGATCGATACCCTCCGCGATCTGGTCCGGGGCGGCCCCGAAACGCGTCACCAGGCGTTCCTCTTCTTCGAGGAGCCGTTCGGTGTCCGGATCGAGTTCCTCGTCGTCGTCGAGTTCGATCATCTTCTCTCGAATGGCGGCTCGGTAGGCATCCCGCTCGACCTCCCCCACCAACCACTCCGCTTCGGGAAAGAGCGAGAGGCCGCGTCGTCGGTCAGGCCGGAGATCCGTCAGGAAAACGTGGGTGATGGATTCCGGAGCTTCCCCGGTTCGTTCGTCGAGTCGTTGCCGGAGATGATCCGGCGGCAGACTGGGGTCGACGAGGATCCGACTCTCCCCCGAAATCAGCAGGGTGGTGGTCGCATGCCCTGGACGACGATCTCCAAGTTCATCCCGCAAGGGATGATTGGCGAGCGCACCGATGGAAATGATCCGAACGTCGACTGGCATAATGAATCGGGGTCCTGTCCTGCTCGATGAGGAATAAAGAGACGGAACATCTCCGTCGGTCGGCCAGCGATCAATCGATCAGGGGATCGCGGAGGAGGGCGCCGAGCGGGTGCGCCGGGTCCGCCTGCTTGGCACGAATGGCGTCGAACACCGCCGGAGGAACGAAGGTGGAGAGTTGTTCGATCGAAGCACCGAGCGCCGCCATCTGACGGATGAGGCTGCTCGATGTATACGCATGCTCCTCGCCGGAGACGATGAAGACCGTTTCAATCCCCGCAATCTTTCGATTGGTGATGGCAAGTTGCGACTCGGAGGCCAGATCGGTCGAGTTGCGAAGTCCACGAATGATGGCACACGCACCAACCCGCCGCGCGAAATCCACCGTGAGACCTTTGTAGGTCTCGACTCGGATCGCGGCGCCGGAGGTCCCCTCGCCTGTGGCGATCGCCGCTCTGGTCATCTCAGCCCGCTCCTCCATCGTGAAGAGGGCCGCCTTCTCGGGATTGTGTCCGATCGCCAGAACGATCTCGTCAAACAGCGTCCGGGCTCTCGCCAGGACATCGACGTGCCCCAACGTGATGGGATCGAAGGAACCCGTGTAGATCGCGAGATGCTTTGGCTTCGATGAATGGGGTGCGTTGGTGGTCACGACCGGGATTGTACCGCCCGCACGTCCGGATCGACCCACAGGATCCCACCCGACTGCGCGGATTCCGCGCACATTCGACCCCTCCGGGCTTGTTCCACGTGATTTGAAATCGAGAATCAAGCATCGTTCGACGCCACTGGCGAGCCGAACGGTGCGGGCCGCTCCGGCCTTCGCTCGAAGTGGATCAACTCCACGGTTCGAGCCAGGGCCTGGGGCAGTCCACCGGAAGTGCCCTGGATCGGCCCCGAAACGGTCTGCCTCCCCGTTCGGGGCCACTTCCGCGCGCACTCCGAAACGAGAAAGCCGGCGACATGGTTTGACCTGATTCGACCATTGCCGCCGGGCTTGTATTCGAATCAGTCCCGAGTTCAGATGGTTGCGGCCTCTGGCACGGCCGGGAAGCCGAGGACGGTGTGGTTGATGTGATTGGACATGTTCGTGAACGTCATCCAGGCGATGGCGGCAACACAGACGAACCATTGATTCATCATGAGCCCGGCGGATGCGATCACGAATCCGGCGCACCGTGATTCCTGCCCCCCCGAGCATTCAACAGTCGGCGAGATGCGGCCGAGTCAGTCGTCGATGAGTCGATCAAGACCTGCGGCGACCAGGATCTGTCGAAAATTGTCGCTGAACACGAAGTTTTCCTTGGGAAACTCGCGCCCACCGACGTTGCGGTCGATGTGACTGAAAATCAAGTCGATTCGACCGATCTCATGCCATGTACCTTCGGCGTGATCGAGCCGTCGAACGATGCCTCGAGTGCTCGCACCGGCGGAGTCGATTCGCTCGATCTCCGCCTCGTATCGAAGACACTGCCCTGGCACCGCATCCGCGTCGAGCTCAACCCTTGAGATCTTGGCCAGAACCACCTTCTCTCGAAATCGATTGACCGAACCGACCAGAATTCCCGAAGTCTGCGCCATGCCCTCGACGATCAGGCTCCCGGGCATCACCGCGAAGGGGTCTAGGCCGTCACTCCCATCAAAATGGTCGTGAAGGTGTTCCTCGGCGAGCGAGAGGTTCTTCACCGCGTGCATGCGGACCCCCTCCTCGAACGCCGTGATGGTGTCAATCCACATCCAACGCACGGTCAGGACTCCCTGCAGGTTCGGAAGACGCTCAGGAAGCGGTCTTCCGTTGAACGAAGTCCACCAGACTTGCGACGGTGAAGACCTCGGAAAGTTGGTCCACGGACCGACCGTTGTCGAGTTTCGTGAAGTCGACGTGGGGCATTCGTTCCTTCAGGATTTCCATCGCCTTGTCGGTGAGCTTCCCGTCTTCGACGAGGCTGTCATCCGACATGAGATTCTCTGGGAACAACTCACCCTGCTCGATCTTGATCGAGAATTCCTGCTCCAGCTTAAAACTGATGTCGAGGAAGTCGATGGACTCGGCACCAAGGTCGCCGATGAGCGTCGCGTCCATGGTGACCTCTTCAGGATCGACACCGAGTGCGTTCTCAAGCACTTCCTTGATCTTGTCGAAGATCTCGTCGCGACTGCTGACCGTCATGGTCGTCTCCTTGCCGATCCGAGCTCCGTGGAGCCAGGTATTGATCGGAATTGCTGAACGAACCGGCTGTCCGATTTCGTCTGGAATCAACCCACCGACGATCCATCGCCGGTGGAAGCCGCGGCCAAAAGCGGCGCGGTCTGAATCATTCGCATTGTAAAGCGACCGGACACTGCGGTGTCGGCCGTCTCCAAACCTGCTCCGGGGGCCAAAACCACTCCGCCACCCTTGAAGGTCACCACACCATCTTCGGATCGCTTCAGTAGGTCGACCTGAAGGTGAAGCGTCTCGCCAGGTTTGACGAATGTCCCGTACCGCAGGGCCTTCACCCCGCCAAGGACGAATCGGCGACCGTCATCACCGAGCAATCGCCTCGCCGCCTGAACCAGCGCTTCGAGCATGAAGACACCTGGAAGCACCGGGAAGGTCGGAAAGTGATCTCCCAGATACTCTTCGGCGCTCGAGACGTTCTTCACCGCGACGATTCGCGTGTCCGTCTGCTCGAGGACTTGGTCGATCAGCCTGAATCTCATGGGCGGGAAGGATACAAGCCCCAACCACATTCCGGGGGGTTTCGACCAAGGAACTCCCCCATCGCCAACCAATTCCCCTGTCAGAGATGCCGTCTGCTCACTCGTTTTCTCGTTATTTATCGGACTAGTTTCGGAGGTTTCCCCTCGTTTTCGGTCGCGCCAGGTCATCGGGGGTCGAAACCTGCGGTCCCGACGGCAGGAAGGCCGATGAAAGGGGGTCATGCCACGCAAGAAGTCGCCGTCAAAGAACCCGTCCCGGACACCTCGAAGCCGCCGCCCAGCGACTGCCTCGACGAACGTCACCGATACATCGCTCATGAAACGGATCCTCTGGCTGGTGGGCCTGGCGACCTGGCTCTTTGTCGTCGTCGCCCTCTTTGGATTCGACATCGCCGACTGGCCTTCGACGGCGGTCGCAAGCCACCTCACGCCAGTTTCGAACCCGGCGGGCATCGTCGGTAGTCTGATCGCGTGGTGGTCTTACGTGACCTTCGGATCCGGCATCTGGGTCATCGTGCTCATGTTCGCCATCGCCCTGATTTCACTTGTTCGCGGCCATTCGATCTCCCACCCGGTGGTCAGAACGGTCGGCACGTTGATCGCGGCGGTGTGCCTCGGCGCACTGCATCACGCCTGGATCCTTCCTTTCACTCCGACGATGGGATCGGTTCCGGGCCTCGAAGCAGGGCTCTTGCCAACCGAGTTAAGCGGGATTCTGGGCGAACGATTCGGTCCCGTCGGCGCCTCACTCATCCTCATCACCGGTGCCCTTCTCGGCCTCCTGGTCGCTGCCGACGAACTCGTGCTCAAGATTCCCGGCGCGATGATGCGATCGCTTGAGTCGGCGCGCGGTCTTGACCTCGAACCACTCCGAAGAACCGTGACCGCCCCCTTCGGCATGCTTGGGGTTGCCATCAGAAGGCTGGTCGACCGCAGACCGGCGTTGCAACCCGCCGGAGTCCCGGCAGACATGATCGAAGGCTGGGTCGAAGAGGAAGAGGACGAGGAAGACGAAGACGAAGCCGCGTGGTATGGCGAAGGTGAAGAAGAAGAAGAAGAAGAAGAAGAGGAAGAGGAAGAGGAAGAGGAAGAGGAAGAGGAAGAGGAACCCATCGCTCCCCCGCGGGCCTCCGCCGAGGAATTGCAGGCAAAGATCGCTCGACTCCCCGTGCGTATGGCGACCGGACCAGCAGAAGTTGGACGTGACGAAGACATCCCCCGCGAGGAGAACTTCGAGGGCTACCAGTTCCCGACCCTGGATCTGCTTGAGGATCCCGAGGGCGACTATTCCACCGCGATGGAAGATGCGGTGCGCGAGCAGGCAGGCATCCTCGAAGAAGCACTCCGGACATTCCACATCGACGCGGAGGTCGCCGGTATCGAGAGCGGGCCGGTCGTGACGCTCTACGCGATCCTGCTCGCCCCCGGAACCCGGGTCGCAAGGCTCAGCGCGATCGCAAGCGACATCGCTCGCGCTCTACAGGCCCAGAACGTCCGCATCATCCCGAACATGGCTGGCAAGAGCACCGTCGGCATCGAAGTGCCAAACGGTAAGAAGGAAAAGGTCCGGCTCAAGGAACTGATGTCGAGTGGGCGATCGAGGGAAATGACCCTCCCGATGTTCCTTGGAAAGGACTCCGCAGGCGATCCGCTGGTCGTCGACCTGACGAAGATGCCCCACATGCTGATCGCCGGCACGACCGGCAGCGGCAAGAGCGTCTGCATGAACACCATCATCATGTCGTGGCTCTATACCAAGCGCCCCGATGAACTCAAGCTCTGCCTCGTCGATCCCAAGATGGTTGAGATGAGTCAGTTCGCCGACATCCCGCACCTGATGTGCCCCGTCGTCACCGAGATGGGCAAGGCCGCTGCGATTCTTGAGTGGGCGGTCGGGAAGATGGAAGAGCGGTACGAGTTGCTTCGCGAGGCCGGCGTCCGGGACATCGCGAGTTACAACGATTTGGGAGAAGAGGAACTTCGAGAGATCTTCGAACCGTCGAGCGATCTCGAGTGGGCCAAGCTTCCGAAGAAACTCCCCTATCTGGTCTTCGTCATCGACGAACTCGCCGACCTGATGATGACCAACAAGGAAGTCGAGCACTCGATCGTCCGAATCGCTCAGAAGGCGCGGGCCGTTGGTCTCCATCTGATCCTCGCCACCCAGCGACCTCAGGCCAACGTGGTCACCGGACTGATCAAGAGCAACATGCCGTGTCGAGTCTCCTTCAAGGTGGCCAGCGGTATGGATAGCCGGATCGTCCTCGATCAGAAGGGCGCCGAACTGCTCCTGGGCATGGGCGACATGATGGTCGTGACGCCGGACAAGACCGAGGTCAGACGGGGCCAGGGGACACTGGTGACTGATCGCGAGACTCGACAAGTCGCCAAGTTCCTCAAAACCGTCGCGGGTCCGACCTTCGAACGCAGCCTCCTCAATGTTCGCCCGCCCAGCAGTGGCGGGCAGAGTGGCACCGGCGAGGAGGGCGGCGAACGAGACCCCCTCTTCGATCAGGCGGTCGAAATCATGATTGAAACCGGTCGCGGATCGGTGTCGTTGCTCCAACGACGGATGGCGATCGGGTACAGCCGTGCAAGCCGGCTGGTGGACCAGATGGGACTCGCCGGGATTCTCAGTGATCACAAGGGGTCTGTGGCTCGCGAAGTGCTGATCAGCCTCGAAGACTGGCAGCGAATGAAGCGGCTCGAGGACGGCCTCGAAGCAAGCAACGCCGCCGAGGATCTGGACGGCGGCTTCGGCGATGACGATTCCGGCGGTGTTCCCGCCGAACTTCCTGGCGAACATCGATATTGATCGTCGGTTGGGGCCGAAGTGCTCCGCCATCCATCGAATCGGGATTCCCTCTGGGAGCCCGATCCTCGCCTTCAACCGGTGATGCCCCATCGAATTACCGCCATCCCCGCAAGATCGGGGCGGCAGACGCGACTCACGCACGCCACCTCGACGGGCCTGCGAGGCATGCGGCGTTCCTAATTCACATCCCATGGCACCGCAGGGCGATTGTGGCGAAATTCGTCGATGTCGCGAATCAATCTGGCTTCGGCCCGGAAGATTCCTTGGTTTGCAGCCCAACGGCCATGACATGGGATGTTGGTTGGAGGGTAGGATTCCGCTTCAAACCCCCGGAGATTCAAGATGCGTCAATTCAAGTCTCGATTTCGTTCGCTGGCCATGATCATCACGGCCGCAGCCGCCACCGCGGTGCCGTTCAACATGGCCACGGCCCAGACGACCCCGAGCGATTCGCTCGCTCAACTCCAGACCGAACTTGATGCGGTCGACACCATGACCGACACGCTCGGCCCAATGCGGAAGAGCGCTGAGCTCCGCCTGCAGCAGATGAAGGACTTCATCGAACAGACCGGCAAGTCCTCGGACTGGCAGAAATGGACCGCCGCCAACCCTGGCGACGCCTTCCATGGTCTGAGTTTCCAGCAGGCGCTTACTCAAGCCGCCAAGCAGCAGAAGAGCCGCGGCGCCTCAAAGCCGTCGACCGATGATCGCGACCTCCTCGCACGAGAGGTGTCGGCGCAGCAGACGATGACCCAAGATCAGTGGAACACGGTCAACAAGCTTCACGAAGAGGTCCAGCAGCGCACCAACTTCATTCGTTCCATCAAGGGCATGCGGGACTACGAGAAGTTCGCTGCCGATGAGACCAAGAAGCGGCTCGCCAATCACACCCCGCCTGCGGCCACGACCGATCGCCGGTCCGAGTCCGGCGGCATCAGCCCCGCGCAGCGGCAGGCGAACATCGAGAAGTATCAGAACCAGCAAGCCACGCTTCGAAAGCACTGGGATAACTATCACTTCACCTTCGCGACCACCGGCGGCCCGCCCCCGGGTGGCCCCTTTGGGAACCGCAACGAGAACAACGACTACAACAACAACGACAACAACAATTACAACGACGACGACTACTACGACGGCTCATACCACAACGGCTATGCAGACCCCTACTACGACGTCTGGGGCCGGCGACACCGGGTCCACCCCAACGAGCGTGATCGAGATGGAGACCAACTCCATATGGCATACGACCGTGGGCACAACCCCAACGCCCCGATCGCACCGCAGTCGGATCATCCCTCGAGCGGACCGGCATGGCCCTCCGCAGGCGCCTTCCCGAAGGCACCGGCCGAGAAGGGTCCTGGCAGACGTTGATCCGGCATCGACCCGAGTCGATGCAGGCTGAACCAAGCTGAACCAAGATCAAGATAAAGAACGCCCCGCGGACCATTCGGTTCGCGGGGCGTTCTCTTTCTGAAATACCACACTGCGGAGGCCCGGTCATTCCCCAATGTCTTCGGCCCAAAGTTCTGGTTTCTCACGCTTCATCCGCTCCATCAACTCGATGCAGCGGCGG
>JAPKCC010000162.1 GCA_028823105.1 Phycisphaerales bacterium | reverse complement strand
TTGCTCAACGCAAACGCCCCGCGTCATGTGACGAGGGGCGTGGAACGGCATCAATCGACCGAGGTTCGGAAGGGTCCCGCAGTCAGCCAGTCACGAGTCCGGTCGGACGCGAACAGGTGGGGGTAGTGCCCCGTGCCTTTGCAGATCTCGATCGCGGCATCCGGCCGGAGGGTCTGGAGCGACTCCGTTGGCATGCGGCCCGGGTCACCGGCGAGCCCGTGAATCTCACAGCCGAGCGACGCCACCGACTCGGTGATGGGCCATTGGACGGCGCCGCCGATCATCGCAGCCGCCTCAACCACCGGGGCGAACATGAAACGGCGCTCGATGCGGAGTCGGATCGGGCCTTGGTCCTCGAGTGAGAAGAAGTCTGGGATCCAAGAGGATGCTTCCGCGATCCAGCCCGCCTGAGTGACCAAGCGCCCTCCGGTCGCGGCTCGATCGACCCAGCCCAGCATCTGCTGGAGATACCCGTCTCGGCGATCAGGCATCATCGGAACGCTTGAGTCTAGGAGCACGACTCGTCGAATCGCCAGGGCGGGGTCGGCGGCGAGGACGCAGGACATGCCACCGCCGAGCGAATGTCCGACCAGGGTGGCGCCCGCGAAGCCGGCATCGAGAATGGTTCGACGCACTCGTTCAAGAACGTCATCGGCGAAGGCACGCATCGCGGCTTCGGCGTCGCCGGGCGCTCGATCCTCGAGTGGCCAGGCTTCAAGATCGAAGGAGCCGGGGCCGGGCATCCAGGAGATGGGCAGGACTCGGCCGGGGAGCGCCGATCGGATCGCCTCGACCTCGTCGGCGTGGCCGCACCAGCCATGGAGAAAGACAACGTCGTTCCCGGAATCCGAGTGGGGCAGAGGAACAGATGGATTTTCGGGCATCCGGGCAGCATACGGGCTTACCCCCTTGATCGGTCCGCCAAGAAAGGGACTTCGGACGTTTTGATCGTGGACATGGGACCGCTCCAGAGGAGACAAGAGATGCCGCATCAGGAGAACAACGGTGATCAAGAGATCCCCAAAGTTCAACCGCCGGTCCGGGGGCCCGCTCGGCGGGTCCGCGCTCTTCTCATTCCGCCAATCCGGGGCGCGTCTCCGGTGTGCGAGGTTTTCGACTGCCGATCCGAGGAATCCGGGGGGGTTGGTCAAGCCGATCGACGACCTTGAAGTTCCGCGGCGTCGGCGTCGGCGGAGGCGATCGGGCGACGATCCCTCCAGTTCAATCCGCCTTCATCTCGACCACCCAGTCCGCCCATCGCTCGCCCATCCGGACGATGCCCGCGGTGTCGATCACCAACTGCTTCGGTTGCGGGGGGGATCGGTCACGAATCGCCCGGGACGGCCGGGTGACCTCGGTTCTTCTAGCAGTCGCCCCAGTAGCTCAGGAGCAGGCCGAGGTCGCCACCGTCGGTGACGCCGTCCCCGTTCAGGTCGCCGCCCGCTCCGCCCCACGCGGCCAGCAGGAGTCCGAGGTCGCCGCCGTTGACGGCGCCGTCGCCGTTGAGGTCGCCGGGGCAGTCCACTGGTTCCATCAGTGCGCCACCACCCGCGCCTTCGGGACCACCGTAATCCCAGTACGGACCTTGGTCGTCGTAACGGAAGAAGAGATACTCGGTGTCCTCGATGTCCTCGATGGCAAGACCGTTCGCAGTCCCATGGGCAGAAGGCACCCACGTGTCGCTCCCCTCGTCGTACTCGATCCATTGGTTGCCATCGGCATCGGGGAACGGCACGTCGTGCTCGCGAAGGAAGTGATCACGATCCGGATAGACATGATCGAACGTGGCTTCTCCGAAGTGTCCCGAATGAGGATTCTGCTCGCGCAGGAGGCGATCCGTGAGTCGGCGTGGAACCCGGTTGTTGTATCGACCGTCCGATTCGACCTGGCCGCTCACACTCGTCTCATGCAATGACACGTCGTAGGGAATCAGGTGGCCGTCGGTGTCGAGTGCGAAGTGTCCGCCTTCGGTGTGCACGACGAGCGTCCACATTCCGGGATCGGTGATCATCTCCTGCAGGTAGGTTCCGTGGACGGAATACCCGTTCCCCCAGAGGAACTCGTTGTGTGACCAACGCCCGCCCCAGCAGAAGATCGAATCGCCGTTGGGCTTGTAGTGGTCGCTGTACATGTGGGCCTGGGTGACGATGTAGCGGTCGTCATCGAGCGTGATCTCGAAGTCCATCGTGTTGTTGTTCGGATTCAGGACGAATGTCGCCTGCCCCGACAACGACGGATCACCGTGCGGGAAGAAGATGTCCGGGACACCGTCGTCGAGTGCGTTGACACCCGTGAGCTTGACCACTCGTGTCACCAAATCCTGGTCGTCACCCGGTGGTGGCGGCTCCTCCTGGAGCTTTGAACGCAGGTAGTTCGTCACCGCGACAGTGTCGTTTTCATCCAGGATGCCGTCATACACCAGCAACTGATGGAGGTCGCCGACGAAGTTGTACCCTGCCGCCCCGCCACTCGAATCCTGCCAGCCGAAGAGGAGCAGGTCGTCCTCGCCGGGACGGGTCCCTCCCGCCGAATAGCCGCTTGCATCCACGGGCAGGTAGAGGTCGATCCCGTTGGCTTCCGCCACGTGTCCGACCTCGGTCGGTGCAGCGTGAAAGCGCGTCATCCAGACGGAATCCGCTCCATGCAGATACGTGATGTCGCGTCCGGTCTGGCTCCCGGATCCACCGTAGACCTCGAATCGTCCGTCATCGATCTGGTTGTCGAACTGCGAGCCGGCGGATCCGCTGCGCCCGAAGGTGTAGACGTACTGACCCGATCCGTCACCGAGGGAACCATCTCGTTCCGGAGCGAAATGACCGATCCAGAAGATGGTCGCGTCGGCCAGGAGTTCCCCGCCCAGCGAACCGCGCAGGTACCGATTGTCCCCGGTGCGATCATTGACGACCAGGGCACCATGTCCGCCCAGGCCATCCGCGTCGAAGGTGATGTTGCTCGCCGGGGCGCCTCCACCAATGAGCGTGATCGCAGGATTGTTCGCAGCCTGCCAGCTGATGACATTCATGCCGTCGAGGACGAGTGTCTCCTGGTCAGTGACGAAATTGGCGATCAGGCGCCCACTGGCCACTTCCGGGGGGCAGGCGCTGACAAGGTCGTCGTCGGGAGTGCAGTCGAAGTCGCCCACGGCTGCGCATGACGCTGCCGTGGCAAGAAGGCAACCTGCAAGGACGCTTCCATGGTTCATCGAGATTCTCCGGTCGGCTTGAGCACGATGTCCTCTCAAGGACATCCTCATGCTAATGCACGCGACGGCATTTACCAGTTCCGGCCGAAAAAAGGCGACTCAATCCTCAGCAGTCGCCCCAGTAACTCAGAAGCAACCCCAGGTCACCACCGTCGGTGACGCCGTCGTCGTTGAGGTCGCCGCCCGCTCCGCCCCACGCGGCCAGCAGGAGTCCGAGGTCGCCGCCGTTGACGGCGCCGTCGCCGTTGAGGTCGCCGGGGCAGTCCACCGGGCACTCATCCGTGATCGCGGTTGCCGACGATATCGCCGATATCGCCATTGCCCGGAGCGGATCAATCACGGCGTCGATTCGTCGGCCATCTCAGGGATCGGTTCGGCGAGGACCTCCA
>JAPKCC010000161.1 GCA_028823105.1 Phycisphaerales bacterium | reverse complement strand
TCGGACTTCTTCTCGCGGCGTGGGGTGCCTGTAGCACTCCTTGAAGCTCGACCGACTTGAAGCTCGACCGACTTATCGCAGGTCTTTGGATTTCTGCGTTCTAACCACATCATTAAGAAGGATCGACATGCATCACATGTATCGCATGCTTCAGCGAGGGATCGCCCTCGCAGTCATCTTCGCCTCGCCCGCGTTCGCCCAGAATGGCAATACGGTTGGCGTGGTTCGAGACGACGGTGGCACGCAACCTGGATATTGGCTCTTTGCGCCGCTGGCCGCGAACACCAACACCTATCTCATGGATCAGCAGGGTCGGGTCGTGAATCAGTGGACGAGTTCCTTCCGTCCGGGGAATTCCGTCTACTTGACCCCGGATGGGGGCCTGATTCGAACCATGGATCCCGGCGTGGGGAGCATCATCGGCGGCGGCGGCGCGGGCGGTGTGATCGAACGCCGAAGCTGGACCGGAGCGTTGGAGTGGAGCTTCTCCCACATCACCGATTCGTATCGTCTTCATCATGATGTCGAGCTGCTTCCGAACGGAAATCTTCTCTGCATCGCCTGGGAATCAAAGAGCGCCGCCGAAGCCGTGGCGGCTGGACGCGTCGCGGGCACTTTCGGCGCCGCCCTCTGGCCCGACAAGATCATTGAAGTGCAGCCGACCGGTAGCTCCGGTGGAACCATCGTCTGGGAATGGCATGCCTGGGATCATCTGGTTCAATTCCAGAGCCCGGATTATCCGAACTACGGTAATCCGTCGAGGAATCCACGACGCATCGATGTGAATCACCGGACCGGAAACGCATCCGACTGGATGCACTGCAACGGCGTCGACTACAACGCCGAGCTCGATCAGATCATGATCACCTCCCGGAGTTTTAGCGAGATCTGGATCATCGATCACGACACGACGACGGAAGAAGCGGCGGGACCTGCAGGTGACTTGCTGTATCGATGGGGCAATCCAGAGGCATATGGCAGGGGTTCGGCCGCGGATCGGCAATTCTTCGGGCAACACGATGCCAAGTGGATCAAACCTGGCGTGCCCGGCTATCCAGGTGTCACGGTATTCAACAATGGAAACGGTCGGCCAGGAACGCCTTACTCGTCGATCGATGAGTTGATGCCTCCGATTCTTCGCGACGGCACCTATGGCATCGATCTGGACGAGCCCTTTGGACCGGCCATGTTCTCCTGGTCCTATGTCGCACCCGTTCCCTCCGATTTCTATTCCAGTTTCATTTCGGGTGCCGAGCGTCAGCGCAATGGCAACACCTTGATCTGTTCCGGTGCGAAAGGGAACGTCTTCGAAATCGATGTCGACGGCGTCGAGGTCTGGCGGTACATCATTCCGCTGGACGAAAAAGGTTCCATGACTCAAGGCGACATTCCTTCATCGGATGGTGGCGGTCCGGGTGGGAGTGGGTCGAACAAGACCTTTCGAGCCGAACGCTACGAGCTCGACTTCGAAGGCTTCGTGGGCAAGGACCTGACCCCAGGGGCCACGATCGAGTTGTATCCACGTGATCCCTGCCCCGCGGACCTCAATGCTGATGGAAAGGTCGACGGCGCCGATGCCGGACTGCTCCTCGCATCGTGGGGCGAACCTGGCGTCGGTGATCTCAACGAAGATGGGGTCTGCGATGGGGCCGACATCGGCCTGATGCTGGCGGCCTGGGGAGTCTGCGACAAGCCCTGAGATCGCCGACTCAAGAATTGAGACTGAAAGGCAGGAGTAGAAGTGTGCATTTGAAGATCGCTCTGGCAACCATCTTCTTCGCCAACTTGATTGGCCTTCCCGCGGTCGCGCAGAACGGCAACACCATCGGCGTAGTTCGAGACGACGGTGGCACGCAACCGGGCCTCATCCTCCTGGCGCCGCTCACCGCGACGAACAACACCTACCTGATCGACCGTCTGGGCAGAGTGGTCAACAGCTGGACGAGTTCGTACCGACCCGCAAATTCCGTGTACCTCACGGACGACGGAGATCTCATTCGAACCGCCAATCCCGGAGGCGGCAGCACCATCAGCGGCGGTGCCGCAGGCGGGCGGATCGAGCGTCGGAGCTGGGACAACCAACTCGAATGGGGCTGGTCACACATCAGCAACTTGTACCGCTTGCACCATGACGTCGAGTTGCTGCCCAACGGCAACATCCTCTGCATCGCTTGGGAATCAAAGTCTTCGGCCGAGGCAACCGCGGTCGGGCGGATCCCCGGAACCTTCGGAACCACACTTTGGCCCGACAAGATCATCGAGGTCGAGCCGAGCGGCACCTCCGGTGGCACCATCGTCTGGGAGTGGCATGCGTGGGATCATTTGGTCCAAGACCGGAGCGCCAGCTATCCGAACTTCGGTGATCCGGCAGACTTCCCGCATCGCATCGACATCAACTACCGCGCGAACAACAGTTCCGACTGGATGCACTGCAATGGGCTCGACTACAACGAGGACCTCGGCCAGATCATCATCAGTTCCCGGAACTTCAACGAAGTCTGGGTCATCGACCACGACACAACAACCGAAGAAGCGGCTGGGCCTGCGGGTGATCTGATGTATCGCTGGGGCAATCCGGTGGCGTACGGCAGAGGATTGACCACGGATCGACAATTCTTCGGGCAGCATAATCCGGAGTGGATCAGGCCTGGAATGCCCGGCCATCCCGGCATCACCGTCTTCAACAACGGCAACGGTCGACCGGGCATCGATTACACCTCGATCGACGAACTGATGCCGCCGATTCTTCGTGACGGATCCTATGAAATCGACGCGGTCCACCCCTTCGGCCCGACCCGGCTCAGTTGGTCGTATGTCGCACCCATTCCCTCCAGCTTCTATTCCAGTTACATCTCGGGCGCGCAGCGTCAACGCAACGGGAACACCTTGATCTGTTCCGGTGCGAACGGTCAGGTCTTTGAAGTCGAGCCCAACGGAACCGAGATCTGGCGATACATCGTCCCACTGGACAACGGCGGCGTCATGAATCAAGGCGAGAATCCACCTTCGGGTGGCGGGGGCGGTCCCGGCGGAGGTTCACCGAACACGATCTTCCGAGCGGAGCGCTACGAACCAGACTTCGCCGGCTTTGTGGGCAAGGACATGACTCCCGGACCGCCGATCGAGAACTACCCGGTCTGTACCGGAGATATCAACTACGACCGAATGGTGGACGGCGCGGATCTTGCGATCGTTCTCACGTATTGGGATACGACCAACCCGATCGCGGATCTCAACAATGATGGCCTGGTCGATGCCGCGGACATGGGGCTTCTCTTCGTCGGTTGGGGCAATTGCGATTGAGTGAAGCCAGGTTCGGGACCAGAGACTCTCGAATTTGAGAAAAAGACGGCGCCGTTTCCTTCGGGGGAGGTGCCGTTTTTTCATACGCTCAGAGGCGAAGGGCGTTCGGCGCTTCCGCGATGATCTGACCGGCAACCGACGACCGTGGTAGCCTCGTGGATGCCCGGGCCCCATCGATGATCGGGCCGCCCCGGAGTTCCTTGTCATGTCATGTCAGGACACCCGCATGCCGGATCTCGCTCGCACCCACGAACCGTTTGGCCCTCTGCTCGATGGTGCAGGAGCTGCTGGTGAACCGCAGTTTCG
>JAPKCC010000160.1 GCA_028823105.1 Phycisphaerales bacterium | reverse complement strand
CGGTGATCGACGCCTGTAAGGCCGCGGGCATTCCGATCCGCATCGGCGTGAACGAAGGATCAATCATCGAGCGGAAGGACAAGCAGAAGAGACTCGAAGAGCTCGGCGCCTACTTCGAAGGCCATCGCTCAGGGCGCCTGCTCGCCATCATGATTGCCAAACTCGAGGAGTATCTCGACATCTTCGAAGCCCGGGACTTCCATGACGTGGTCATCAGCGCCAAGTCGATGGACGCCCGCCTCGTAATCGACGCCTACACCGAGATTTCCAAGCGTTTCGACTATCCCCTTCACTTGGGCGTCACGCATGCCGGCACCCGAGGGACTGGCGCGATCCGCTCGATCGCCGCGCTGGGAACCCTGCTCGCCAATGGAATCGGTGACACCATCCGGATCAGCTACGCAAGCGATCCGGTATACGAGGTCGAGGACGGCGTCGAACTCCTCTGCTGCCTCCACATGCGGGAACGCAAGGGCATCGAACTCATCGCTTGCCCGACCTGCGGCCGAATCCAAGTCGATCTCTTCACCCTCGTCGAGGAGGTAAAAAAGACCCTCGACGCGGAGATCACCATGCCGATCAAGGTCGCGGTGATGGGATGCATCGTGAATGGACCGGGCGAAGCCGAAGGCGCCGATGTCGCGGTCTTCGCCGGCGACCGACGCGGCATTATCTACGTGCAGGGCGAGAAGGTGGCCAACGTTCCAGAGGCCGAGATCCTCGATCGACTTCTGGCGGAATGCAAGGGATTCGAAGCCCGGGTGCTGGCCGGTGAGGCAACCCTCGGCGAAAAAGTCGTCAACATCGTCCCGCCCGATCCGATGGGCGAACTTGGCTCGGGAGTCGAAAAGATCAAGGCCGGACTCGTCGAACGGATCACCATCGAAGGATCCTGACCATCTAAAATCACCCCTTGTGAGGATTCGTGGGGTAGCATCCTGACGCGTGGGAACCGTTCCACAGCCCGCTGCGGAACATACGACGACCCTTTTCTCGATCCGGCGATGCCGGAATGCAGGCCATCCTCCACCAGCTGGCATTCGGAACCAAGGACACCCATTCGATGACCCGACCGACCGACCAACATCACGCCCGCTCGAATCGGCATGCCCGGGTTCGCGGCTTCACGATCGTCGAAATCCTCGTGGTGGTCGGAATCATCACCGCGTTGATGGGCCTGATTCTGGCCGGACTTCAGGCCGCCGGAAGGACCACTCGACGGACCGAAGAGTTAAGCACCCTTCGACAACTTCATCTTGCCTGGGTGAGTTACTCCGCCAGCAACAACGACTACGTGATGCCGGGGTACCTCGACGAAACGGCGCAGGCGCAATGGAAGGTCAGGTACCGCTACCAGGTGAGCGGCCGAGTCGATCCGGCGATCTGCCAGACCTACCCGTGGCGGCTGGTTCCGTACCTTGGCTGGGGTTTCGAACCGATCCTCGGATATCAGTTGGACGACAATGACAACATCCCATCCAAGGGCAAGACCGGGGTGATCGAGCCCGAGGCGATGGAGGTCGCCGACCAGCCCTGGTTCGGATACAACGCGTACTACGTCGGCGGCTGGTGGGAGACGAACGCCAGTGGCAATGCCCAATGCCGATTCTCCAATTCAACTTGGGCACAGGACAACGGTTCTGGAACGGCCATACCCACCAAAGGCAAGCTCGTTCTTCGAACGATCGGGCGAGCCGCCCAGGGAAGTTCGTTGATCCTCTTCGGTGGGTCGACCTTCCGAGCCCCCGGCATCTACCGGGAGGACTCGAAGTTCCTCAACGGATCTCCCTGGATCACGCCCCATATTCTCGCGGACCAGATGATCTGGAATCCGTATACCGGGATGATCGGCGGCGTCGACACGGCATCCTCGAGCCTCATCGGCGACGTGCTCACCGGTCCCGCCTCGTTGCTCAATGCTCCGTTGACCCTCGGGGCTGGCGGCATCGATATGGAAGTATTCGCCGCCCAAGCGATTCCATACCGCCGGCACGGGTCCGTGAGCGTCGTTCATCTCGACGGGAACACCGCGGGCGAGGGCATCGGAACTCTGACCGACCAAAGTCGATGGATCAACGCCGCCCATGACGGCCTCGGGAATCCGAACGAGTTCACGCACTCGCAAGATTGATGCCCCTCGGAATATCGACCGGGAATCAACCCGGAACATCAACCGAGTTCGACGATCTCCAGCGATGCGACGGTGACGTCGTCAGAAAAGGCGTCGCCCCCGGCGAAGGTTCGCAGCGCCTCCATGACCCGATCGACGTCTTCCGAGACAGAATTGCTGCCCTCGAGCGCGGTCTGCGTCCGCTCGACACCGAACTGCGTTCCAGAATCATCTGGCTCTTCCGCCACGCCATCCGAGTAGAGAAGAATGCGATCACCCGCTTGAATTCGGTGCTGTGACTCGCCGAAGGGAATGCCTTCGACGGCGCCGACGGGTGGTCCGCCCTCCGACTCGATCACCGATGATTTTCCATTCCGCAGCAACAGCGCGTATCCATGACCGGCATCCACGGTGCAGAGTGATTCTTCCTTGGTGTCGATCACGGCGAGAAACAACGTACTGAATTCATTCGAGGCGGTATGGCGACTGACGAATTCGTTGAGCCGATCGATCGCCGGCGACGGCGCCGCTCCGGAACTGAAGTAGGCGGCGAGCGAGGCCTGGATCACCGCCATCAACATGCCCGCGGCGGCCCCCTTTCCGGCGACGTCACCGAGGAAGAAGGCGGTGCGACCCTCCGAAATCTCGGTAAATCCAAAGAGATCTCCCGCCACCACCCGACCGGGCTGGGCATGCATCGCGTATCGAACGCCCGCGACCTCGCCGATCGGCGTCGGCATGATCCGCTCCTGAACACTCCGGGCCGCCCGAATTTCCTGCAGAAGCCCTTCCTGTCGCCGCTCTAGTTCCTGCCGTTGGAGGTTCCCCAAGGCCAGGCCGTGCAGACGAGCGATCGCCGCGCAATACGCCGCATCATCGACCGCATCCGCACTGGAATCGGTGGCATCGAGGTAGATGAGACAGGCGATCGACGCGCCGGCCCGAACGGGCGTGCAGATCGCCGACTGGACGCCGCCCGCGACGATGCTCACGGCCTGGGAGAGGTCTTGTTCGCTCGAGAGACGGACCGTCTCCCCTCGGCGTGCCGCAGCGATCAGTGTGCTGCTGAATGGCCGGACTTCCGCGGACTGCCCCATGCATCCGATCACCTCGACCCGTCCGTCTTCGTCGATCGGGCGAAGGATCGCCGCGCGTCCGAATCCGGTCCCGTCAAGCAGGATCTCCAGGACGCATTCGACGAGTTCAGCCTGATCACGCGCTTCGCTGATCGCCCCCGCTCGATCCATGAGCAAACCAAGTCGCTTCGCCGCCAGGCTGTTCAATTCACGATGAGAGATCTGCTCGACCTGCCCCGCATCATCGTCACGCTCGTCAAGGGCAATGATCGACGCCTTGGCCGTCGCTGAATGCCCGCCGATTCGAACGCGATATTCGTGCGGTGGGAAGGCGAGGCGATCGCCGTGATCGATCTCCACCGGCTTTTCGATCTCCAACTGCTGACCGTTGAGGAAGGTCCCGTGCCGACTGCCGGCATCGATGAGCAGCCATCGCCC
>JAPKCC010000159.1 GCA_028823105.1 Phycisphaerales bacterium | reverse complement strand
TGGTTCATGTGGTTCATCGCCGCGGGGATCCTGTGGACCAACGATGGTCAATTCGGTACCCGTCTCGACCCGCTCTGGAACCAATCCCGCCAGTCGGATCTTCGGACCCGGGAGATCCGCCATGACGGCAATTGGGACCCCGCACTCCGACTCGACCTGACGAATCGTGATCATCGTTGCCTGATGCTGCTCGAGCGAACCATGGCTCAGGTTGAGTCGCAGCACACCCGCTCCGGCCTCGACGAGTCGGCGGATTTGCCCCGCGGTATCACAGGCGGGTCCAATGGTGACCACGATGCGGGTCCGAGGACCACTGATTCCGGAGCTGACACTCATCCCGCAGGCCTCCCGGTCGCCACAATCGACTCGTAGACCGCACGAAAGTGCCGTCGAGCGATTCGCCGCAGCACCTCGGTCGGGTCCGCTTCGACCGGCCAGAGATCGTCCGTCGCCCAACCCCGTCGGAGCCATCCCGACTTCACTTCGGCGAGGGTGTCCACGTCCCCGAGATCGAAGGACGAACCATTCGGACCCGGGACCACTGGGAACGAGTCGAATTCTTCCAGCATGCGTGACAATTCCGGATCGTCCACCGAAGATGCCGTCACCAGCCCTTCGGCATTCTGCGGATAACCAGGATGCGCGGTGATCGTCCGCCAAGCATCCTGCAGCGATTCGGATTGATCGAGCGCCATCGCCCGGAACATCGGTGCAATAAACGCTCGCATCGCCCGATTTGGCGCCGCGACCGGCGTCGCGATGGTCCACGGGTCGACGTTGTCGACGAATCGAACAAAGTCCTCGCCGTACATCGACCGCCGAATCGGAAGCCGACGGAGTTCGAAATCTCTCGGTCCGAGCCCATCTGTGGTCACCGGAAACTGCCAGAGCGCCTGGCCGTCCCGACTCAGGACGAAATCGATGAAACGCCGAGCGAGCTCGGGGTTTGGTGCACCCGTGAGCATGCCAATCGGATCCGGGTCGATCACCGTCTCACCAGGAGGGTCCACGTATCCGACCCTTCCCACCGCATCAGCCCCCGCCAGCCCGGCCTTCACGGCGGCATCGCGAGTTCGCTGCGCCTCGTATCGACCGTAAAAATCAATGCAGACCGCCGCCGCCGTCTCTCCTGCGGCGACTTCAATGGGCCCCTTCGTGCTGCTCCCTGCAAAGGATCTTGCATTGGCCGCCAGCCGACGAAGGATCCGCCAGCCATCGCTCCATCCACGCCGCTGCAGAATCGCCTCGAACGCGGTGGTCACGGATCCGCTCATCCCTGGATCGACCATCGTGATCCAACCGTCGTACTCGGGAACCGCGAGATCCTGCCAGGTTCCCGGGGTCGGAACCCCCAGCTCCGCGAGTGCGTCGCGGTTAAACACGATTCCGAAACTCGACAGCGCGGTTCCGAACCAGCGATGCCCCTCGTCGAAGAGTGGCTGATCCGCGATCATGCCATCGCCGTAGATCGACGCTAGCCAAGCCGGCGTCACCTCGATCTTCTCCAGCACGGAGACGGAACGCGACTCATCATCCACCGAGACTTCGATCGGTCTCGACAACTGAGTGAACTCGTAACTCCCGCCGCCCCAGAGTAAATCCGCGTTACCGCCTGGGGAGAGTCCCGCTTGGAGCGCCGCGGTGTACTCGGAGATGAGGAGCTTCCGAATCTCGCTGGTCCCGCCCGGCGTGCTCCACATTACCTGCACCAGCTCGCCGAACTTCGCTTCGTGCCAACGTTCGAACGCTCGCTTGAATTCCCACCGAATCTGCTCGTTATGCGGGGTCACGATCACCAGTTGCGGCGCATCGGGATCTGCCGGTTCTCCCTTCTGTTCGAAGAGGAAGGGGACGGCCAGCAGGATGAGTAGGAGTGCGACCGGGATATATCGCATGTCAGTGGTCCTGATCGGCGACGACGCCGCCGATCTCTTGGGCAAACGCTGCCGCGGCATTCTTGACGCACTGTCGCCAGTCACCCGGTTGGCCGACGAATGCATGGATGATCGACCGGCTCGCCGTCACCAGAACTCCTCCGCCTCGCCGATCGAGCGCTGCACGAACGCCGTCGATCCCACCGCCTTGGGCACCGTACCCCGGAAGCAGGAAGGGAGCATCAGGCATCACCGTTCGGAGTTCCGCAGCCGCCTCAGGCTTCGTCGCACCGACCACGGCGCCGACCGACGAAAGACCGCTCGGTCCACGTCTGGGTTCACCAAGCCGACCGACCATCGTGCCGACGAGGCCGGCCACCGTTCCATCGCCGCATCGGGGTGACTGGATCTCGTCGCCGGAAGGATTCGAAGTTCGGACGAGTACGAAGACCCCTAGCCCCGCGTCAAGAAAGGGGAGCACTCCGTCCTCTCCGAGATATCCGTTGAGCGTGATCCAGTGTGCTCCCGTCGCCGCCGCACCGGCCGCGTAGTGCGTCGCCGAAATTCCGATGTCCCCGCGTTTCGCGTCGAGAATCACAATCAGTTCAGACTCGACGGCGGCGGTGATGACCCGTTCCATCGCGGCGACGCCTCGACTTCCGTATCGCTCAAAGCATGCGGCTTGGATCTTGACGCAGGGGGTGATGCCGACCACGGAATCGAGCACGCCTCTCGAGAATTGCTCGATGGCCGCGACCTCATCGGTGCCGTCAATCGAATCTGGGAGCCGGCTGGTGGTCGGATCCAGACCGACGCAGATCGGAGCCTGCCGTTCCAGCCGCATCGCGAGGCACTGGCCGGGCGTGACGTTCGAGGTGGAGGTGATCATTCCCGGATTCTACCGGGGGGCGACCAACCGGCACCACGTGATCGCTCCCGGCCGTAACATTGCCACCATGGCCGTCGATTTGCCACCTCGCCACCTTCACCTCGATCGCGACCAGGGACTCACCATCGAGTGGCCCGATGGGCGAACCGTCTTCTACCCGACGGCATGGCTTCGGCGGATGAGCCCTTCCGCGGATGCCCGGGAACTCCGGAAAGAGATCGATCGAAACCCCCTCACGGTCCTTCCCTCCGGCGGCATGACGGAGCAACTTCGCGCCGAACGCATCGAGCCAGTGGGCAACTACGCGATTCGAATCCATTTCAACGACGGACACCGGACGGGGCTCTACTCGTGGACCTATCTCCGGACCATCGAGCCGGAGGTCACACTTGGGGACGCCACATGACGGCCACCCGATTCGAAGCACTGCGTACCCCACCTCCGACACACGCCGACTGGCCCGTGCCGACGGCCATCTCGTTCTGGGCGACCATGGTGGTCGGCGACGAAGGAATGAGCCGGGCAGTGCCGCACGTCAACAATGCCGAGTACGTCCGCTGGATCGACCGACTCGCCGAGTCGGCCACCGACGCCGCAGGGTTCACCCGCGAATGGCATCTTGAGCAGGGAACCATGTGGTTCGTGGCTCGACACGAAATCGACTACAGAGGCGAGACCTTTGCGAACGATGAACTCTTAGCGGCGACGTGGCTGCATTCCTTCAAGCGAACTTCGGTTCGCAGAGACACCTTCATCGTCCGCCCGTCAGATGGCCGGGTGATCTGCATCGCGAACACCCGTTGGGCGTTGGTCGATCTGAAGACACGGAGACCGACCCGCATACCGAGTGACGTCAAGGCTGCGTTTCCTCCGCCACATGCGCCACA
>JAPKCC010000158.1 GCA_028823105.1 Phycisphaerales bacterium | reverse complement strand
CTGCGGAGCGAACGGGCGCACCGATGACATTCCCGAAGGGGTGCGACCACCGAAACGGTCATCACAGGCCCTGCGGCGGCAAATCGGGCACAACGCCACGAACGCTCCCCGGGTTCAGTTGATAAGACGGTCCTGACCTTCGTCGCAACAAGAATCGTGCGAAACATGCACGGCCGAACCGGCCGCGAATGCTCCCGGAACTCCGAGCGAGATCCCGGCTGGCGGAAAGACCGCCTGCCGTTCACTCGATCGAGCCCGATACGAGGGAGGCCCTTAGCTTGGAATCACGCCACTCGGCCCGCGAAAGATCCGCCGTGCGCCACCGAACCAACCGTGAATCGGACACGCGAACGTGCTCCGCCCAGGTCGATTGATGCAGCGGGAATCAAGATGGAATGCAGGTCCTTCATCGTCGCACTCCTTTCGAAAAACGGGCTCAGAAAAGGCTTCTAAAAACAGGCTTACACGGCCTATATTCGACCCTTTTCGGCGAACTCTTATTATAGCGTTTACGCCTACGTTTACAAGGGTTTTCGAGCATTTTTGACTTCGCAACAGGCCGCTTTTGCCGACCTGTTTTGAAGGCGTTTTTGACACCAATAGGGCACTGTTTTGGATGATCTTTTCAAGCGAGATTTGGGGTGCGTATCAACTCATGATCAGGCATGATCAGGCATGATCAGGTAGCCCACCGGCTATCCGTAGACGCGTTGAATCGGCACCGCTGACCACTCAAATCAGAAGTCCTCGAAACCTTCCGCCCGTTTCGCGAACGGACTCGACGGCCTCCGCTACTTCTCGGTGGAATCGTTCGTTGCGCGATTTGATCCCTTGAACTGCATGGTGTACTCGGAAGGATCTTGACTTCCCAATAGCTGACGCCACCGCTCTAGGTACTGCTCCCTCGATAGACCCAATCTTGCTGCGCAACGATCCTCTCCCTTCGAATAGGATTTGAAGTTGCTCCGGCGTAAGTCGTCTGACCGCTTCTGATTCTCGCTTCGAGAGTGACCCTCTCCATTCGGACCCTTGCTTGATGTCGACATCGATTATCTCCTGTAGTTTTTTGAAACGTGTCTGTGACGAGTGTTCGTCCGGGGCCCCGGGGGCCACGGCGTTCCGCTGATGATTGGGGGGTGCTTCAGTGCTTGCCGCGGCCCTTTCGACCGACGTTGATCGGACCGAAGAAGATGGTGTAGCCCGATTGGGCCTGACGATCCGATGCCTCTTGAAAGCGCCTTTCGTACTCCTCCAGAGACCCCCCCTTCGCCACCCATGAGCGGGCCCCTGCCGGCAAGGATGTCTCCGAGGTCTCTGTCGATTTCGCGCGCCGGGCCGAAGCCCTCGTGCCTGCCTGTGGATCCGGGCTCTTTGCCTCGGAGGCATCCGAGGCCGGTGGTGCTTGTTCGAGATCATCTTCCCGGCCGGAAGCGGCATTCTCGAGACCTTCGTCTCGTCCAGGTTCTTCTTGGTTCGATTCTTGCTTGTCTAGTTTGTCATGCGTACTCATGGTGTTCGTCTCCGAGTCGTGGTGGTGAAAGTAGTGGCAAAAGTTGCCGTGATGAAAAAACGGAATTCGGTATGGCTCAGACTTCCTCGAAACCAAGCCACCGAACGTGCATTGGCTGGCCTCGGTGGAGCGGCGCCTCCAGACCGAGTACGGGGACGGCGCCGACCACGGCACGGAGTCCGCTGTCAGCCGCGAACGCGGCGTTGATGTTTCGCTTGAACTCGGGCCACCGCACCGGCAGACCCGGCTCGAGCGCCCCGTAACGGGTGGCTTGCACCAACGCCCATTGCGCCTTGCCGTCTGAGTCGATCCAATTGATCGACGGCAGCACCGCCGGGTCGTTTTGAGAACGGATCGAGTCTCCCCCGTCCTCCTTGATCTGACTCGCCGCGACTTGGATCGCGAAGTCATGGAACTCCTCGTCAGTCATGAGTACGTCTGTTCGGGGGGGAACGAGATTTGGATCGATGACTGGACCGTGCGTGCCGCGGTCAAATGCTTCCGCGTCGAGACGGCCGTCGGGACGAAGGGGAAGTCTCCGCAAGGCCCATCCTTCCTCGCATGGCGCCCAGCCGGTCTCGCTTCGACGCATGCGGAGCACGCAGGGATGCCCGTCCCAGGCTCGGGCGATCGCGATGGTGGCCTCTGGGTTGATGAGCCGATTCGCCGGGCGATCGGCGTCTTGCAAGACGACGAAATACGACTCGACCCCAAAGAAAAACGAGTGATGGTCTCGAAAGGGCGCGTGGCACTCTTTGCGAATCCATCGGAAGGACGGGATGTCCGCTGGGGTTTGCGAGGACGAATCTCGCGAGTCGGCTCGAAGGCCAATCGACGCCAGATGGCGTTGGCCAGCCATCCACATCCCGGGAAAATCGGAATCGATCGGTGGTTGTTCAATCTGATGCATGGTGTTGGTTCCTTGTTGAATCGTGAGAACGATTTCTGGTCGAATGGTTGATCAGGAGACCGAGGCCGGGGCGGCGCCACACGGGACCGCCCCTGGCACGTCTCAGGATTTTGTCGGCTTGAGTTCGGGAAAGAACAGGATTGGCGTGGACGGAAGGCCGTACGTCTCCTTGATGAGCTTGATCGCGACGAACCGAGTCAAGGTGTCGAGGTCGACCGCCGACGTGAATTCCGGAGCGTCATCCTTAAAGCCGTCGTAGACGTTGCTCAACTCCTCGAGGACGGATTCGATCTCGTCGTACTCTGGGAGTTCGACCATTCCGGCGAGGACTTCATCGATGAACTCCAGCTCGGTGAACATGCCACTGACGCTGATCGTCGACGGGAGTCCGGCCACCCAGCCGCATCGATCGCACGCATCGATGGAGAAGACCGAATCCGCGCGCTTCAGCGCCACGCGGCGCCGATAGCTGGGGTCGCGACCGAGGTCACCGTCGACGACCTTCGAGACCATCAGGTTGATGATGTCGGTCGACGAGCACCGCAGCCAGACCCAGCGGTCGGTGACCGGCTCGTGCATCAGGCCGAACTCCATGACGGTCGAGTTCGGCAACGAATACCAGAAAGCGGTGATTGCATGCTCGTGCACCTCGACGTAGTCGTTGCGTTCCGGGTCAGCGTGTGCCTCGAGTCCGAAGTCCTTCCCCAACTCGATGACGGTGGAGAGATCGTCGTCGGCCGAATCGGCGGTCATGATCGCCGCGTCTTCGACCAGGACCAGGCGTTGCAGATCGACGTTGCCTTCGGCCAGTTCGCACCGCGGTTTCCGGCCGAGGAGCCACGCCGCGACGTCGCAGGCTCGTCGCTCGGGCTCGAAGGTGTAGATCACCGCGGCGGCGGGCGTGAGGGTGTTCGTGGCACGACCTTCGGCGAGATCCTCGAGGTCGAGCGTGGGGTCGAGCGGAATGAACGCCTCGAGCGGCAAATCTTGGAAATACGTGCCGGCATCATCCATCAGCTGCTCGAGCACTTCCTGTTGTCGCGGATGCGTCACGTGCTGCAGCAACAGTCGCTGAATGTTTTCCCTCGCGTGAGCGGAGGTCGGTTCGAACTCGTAGAAGCTCGTGGTATCGAATTCGGGGTTTGGGGCGGCTTCGATGAAAACGGACGATGCGGTCATGAGACAGTTCCTCGACTTTCCGTCTCCACCATGGAGGACGGATGCAAGGACC
>JAPKCC010000079.1 GCA_028823105.1 Phycisphaerales bacterium | reverse complement strand
TTGATCGTGTTGATCGTGTTGATCGTGTTCCATGATGCGGTTCCACTGTTGCCCAACGACTCGACCCCCCAACGGCGACCACCGTCGGCTGGATCGGAAATTCTCCGTATGCATGAGAAATCGGCCCTATCGAGGTCCGACTACAGGACTCCTCCCGAAGGAAGCGACGAGAGAACCTCGGGGGGGACTCACAATCGCGCGGCGAGGTCCGGGAACCCATCCGAATCCGGAATACTCCGGCAATCGAACCGCGTCACGGCAATGCCGAGTTCCCTTCCCGAACTGCCTACAATGGCTCTATATGATCAACGACGTCGCCCAAACGCTCGCCCCGATTCGATTCATCGACCCCGCACTCGGACCGATCGGGCAGAAGGTGATCGAAGGACGCAGACTCTCCCTCGAGGAGGGGGCGATTCTCTACGAGACCCGTGACCTCCACGGCGTCTGCCGGCTTGCGGATCTCGTCCGACGCCGCATGCACGGGCGGGTCGCGTACTACAACGTGAACCGCCACATCAACTATTCCAACATCTGCGCGCTCAGTTGCTCCTTCTGCGCCTTCCACCGGAAGAAGGGCCAGGACGGCGCGTATGAAATGTCCGTCGAGCAAGTGACCGAAGAGGCGATCAAGGCCGAAGAAGCCGGAGCCACCGAACTCCACATCGTCGGCGGCTTGCATCCCTGGCTCGACTTCTCCTACTACACATCGATGCTCTCTTCGATTCGCGAAGCGGCACCGACCCTGCATCTGAAATCCTTCACCGCCGTGGAGATCGTTCATCTGCAACGAATCTCCAAGCGAGGCAAGGATGGATATGAGGGGATGAAGTCAGTCCTCGCGGATCTTCGCGATGCGGGACTTGGTTCGCTCCCCGGCGGCGGGGCAGAAGTGTTCGACGACCGTGCGCACGACACCGCCTTCAAAGGCAAGATCCGCAGCGATCAGTGGCTGGATGTCCACCGGGCCGCGCACGAGGTGGGACTCAACACCAACGCCACAATGTTGTACGGGCACGTCGAGGGGCGTCCCGAGCGCCTCGTCCACATGGACATTCTCCGAACCCAGCAGGATGCGACGCTCCGGGACTGGGCCGCGACCCAAAGCATCTCGACCCCCGGCAGCACCGATCACGTGACCCTGACCGGGCCTGCAGAGTCCTATCCGAACCATCGTCTTCCGATGCCCGGCCAAGCTGGACTCAAGACCGGGTACTTCCAGACCATCATTCCGCTTCCTTTCTTCCCCGACGGCAGCGGCCTCGAGCGACTCCCCGGTCCTTCCGGACTCGAGAACCTCCGAACCCTCGCCATCGCTCGACTCATGCTCGACAACATCCCGCATGCCAAGGCATTCTGGATCATGCAGACCCTCGGAATGGCTCAGCTCATGCTCGACGCCGGCGCGAACGACCTCGACGGCACCGTGGTCTGGTACGACATCACCCACCTCGACGGAGCGACCACGCACCAGGAGACGACCACCAACGATCTCCGACGAGCTGCGGAGGAGGCCGGATACGAAGCGGTCGAACGCGACACGTTGTATCGCCGGGTGAACCGCGAGGGCTCGAAGTGGTCACTGGCCCCGGAAGCCGCGCTCGGCTGACCCGAGGCGAATCCCACATCACTCGACGGTGGCATCCCTGCCCAGCGCCCAGCCGAGTTCCGGCATGCGAAGCGCCAGAGCCGTCACGATGAACACCGCCCCACCGATCACCGCGAGGCTAGAGAGTTCCACGAACGCGGAGAACCAGGTGCCGGTGATGACTTCGAAGGGAATCGTATTCATCGATACCACCACCGCGACGAGCATCGCCACGGTGCAGATGACCGTCTTCAGCACGCTTCCAACCACGAGACGATCCGCCAGCTTCCCCGAGCGCGAGGCGAGAACCCGCCCGAGAATCAACGATTGAATCATCGCGCAGATCGCGGTGCTCCAGGCCAGCCCCGCCACTCCGAGCGGGGTCGTGAAGACAAGGGTCAGGTTCAACGTGAGATTCAGCAGCACCATTCCGATGGCGATTCGGACCGGCGTCATGGGCTCGCGACGAGCGTAGAAGGCGCGGATGAGGATGTGGTTGATTGAGTAACTCCAGATCGCCACGGCGTATCCGAGTAACACGAAGGCCACGATCTCCACGTCCTTCGCATCGAACGCCATTCCTTCATAGACCACCGCAACGAAGGGTCGACGAACGACCGCGATGCCGATACTTGCAGGAAGCCCGATGAACATCGCGAGTCGAAGTCCCCGACGAAGCGTCGCGGCAAATCGCGTCGCGTCATCTCGTTCTCTCGCCAATTGAGGGAAGATCGCGGTCGCGACCGCGATGCCGAAGACGCCGAGTGGAAACTCGTACAGACGCTGGGCATACCCGAGCGTCGCCATCGCGGTGTCCTCAAGCGGGTACGGGTATCCCAGAATCGTCGGACCCACGATCGTCGGCCAACTGGCGATGAGCCCGTCGAGAAAAGTGTTCAGCTGAAGCACGCCAAGACCCAGGATCATCGGAAGCGCCTGGAACACCACGCGGCGAAAACCGAACCGGGCCCGCCGCTCCGCTCGTCGATCCTCGCTCGCGCTCGCGTCGATGATCGGGCTGGTCCTTCGAACCTCCCAGAGCGTCCAAATCGCCTGAGCAACCCCTGCGAATACCACACCCCATCCAACGATGCCGATCGTCGATCCATCGACCGCGCCGTCACCTTTCCACCATGCGATACACACCGCGATCACCAGTGAAAGATTCAAGAGGATCGGCGCCGCCGCCGCTGGTGCGAAACGGCCGCGAACTTGAAGAACGGCACCGGCCACCGCGGTCAGGCACACCAGTGGCATGTACGGGAGCGTGATCGCGAGAAGTCGGAAGCCGAGATTCCCACCTTCGGAAGGAATGAACGCGATGATCAACTCGCCGATCACCGCGAGTCCGGCGAGGAACAGGCCGACGCGAGCCAGCGTCAGCGCCGCAAGTCGGGAGGCCGCTCGAGGATCCTTCTCTTCGAGGCGAGTTTGTTCCGGAACCAGCGCAGCGCTCAACGCTCCCTCGCCGAAGAGGCGGCGAAAGAGGTTCGGAACCAAGAACGCGAAACCAAAGGCGCTCGCAGCGTCGGAGATTCCGATGAGACGACCGAAGCACGCTTCTCTGGCAAGTCCGCCGAAACGACTGAGGACGGTGAGCAAGGTCACCGTGAGGGCGTGTCGTTCAAACCCCCGAGCCTCGGGCTTCGGGCCCGGGTCAGCCATCGTGCGCGGACTCGGCGGAGGTTGCTGTCGGCTCGGCTTCTTCCGATGCAGCAGGTTCGCCTTCAATCGGCACCAACCGATAGGCGATTCGACTCATCCCCGGATCAAGCTCGTTGCGAACCACACGCACCTGGCAGCTTCGACCGCTCTTGGTGAAGAAACAGACGGCCGTCGACCCGGTCGCCGTGGGCCCGAGAGACATCCAGCCGACGTTTTGGAATCGAGTCGCCAGCGTCTCGAGCCGCTGGGTTGGATCGTTCACGGTGCCTGCGAAGACGGTGTTTACGCGAACCAGCCGGCCACCGTCGCGCTCCACGTCGGTGGTGACCCTTGCCACGGTGTCCGACGGCACGGGTAGGTCGCTGTCCAGCACGAACGTCTCCTGAGTCGCACAGCCCACGAGCAAGGCGAATCCGAGGGATCCGAGGGATCCGAGGGATCCGAGGGATCCGAGGGATCCGAGGGAAGGGCTGACCGAGGATCGAAGTGGCGGAAGACTCATGCGCCTGCATGTTCCTCGCTGTGGGGCTTCTCTGCAATCCCGCCAGGCTGGGGATCCAAAATGAACTCCTCCCCGCATTCCGGACATCGCCCGGTGCCACGACTGGTGGACAGGCCCCGGAGGTCATGCCGGCACCGAAGGCACTCCAAACCGAGACGCGAGGCGATCAGAGCGAGCCGTCTTCGCGATCGGTAGACCACGAAGGCGCCGACGAATCCGAGGATCGTCGCGTCCACCATCATCTCGAAACTAAGGCCAAGCGCGTCGTATCGTCGTAGTGCCGAGCCGAGGCCTGAGATCGACGAAGCCAGGTTGACCGCGAGGAAGTAGAGGGATGCGATCGCCGCGGCGGTCACGATGGACCAACCGGTGGCGATAAACGCTGACCGCCGGGCGGGTATCTCCCGGTGCACCGTCGTGTCGATGGGGGTTCCGCAGCCGGAACAAGGATCCCCTCCCTCGACCGCCAGACAATGAAGACAACGACGCTCGCGTCGAATCCGACCACTCGCATGACGACGCCCCGCCTCGAGGGCGGCGATGAGTCCGGCGATCGCACCCGTGGCCGCACCGACCACGACCATCGTCACCGGACCAACCACTGGGTTGCGGCCCGCCACACCGAGCAGCGTCCCACCAATCATGGCGCCCAGCGCCGTCGCGATGCCAAGATGAAGCCAGTTGGTCCCCGTGGCCAGAAGGAAACGCAGGCTCGCCAGCGTACGCCGATCATTCGCCTTGAACCAATCAGGGCCGTTTCGGGACGGACTCAGGGCGGCGATCCACGCCACCGCGACCAGAATCCCGCAGGTGTCCGCCACCAGATCGAGCCAATCAAAACTCCGCCCGAGCCCCGGGATCTGCTGGGTCACTTCGTCGAAGATCGCAAGCCCGATCATCACCACGATTGCCACCGCGTTGGTCGATGCGATTCCGGAGATTCGCAACATGACCGTCACTGCAGCGAAGGCAAGAAAGTGAAGGATCTTGTCAGGTCCGTCGCCCGGAGCCCCGATCACCAGCCTCGGGTAATGAGTACCGATCAGAAGCACCAGTACCGACATCACGGCCATGCCACGCCGCCATCGGAGCGACCACCACCCCGGCGAACCCGGAGGCATCAGTCCGGGTCGACCAAAATCGTGGTATCTCGACTCGGTGGTCATGAATCGACGTCTGAAGAGCTGGGGTCGGCCGCCGCCTGATTCTTCACCGAAGGGTCTACGATCGGCCGCGTCGGATCGCTCGTGCCTTCGGGGATCGACTTTGTTTCAACCGTCGAACCTTCGCTCCCTCGCTCCCAGCTTGCGATGAACCGCTGGGCGAGTTTTCGATAGTCGATCGCACCAGGACACCACGGCGCGTAGTCGAAGATCGATTGCCCGAAGCTCGGCGCCTCGGCGAGCTTGATGTTGCGGCGGATGGCGGGTCGCAACACCGTCGCGCCATCCCAGGGAAGCCCGCTTCCTTTCGCTTCGGCGAGGAATGAATCGATCTCGCCGACCACTTCCCGCCCATGCATGCTCTGGGTCTCGTGCATGCAGAGGACGATGCCGCTGACCTTCAGTGCCGGATTCACTTGTGCTGAAACCAGTCGCACCGTCTCTAGAAGCTTCCCGACGCCCTGCAGGGCTAGGAAGTGCGCCTGCATCGGCACAATCACTTCATCCACGGCGGCCAGTGCATTGAGGGTGAGCAGTCCGAGGCTCGGCGGGCAATCCAGAATGATGTAGTCGAAGCGATCGAGGATCGGCTCCAGTCGGCGGCGAAGGAGATCGTTTCGATCGGGAAGGCTTGCGAGCTCGGATTCCGCAGCGGCAAGATCCACCGACGCGGGGATGATCCAGAGCTTCTCGCGAACCTGGACAATCGCATCATCGATGTCGACCTCGGGATCGACCAGAAGATCGTAGACCGTGGTGCCGACGGTCTCGCCATCGACCCCGAGATGCAGTGACAGATGAGCCTGCGGATCGAGATCGATCGCAAGCACTCGTCGACCTTCCTCGGCGATCCCCGCGGCCAGATTACAACTCGTGGTGGTCTTGCCCACGCCGCCCTTCTGATTCAACAAAGCGGTCCGTCGCGGGCGACGAGACGTGGATGCTGGTTGGACGTTGGTGGAGTCGGGCATTGGTCCGAGTGTATCCGCAGGACGCCAAAAAGGCGGATCAACCCGCGTGGTTCAAGGATGTCGATGGCCGAGAATCCGTGATCCCCCGCGATCTACGGGGCCGGCGGAACCTCACTCGGCGCGTGGTTCCAGTCGTTGATGCTGAACGCGAGCGGAATGATGTCCCGACGCCAGACGGGAACCGAGGTTCCGGCATGCTGTCGATAGGACCCGGGGCCATCGCGGCGGATCCCCACCAGCACGCTTCCCCGACCCCCTCCCGAAATCGCCTCCACCAGCCATGCCTCGGGAAGAAGCACCGAGCAACGCCAGCGATCCACGAATGACCGGACTTCAACGGTGAGCGACGGGGCGGCGACTCCTGCGAGACGCTTCCAGTCACCAGTCGAATCGATCTGGATGACCCCGGCGGGCCGGCGTTGATCGCCAACTTGTATGAAAAGGCGATCACCGACCGTCGACGCCCCGAGATGCCGGGCTTCGATGAAGAGTTCCCATCGCCCGTTCCGACGCCGCAACACCGCCTGCGTGGATTCCAGCGGCGCCGTCGCCTGCACGAATCCCCCATCGACCCCTGCAAGCGTCCGCGGAAGAATGAACGTGCCGAAGGACGCGCCCGGAGGACGGACGGGAATCGCCCGAGGCCCGCAGGGAAGTCGAACGGACCGACCACCGTGTCGCAAATCGAGTACTTCGTCCGTGGGCAGCACGCCTCCGCCAACGTCCGGGCGTTCGATCTCATGGCGAGAGATCGAACGCGGCGGCGCGATCAAGGCGATCTCCGCGGGTTCGGATTCCCATGCCGCCAGAATCACCAACTCCCCGTGGGTCGGATTGATCAGATCGATCTCCACCCGATCTCCACCTGTCGACGTTTCGATCGCCAAGAAGGAAGGTCGGGCATCGAACCAGGCGAGCCCGGCCTGTACCGCCTCGGCCGGCGTGCGGGCCGGATCGAGCAGGAGTGATCGTAATCCTGCGAGTCCTCGTTGATCGGTGGGCCACGCCGCGATCATTCGGTCGTTCACCGGTCGCGCGGGATCTTCGACGGCGGCGGTCAGTCTTTCTCCGATCTCACTCGCAGCTCCCGGACTGCTGCTCGCCACCCGAAGCAACGCAGATCGCCACTCCGCGGCGATGGCTTCCGCCAGCCGAACCGAGAGGTCGTTGGAGAGCCGGGGTTCAGGCGGCCGGGCATCCATCAGATCCGCCAGCAGCCGCCATCGAAACCACTCAAGGGGATCGTCGAGGACCGGATCGGCATCGGGTCCGCGACTGGGCACGATCGCCGCGTCGGGTGACGGCTCGGGCGGCGCGTCCAACCAAACCGGAGACCACACCGCGCCCAGCATCGAGATGGCGCCGTCGGCATCCTCGGGGATGGGTAACAGCGCCACCGGTACCCCGGGAAGAGGCTCCCTCGGCCCGACCGGCATCTGGAAGATCTCGACGCCAGTTGCCGGCGAAGTCCAGAGTGGATCTTCGACCAACCGATTGACGATCCAAACCACATCGGCCTTGATGTCTGATCCACCGATGTTCGCCGACACCGTGGTCGGCCAGGCAATCCGACTTTTTGGTATCCGGAGCGGAACAAGGAGATCGACCCCTCGGATGGCGGTTGGAGACACGGCTCCGGGAGTCACTGCCGAAGCCTCGTCCTGAGCGGCAACGACCAATCGACCCCCGCCGAGCACCATGGTGAATCCGCACAGCCAGATCAAGCGGCCCGAGAATCGGCGTGCACGGCGTACCACTGATTCCCCCCGCCGGAATGACCCATCGCCGCACCCGGATTCCGAACGACTTCCCGCCAAACGACTCATCCCGCTTCGAGCAACGGTCGAAACGATCCAAGAGGCCGGGGGAACCAGCATGTTCGAAATTTCGGGGATTCTTCTCATAGGAAATCGGGCGGATGCCGCTCCATGCTATCGGCGCAGACAGATCTGCCGCCGATGGACCGCCCCGGCGATGCCCTCTCCGCGGGAGGTCGCCTCATGATTCGTACGGACCCGCAGGGTGGCACCATCTTCTCGATACATGCACCCAAGGCCGAACTCGCGGAATTCACGGCCAACTTCAACGGCCATCGGGAACGCACGCTCGCCATGCGTCGAGGTCTCGATGGTGACTGGGTGATCCGCCTGCACCCCGGGCTGAGCTGCGATGTCTATCGGTTTCGCATCGATGGCCGCTTTGTGCTTGATCCGGATCAACCTCCGACCATTCGCGGGCGAGACGGGATTCTTCGGACGATCTGCCCCCCCATCGGGGCGGGCTGGGGTCCCTCGGGAGTCTCGAAGACCGCGTGATTCCGGAGGATTGGTCATACAAATCAGCCGAATCGCATCACGGCTTTGGGTAGTCTCTCTCTCATGAGTTCCCTCCCGTGCGAAATCCTCCTCCGGTGCTCCGGACATTTCTGCATTGCCGCCGTGACTGCGATCCTTCTGGTTGCGTGTGATGATCCTTCACCAAACACGCCCCTCCCCGAATCGAACGAATCGCAAATCGGATCGACCACGGTCGAGCTGCGGCGAGGCTATGAGATCCC
The DNA here is from genome assembly GCA_028823105.1 of Phycisphaerales bacterium. GTDB lineage: Bacteria > Planctomycetota > Phycisphaerae > Phycisphaerales > SM1A02 > UBA12014. Next base: position 7,865 of record JAPKCC010000079.1, on the reverse strand, counting down.
CATTGCGATGGTGGAGCACTGGGAAGGAACTCGAGTCCAGAAGTACACCTACGAGATGCGATTCGATGCTGATGGCAAACTCCATCGCAACGGATGGGCTCAGGCCTTCTACAGCAGCGGCAATCTCGAACGAGAAGGGTCGTACCGGTTCAACCCCGTCGAAGCACAAAGTGATCGAGTCGGACTCTGGACCTACTACAAGCCCGATGGATCGGTCGACCGGACTGAAGAGCGAGCGGGCGATCCGATCTGGACCGCCGCAGATCAGCGCCTGCCTCCGCCCGGAACCGCACCGTGAGCAGGCCCGACGACGACGCGACCGATCGGAATTCACTCGGACTCGCCACATCTTTTCTTGAGCTTCTTCGAACCCGGCGGAGCGCTCGCAGATTCAGTGACCGTCCGGTACCGCAGAAAATCATCGAGACACTGATCGCCACCGCGGGAACCGCACCGAGCGGCGCCAACAAGCAGCCCTGGCGATTCGTCGCCGTGCAGGACGCGGAACTGAAACAGCGCATCCGGCAAGCCGCCGAGGTGGAAGAGGCGAAGCTCTACGGGGCTCGAGCCAATGAATCCTGGCTGAAGGACCTCGCTCCCCTCGGCACGGATTCGAACAAGCCATTCCTGGAAGAGGCGCCCTGGCTCGTGGCGGTGTTCAAACTAAATCGAGACGACGAGCCGACTCGAAAAACCGACCAGGTCTACTACGTCAATGAATCCGTGGGAATCGCGATCGGCATGTTTCTCGCCGCGGCCCATGTCGCAGGACTGTCGACTCTGACCCACACCCCGAGCCCGATGAAGTTCCTCGGCGAAATCCTAGGACGGCCCGCCCATGAGCGAGCGTACATGTTGATTCCGATCGGCTATCCCGCGAATGATGCGGAGGTTCCCCACATCGAACGGAAGCCACTCGAACGGATCATGGTCGTGGATGCGGGTTGCCAGCCGAATGCGATTGATCCAACTCGATCGCTTCCATCGTCGATGCCTCCGAGCTCCTGAGCCTGCGTTGTTCGATCGCACGCGTGAACGACGCCGCCAGTGATTGCATGCGATCCCTTCGATAGGACGAATCCTCGAAGAAACGAGACTGCGCCGAAGATGTATCCCGACCGGCATCGGCCGCCCGTTGATCAGCCGACTTCTTCACATCACGCGGTTCGACCAGATGACGATCGGAATCGATGACTGGATCAGGTCTGGCTTCGGCAGCGACTCGAAAGCCGGGGCCGTACCCGAACCGTCGGATGCGATCCCCCGGCCGGGCGGTCACCACCCAGGCTTCATCCGGTGCGACTCGTGGCGCGAACACCTCGGCTGCCGACGGCCCGCGACCGGGGTCGAGTGGATCGACCGGAAGGAGACGACCGTGACCGATCTCGGCGGCGAGTGGAACGCCACCGATCACGAACGTCGTGGAGGCCGGAATGTCGGGAAGCAGGCCGTTTTCGGTCTGCGCGTAGATCGACTGGGGGAACGTCGCGACCAACCCGCCGTCGGCCCGCATGAACCCGCCACCAGGCCGCTCGAAGCACTGTCGATATCCCGCCGGCAACTGGAGTCCCGATTCGATTGTCCGCATCCGGCCGTCGAGCGCTCCGCGATCCGCGATTCCCTGCTCAACAGGCTTCAGATCGAGCGAGAGGACCTGATTTGGCTGATATCGACGACTCACCGATCGCGGGGGACGACTCGGGACCTTTGAATCGAAAATGGGTCCGAGATAGCGAGGCGTTCGTGCATCGGGTGCATCGGGTGCATCGGGTGCATCGGGTGGACTCGGCGGCCCAGATCCGGCCGCGGGCGGACTCTGCATGCCGCCGCCGTGCACAATCGGGATGAGAACCCCGGCAGCGAGGCTCGCGGCCAGAAGGACCGAGCATCGTCGTTGGATCGGGCGGATTGGAGATTCTCTCATCACACCCTCATCATCGGCCCAGATCCGGTAGCGACTCAAGTCGGATCGCCTCAGGATCTCGAGCTCCCGGTCATCGGGCTCCCAGTCATCGGCTCGATGGATGCCAAGAAATGATGCGGCTGGATTCGACGGGCATTCGGTGGCGAATTCCCTCCGCGTCGACGATCTCGAGGTGCTCCAGAGGTGAGAGCGACTCCAGCAGTCCGATGATTCGCCGATCGCCGGACTCTACCTCGACCCGGCACCCCGTTGGAGCATGCACGGCGGAGAATCGATCTGCGATTTCCGCCGGTGTGAAGTCGATGGCCTCCGAGATACGGGACAGCAACGCCTCCAGCAGATCAATCCGACACAAGGACGTCTCGGGTGCGAGCTCCTCGACCGCGATGGCATGGATTTCCGGGGGCCAGCGTCTGCAGTGCAAATTAATTCCGACGCCGATCACCGCAATCCCATCTGAAGCCTCGACGAGAACGCCGGCGATCTTCGCTCCATTGGTCGACTCGACGACATCGTTGGGGAACTTCAACCCGAGCGTCGGTCCCACGGCGGACGGAACTGCGGCGCGGATCACTTCCAAGACCGCGATCCCGGCGGCCAGTGAGAGCGTCGCGGGATTTTGCATCGGAACCGCCAGACTTATCGCGATGCCCGCCCCTTCGTCGTCGATCCAGACGCGACCGAGTCGGCCTCGTCCAGCCGACTGACGACCGGTGGTGACCACCGCCCCTTCACCTGCCATCCTCGCCACGTCCTGCGTCGAACCACATTCCGCGAGCACCCGGACCAAGCTCGCGTCGAATCTTGTCCCTCGACAAGCGGCCTCGAGGCGATCAGGCCAGTCGGCGATCTCCGCAAGGATCTTCGGGCTCACCACGCTCATTCGATGTCGAGGCCGAAATCGATCTGCACGGCAGAGTGGGTGATGGCGCCGACCGCGATCCGATCGACGCCCGTCTCGGCGACGGCTCGAACGGAGTCGAGCGTGATGCCGCCAGAGGCTTCGAGAAGGAGTCCTCGACGGCGTTGGTTCTTTGCCTCCACGGCTTCTCGCATCGCCGCGAGGTCCATATTGTCCAGCAGGATGATGTCGATGATCCCGGACGGCAGTGCAAGAATCGCGTCGAGTTGTTCAAGCCGGTCGACCTCGACCTCGATGAACCTCGGACGCATCTGCTCCCGGCATGCCATCGCCGCCGCCTCGATCGCCTCGACGTAGCCTTCTCCTAGTCCTGCGATGTGATTGTCCTTCACCAATACCGCGTCGTAGAGGCCGATGCGATGGAGCCCGCCACCGCCTGACCGAACCGCGTATTTCTCAATCATGCGAAGGCCGGGCGTCGTCTTCCGCGTATCGACGATCACCGTACCCGTCCCAGCCACCGCGTCGACGAATCGAGCCGTCATGGTCGCCACTCCCGACGCCCGCCCGAGCAGATTGAGGAGGGTGCGTTCTACCGGGAGGATCGCGGCCAACGGGCCACGAAGCTCCATGACTCGCATACCCGGTTCGACTCGATCCCCATCGACGGCAAGCGGCTCGGACTCAATCGTTCCGGCCGCCCGCGACGCGATCCGCCGAACGATGGGAAGACCACAGAGGACGCCACCCTGCCGAGATCTGAGTTCGGCCCGAACCTCAACATCGGGGCTGACGAACGCCGAGGTCGTGAGATCCCCTTCTTCCCCGAAGTCCTCGGCGAGCCAGCGGTCGATGGCTGAATCGAGCGTCGGCGAGACGAGATGTTCGAACAAGTCACCCGGCGGGCAGTCACCGAAGGGTTCGATCCGGCTTCTTCGTTGATCGGTCACGTCGTTGGATTCCGGAGCGGTTATCGAGGAACATCACATGGTGGCCGAAAAGAACCTCCAGAGGCGTGCGATGATCGAGTCGTCATCGTACGATCGAAACGGATCGTCCACGTGGCCCTTTCGATCCTCGTTTCGGCAAAGGAGACCACATGACCATCTTCCAGAAGATTCTCGACGGCGAGATCCCCTGTCATCGCGTCTACGAGGACACTCAGGTCCTCGCCTTCCTCGACGTCTCACCCCTGAGTCGCGGTCATGTGCTGGTGATCCCGAAGGAAGCCCGGGCCACGTTGGGCGAACTCTCGGATCGATCCGCGGAAGCAATCGGGCGAGTGCTTCCCCGACTCTGCCGGGCGATCTGCAAGGCCACGGGCGCCACCGACTACAACGTTCTCCAGAACAATGGGTCCGCCGCCCATCAAGCGGTCATGCACGTGCACTTCCACATCATTCCTCGGATGGGCGAGCAGGGACTCGGAATCGACTGGCCGGCCGGAGGTCTGGAAGACGACGCCGCTGATCTGGCCGCCTCGATCACCGCGGCGACGACCGGTTGATCTGCTGATCGACGGCGTTTACTCCGCGACGAACCGGAGCAATCCCCACCGCTCCGGGACATGCATGTTGATCTCCCATTGCGGCGTCCAGGTCCAGTTGTACTCGGGACGGCCCTCGATCTTCTGATAGCCCCCGTCAACAACCTCCAGATCCCACTCCACACGAGAGAAGTTGATCCGCCAGGTCTCACCGACGCAGGGAACGGCTGCTCGCTGGTGTTCGGTGATCGGGGGGAGCGACCAGGCTGTCCCGTCAGCACGAATCGATGGCGGCTTCAGGTCTGCGAAGGGAATCGCCAGTTCGACGGTCCAACCGCGGTCCCGATCCTCTGGATCGTTGATCGTTCCATCGGTATGAATCGCGAACTTCAGGCCTGTGGTGTCCCAACCATGTTCGGCGGGGCCGCCCGATCGGTAAGGGCGATGCAGAAAGAGGTCAAAGATCGTGCCAAGCACGTTGATTTCGATCTCGTAGTACTCGTTTCCGTCACCATCCGGATCGATGAATACCTCGAAGTCGTGCTCGTGGAACACGATCATGTCCCGCTGGTCGTAGGTAGCCCAGAGGTCGGGCTCCTCCATCGTGCAACCGACGTAGAGATAGGTCTCGTCCCACAGCATCTTGACCTGAGTTTGAAATCCGGGATCTGGCCGCTCGGCCCCCTCGATGTCCCGGAAGTCCGCCGTCCAGCCAGCGAGGCTCCAAACCCCGCTGTCGAGATCTCCCGTGAATTCCGGTGGGCTCGGCGTACGAACGCAGGCGTACTCCAACGGAGGATGTTCCACGACAACGGTGGGACTGGCGACGGAGGTTGGCGGACCCGAACAAGCCGCCCCGAGGAGAGAGGCGAGGGTTAGTAGACCTCCGAGGATCAAGCGGCATCGAGTCTGGTTGGGCATCGTCGCACGGTAACCCACCGCACGGCCGGAGGCGCTTGGGAAACACCGGTATTTACTTGACGACAGAATCCCTTGCCAGCCAACGACTTACGATCGAATCGCGGCCGAAGAGAGTCAATCTCATTTGCATTTCACTCGATAGAGCCCATATTTTACATGACCTTCCGAATCCCACCGTTTCCCCAGCGGAGGGTGAGGTTCAGAGGTGACGAGTGAGGAAAAAAGGGACATCTTGGCGTCGATCAGTGGCTTGGAATGGGGATTTCAAGCTTGAGGGTCCGACGCGGCGGGTCTGGGAACCCACCGCGGCGTCCGACTGATCAGAAGTCCGAATCGGACGATTTTGTCGATTCGGTCATCCGGACGCTCATCGGATTCCCTCTTCTCTCGCTCGCCCTCGACCATCGGAAGTCCCTTGAACTCGAAACTCAATCTGAATCACGATCCATCACCCCTCGATGATGGAATCTGCGCTCACTCCTCCCTGACTGTTGAGCTGTGGCATGACGGAGGTCCGCCCGCCGGCAATCAGGATCCGAAATTGGCCCTCTTCATCGAGCCACTCGATTCTCAAGTGCGAGCGATGGCCCGCCCCTCGAGCATTCTGGCGGCGCTGCACGCTGAGAAGGTGGCCAAGACCTGCAAGTTCACGGACACCTCGATGCTCAAGAGCCTTCGGATCGTCGGAGGGATTCCCGGTGGACTCGACCGCCCACGGCCGTCCTCCTCGTGGCGTCACCACGAGGCCACACTGATCGACTCCGACGGGACCGAATCGACTCCGAGATCAACCACCGGTCGTTACCAGATGACCCCAAGAACAGCCTCGACCAGGTGACCGCCTGATCGGCAGACGAACCGACTGGACGCCCGTTCTCGAACGGGCGTCTTTTCGTTTCTTTTTCGTTTCATGGCCACGACCTCGATGATGGTCGCTACTGGATGATCGTTCGAGGAGACCTCCTGGATCTCGACCACGACCATCGACGCGAGGAAGCTCTGCCAGGGCCCTCCCACCTCCACAGAGGCCTAACCCCAGACGTTCCTTGACGGTTGCAGCGATCAATCGCCGCTCCTCGAGCCCGAAGACACCGGCTGACTCCCGGCGGTCCGACCGACTCGGCTTGAAGATGCTTCAACCCCCCTCTCGCCACCGCCTCATCAAGAGCAACCGACGGGGTGACGGAAGCACACGACTCGCCGGAAAAAAGACAACCCCCCACCCTGCAGAAGCAGCCGAGGGGTTGGAGGGTCTTATGACCTGATCAACGAACTGATCACTGATCCTTATGAGATCAGCGTGAGATCAGCCGTTGCGTCGACGACGACCGGCGATGCCGGCGAGGCCGAGGAGGGCGAGAGCGCCCGGGGCGGGGACGTTGACTACGAAGCCAGCCTGCTGGCCGGGAGTGCCAAGACCCTGGTTCCAGGTGACTTCGAGAGTTGAACCCACAATACTGACCTTATCGAGCTGCGCAGGTTCCGAGAAACGACCGACGAGCACGCCGAGGCCGACGACCGTGTTACCAACCTGGCCGTTGAGGTTCGGGGGGTTTCCGTTGTACCAACCAGCGAGAGCGCCGGGGTAGGGGACGGTGTTGCCACCAAAGTTCGGGTCAAGACCCGTACCAGCACCGGCACCAGCTGCCTGGGCAGGTCTGCTACTGAAGTCGAAGCCACCGATGGTGACGAACGAGTCAGCCTGTCGGATAGCTTCGTTATCGAAGATCCCACCAAGGTTGGTGGGAAGCCAACCGGTACCGGTGATGCTCTGGTAGTAGTCGACCATGCCAGCAGGGGCCATTTGAAAGTTGTAGACGTTGAGTGCCGTGTCCGCAGCATCGTCGCTGGTCAGGTAGAGATCTGACACGTTGACGGTGACCGTCACTCCACCGAAGTCTTCGTACGTACCGCTGTAGTTGTTGACCACGGCGCCGGTGATGCTAGCGGTTGCACCTGCGGCGATGATGGTGACGACACTGGCGCCAATAATGAATGAACTACGCATTTCTTTGCTTCTCCTTAAGAAGACGATATTGGGAACAGGAAACAGAAACGAACCGCCACGAGAAACTTCAAGAAGAGGGGAGTCGTGGCTTCACCCTCTCCGAAGAGCGGTCCCAACATTCGAGAGTCGGATCGACTCGATCTCAGGTGGCGAGAGGGCATTTCTCGCCGGCTTGAAGATCGCGTCGATTTCCTCTGACTCCTCTACCGGTAATCAAGACGGCATTGGAGACTTTTCCATCCTCCACTTTCCGGATTGGAAATCAAGACTGCCGTTCGAACTCGCCGGAAAAAAGACAACCCCCCGGCTGCAGAAGCAGCCGAGGGGTTGGAGGGTCTTATGACCTGATCAACGAACTGATCACTGATCCTTATGAGATCAGCGTGAGATCAGCCGTTGCGTCGACGACGACCGGCGATGCCGGCGAGGCCGAGGAGGGCGAGAGCGCCCGGGGCGGGGACGTTGACTACGAAGCCAGCCTGCTGGCCGGGAGTGCCAAGACCCTGATTCCAAGTGACTTCGAGCGTCGAACCCGAGATGTCAAAGTTGTCACCCCATGCGAAACGACCGACGAGCACGCCGAGGCCGACGATGGTGTCACCAACCGCGCCGTTGAGGCTCGGGGGGCTTCCGTTGTACCAACCAGCGAGATCGCCGGGGTAGG
>JAPKCC010000078.1 GCA_028823105.1 Phycisphaerales bacterium | reverse complement strand
CCAAGTCGGTGGTGGTCGATCGTTGCTCATCGATTCGTCCGGGGGCCGGCATGCCGTCGGCGGTCATCGATCGGGCGGGACGGGACGTCGCGTCGGACCTTCTCGTCGCGGTACCAGGTGCGCAGGCCGCGTCCTCGATGACCGAGCGGCTGGCCGCGACGGCGATGTTTCGAAGCAGTCTCTGGCGTCGCTCGTCTGGAGCCTCCGCGGAGGGGCACGCGATCCGTTCGGCGAGCGGAAGGGCATCGAGTTCGGTCAGTGAGCCCGCTCCCCGACGGAGCGTCCGTCGGCCGCATTCGACCAGTCCCCAGCCCGTGGGGACCTCATGGGGCTTGAGAAGGCCGGTCGGCGTGAAGAGATAAAAATGGTCTGCGAGTCGGTACCGCGGCATGGTGTGAAACTTGGTTTCGCCGTGCAGGCGTCGTTCGATCCGCTCGGTCTCTCGGAGGCAACGGCGATAGGCACTGGTTCGACTGCCTTCGAAGTCCCAGGTTTCCAGTTCGCGGAACAGGGCCGAGCCTGACTCTCGAAGATGCGGTTCACTTCCGGGAATCAGGTCGCGTTCGAATTTGGTTCGGGTCCGTCGGAGCATCTCGAGCTTCCGCTTGAGCCGCTCCGCATCGCGATCGTCGCGCACGAAGTCGGCGCGGCTCTGTTTGCACTCGATCACGATGGTCCGCGGTCGCGCCGGTCCGCGGCGCACGGCCCCACGGGCGGTTCCTCCGAAGAGCGTTGCATCCACACTGCGCCGCCGACCTTCAAGCCCGCCGGCATCGAGCAGACTGCCGTCGGCGTGGTCGAGCCAGCCCGCGGCATCGACGCGGTACTTGGCGATCGGGCAGCGGACCTCGGTCGCGATCGCCCGACATCCGAGGCGGGCGAGCCAGGCGACGGCGAGGCGTTTCAGTTCCAGATGTTCGATCGATTCCATTCGATCCTCCGATTCGGGGTCGTGTCAGGCGGATGCGCGAACACGCCTCCGGACGAGTCGTTCGTCCGGTGGCCAGCGATGCCCGCGTGACTCCCACGTCGGTATCGTTGATTCTTAGGTTGACGGCGATCCTCGCCGTGGTCGACCGCCTCGGCGGTCAGTCGATCGTCTCGACCCGGGCAACATACTCGACGCCGCGGGCCTTCAGTTCCTTGAGCATCCGGTCCAGCAGGCCCTTGTCGTTGGCGATCTGCTCCGGCGCGAAGACACCGCGTCGTTTGAAGGACCCATCCGCGATCATTCGGGCCATCGCTGCGGCCGGGAACGCGGTGCATCGGGACATGCTTGAAAATCCGGTCTCGGGATCCAGATCGTCCACCACGTCCCAGGTGAGTCGGGTGGCGACCTTGCCCAGTTGGCCTTCGGCGGTGATTCGCATCACGGTGCAATCGGGCTCGCCCTTCTCGAATTTCCATTGCGGAAAGAGGAGTTGGCTGGTCAGGTCCAGCGGCCGGACGCTCGTGCCGTCGGGGAGCGTGACCGGCTCAGGGCTGAAGAGGCCGAGGTGTCGCAGGACTCGCATGAGTTCGATGTGACCCGGATACCGCATCGTCTTCTCGACCATGTCGGGAACGTCCAGGGTGTCGGCCAGGGATCGCAGGCCGTCGGTCAGGAAAGTCTCAAGCGTGCCCACGCCTTCGAAGTCGGCGAGCTCGGGTTCGGTCAACGCTTCCTTCCAGACGATCTTTCCACCTTCGACCACTCGAACCGGTCGGACGTACTCCTCGAGCACATCACTCGGCGACCAACTCGCCTTGTATTCCCAGGGCCAGTGCCGATGTCGCGGCAGGCCGCCGACCAGGATTTCGAGTCGATCGCAACGATCGAGTTTCTGAGCGCCGTATCCACACAGCATGTTGCTCATGCCCGGCGCAACACCCATGTCGACCACCGCGGTGACTCGTTTCTTTCTCGCGAGTTCCGAGAGGTGAAGGTTGCTTTCGGACATGAAGGAGATGTCGACGTAATGCCGGCCGACGTCGATGACGGTCTCGAGGGCGTTCAGGCCGAGCCCACTGGGCAAGGCGCCGACGACCAGGTCAGCATCAGCCACCACGCGGGCAATGTCGTCGGCATCGGAGAGATCCGCTTCTACGGTGCCAAGCTTGGTGCCGGCGCGTCGGATGCAGTTCTTCAACGCGGTGGCGCTCGAATCCGCCACGGTCACCTTCATGCCGCGGCTCGACGCGAGGTCGCTGGCGATGACGGAACCGATGAGGCCGCCGCCGAGGACTACGACGTTGGTACCGGCGGAGGACTTGCGGGTGGACTTCTTTGCGGCGGCCATGATTCTTCGCTCCTCGCGGACCCCCTCGGGGCAGTCTGCACCTCTCCGGATCCGAGCGTGGTGTGATGTGAGGACGGGCGGACGACGTCGAGCAGAAAGTCGACGAGTCAGCGGGCGTCGCGGTCGAGAACCGAATAGCGTTCGCGTTCCCCGCGGCCTCGCAGGGGATAGTCCTTCCGAAGCGGATGCGCCGGATAGTCCTTCCACAGGAGGATGCGTCGGAGATCCGGATGGTTACGGAAACGGATGCCGAACATGTCGAACACCTCGCGTTCCATCCACTCGGCGCCAGCCCAAATGTCGCAGACGCTGTCGACGAAGAGTCCTGGATCCTCCACGATGCCCTCGGTGTTGAGGGTCGGGTCGATCCATGTCTTCACCGCGATGCGTTGATTATTGGTGTGGCTGAGAAGGTTCCAGATCACGCCGAACCGGGCGGGCGTCTCGACGACGTAGTCGAGGTAGTCGGCCGCGGTCACGTCGGAGAGGAACTCGTAGTTGCAATCCGGGTCATCGCGGAAGAACCGGAGGACATCATGGGCTCGATCGACCGGGACCATCAAGGTGGTGGCCCCGCGGAATTCGGTGGCTTGGAATCGGATGTCGCGAAACGCGGCCTTGACCTTGGGGAGGTCGAGGTGGTCGAGCGTCGGTTGGGGGGAATTCGTCACGAAGAGGCTCCAGGATCGGACCCGAGTTCAGAGGCTGCGGGGAGGCATGGTAGCACCACACCCGCCGGCCACGATCAAGGAATCAATGTCGGAAGTGTCGGATTCCGGTAAGCAGGCAGGTGATTCCGTGCTCCTCGCAGAGGGCGAAGGTCTCTTCGTCCCGCTTCGAGCCGCCGGGGTGGATCAGGCAGTTCACGCCGGCGTCAATCAGGATCTGCGGCCCGTCCGGGAATGGGAAGAACGCATCACTGGCGGCGATGACCGGTCCTTGGGCTCGGGCTTCCGAGAGATCACCAGCCTTGGCAACGGCGAGTTTGCAGGCCGCGACCCGATCCATCTGCCCGGCACCGGCGCCGAGAAGTCGATCCGGGGTCGCGATACAGATGGCATTCGATTTGAGCATTTTGACCACCGCCCAGGCGAGTCCCGCGGCTTGTCGGAGATGATCATTCGCGTCCGGGCCAGCCGCGTGTCGGAGATCCGATGTGGAGAACGGATGGGTGTCTCGTTCCTGCGCGAGGAGCCCGCCGGGAATGGAGCGGAGAGAGAGGCCTTCCTGGCCTCGATCGTCGAGGGCGCCAATCGCGAGGAGTCGGCAGTTCTTCCATCGTTCCGCGAGGAGCGTCGCGGCGTCATCGTCGAACGACGGGGCCAGAACAACTTCGAGGAATCGCCCGCCCGCGATGATCGATTCGGCGGTCGAACGGTCCACGGGGCCGCTCAAGGCGACGATGCCGCCGTAGGCGGCGAGCGGGTCGCCGGAGTAGGCGAGATCAAAGGCGTCGGATAACGTGTCGCCAACGCCGGCGCCGCATGGGTTGGTGTGCTTGATGACCGCCGATGCGAAACGTCCCGAATCGATGTCGTGCAGGTCCTGCACAATCTCCAGAGCGCTGGCCGCGTCAAGCAGGTTGTTGTACGAGAGCGGTTTTCCCGAGATCAACTTCGCCGAGGTGACGCTCGATCCCTGGAAGTCAGGGTCGCGATACACGGCGCCATCCTGATGCGGATTCTCTCCGTATCGGAGTTGTTTCTGGCCGACGAAGTTGAGCCGCAGCACGCTCGGGAAGCGAGCGGCGGTGGTTCCACTCATCCAGGCCGCGATCGTTGCGTCGTATTCGGCGGTCCGGGCGAAGGCTGCCGTGGCGAGATCTCGCCGGAGTCGAAACGTCGTGCAGCCGTCATTGCCGTCGAGTTCCCCGATCACCCGGTCGTACTGCGACGGGTCCGTCACCACGGTTACAAAATCGTGGTTCTTCGCGGCCGAACGCACCATCGAGGGTCCGCCGATGTCGATCTGTTCGATCGCTTCATCTGAGGTCACTCCGTCCTGTCGGATCGTCTGCTCGAAGGGGTAGAGATTGACGCAGACGATGTCGATCGGCTGGATGTTGTGTCTCGCCATCGCATCGACGTGTGACTTCATGTCCCGCCGCGCGAGAATCCCGCCGTGGACGGTCGGGTGAAGGGTCTTGACCCGTCCATCCATCATCTCGGGAAAGCCGGTGAGGGCGTCCACGGCGATGGGCGAGAGGCCGGCTTCGGTCAGCGCCCGATGGGTGCCACCGGTCGAGATGATCTCGATACCGCGTTCCACGAGCCCGCGGGCGAAGGGAATGAGATCGTTCTTATCGCTCACGGAGATGAGAGCGCGACGGATGGGGACGAGATCAGTCATGCGGGTTCAAGCGAAGGTGTGACATTGGAACGAGCGTCGGCATCGGACGTGGATTCGTCAAGACAGGATCTTTCGATCGAGTCACGAAACGCTGGACGCCCGGGCCGTTCCCAGAGATGGTCACTTGATCGGGTCAAGGCGAACCACCCGGCCATCTGCGGCGACTGCGAAAATGGAGTCGCCGTGCATGGAGAGATGGTCGACCTGAGGAAGTTGCAGTGTCTTCGTGATGGCGCCTTGGGAGGCGTTGACAAGGCGGAGGGTGTGAGCGTCGGCGTCCCAGATTGCGACGTCGCCGTGAATCATCCCGATCGCTTGGCCCCGGGCGTCCTCGATGGTCCAGACCTTTCGGCCTTCGATCGAGTTATTAGGGTTGGCTTCGAGGCAGACGAGGCCTTCGGTCTCAACCCATTGCATCACGCGGCCACCGTCATCGTCGATGTAGATCGGGGAGTCGACGAGCGGGCTCTCCGTGAAGTAACGCCAAGATACGCCGCCGGTCCGGGCATTGAACGCCCAGAGATACTGGTCGGTGCTGGCCACGAAGATCTTTTCGCCACCTGAGGTGACGGACGCCTTTACGCCGTCGAAGAGATTGTCGCCCCACAACTTTCGGGCGGACCTGCCCTCGAGCAGCAGAAGCGTTCCGCCTTCGCTGGCGCAGGCGATGTTGCTGGTTCCGACGAGGGTGGGGTCGGCGACCACGGGGCCCTTCAGCTGGTTCGCCCTCCAGGCCTGCCCGACGACGAACTGGTGCCAGACGATCTGACCGCTTCGCGTCCCGAAGACCAGGTGGTTTCCGAAGGGGAGAACCTCGGTGGAGGGGATTCGCTCCAGGTCCTGACGGCCGACCACGGCGCCAGAGTTGTAGTCGAGTTCGAAGACGCAGGGATCCGACGTGATGTAGATCTTGTCGTCGTCATTCTGGCCGAACGGGCGTCCACCCGGAGGTGCGACGCCTGGGGTCACGCCCCAGATCGTGTCGAGTGCATCCGCGCCAGTCACACTCCAGATTCTCGAGCCGGAATTCCGATCGAATCGCGTGAGTTGATTTCGCGTGCTCATCGCGAACACGTCGTCGCCGAAGACGTCGAGTCGCTTGATTTTGCCGTTGATGGAACTCTGCCAGCTGATGCGATAGTTGATATCGCGGGCCGGTGACGGACCGAAGGCGTACTGGCGATCCATCTCAGCCGTTCGGGCCGCGAGATCGGCGTCTCGATCCTGCGCGGATGCGACGGAGGCTCCGAGGCCGGCTGGAAGGCAGCTGACCAGAAGGGCGAGGACGAGGAATCGAGGGTTGGGACGCGCTGCGGACATCGGTATCTCCAGTTGGCCGGACGCACGTGGCCGGTGCCTCGCGCGAAGCGAACAGTGTATCGGGGCGGCGGGCTTCGTTCATTCCCGGGGTCGCTTCTCCGGGTTTCGACCGTCTGAAGAATGGGTCCCCGGCGGCTCCACGGAAGGGTTCGTTTCACACCGTCGAGTGGTTCCGAATCTCGGCGTGGACCTCTTCGGGCCGTTCGGAGCGGATTCAAGGGCTCAGGATGGTCATTCGGGCGGCGAGTAGGGGACGCCGCTAGGCTTCGGGCATGTTCACCGGACTGATTGAAGCCATGGGGAGAATCGTGGAGATCGAGCCGTCCGACTCCGGTCGTCGGCTGATCGTCGATGCCCCGGGGTGGGGCTATCGCCCCGAGATCGGGGCTTCCATCGCGGTCAACGGATGTTGCCTCACCGTCGTCGAGTCGAAGGCGGGCCGGCATGGATTCGATGTGATACCCCGATCACTGGAAATGACCACCCTTGGTGGCCTTGTCGTCGGTGACGCCGTCAATCTCGAACGAGCCGCAACGCTCGACACGCTGCTTGGTGGCCATCTGGTCCAGGGTCATGTGGACGGAACCGGACTGGTGGTCGGGATCGAGGATGGAAACGACTGGCGAGTTCGGATCGAGGCGCCCAACGGTGTTCGCGAATACCTCATCGATAGAGGTTCGATCACCGTCGAAGGGGTCTCGCTGACCGTGGCTCGGGTTCTCCGCGACGTCGAAGGTCCGGGATCGAGGGTCATCGGATTCGAGATCGCCCTCATTCCCGAGACGCTCGATCGCACCATCCTCCGGGCGTTGCAGGTCGGTGTGCGGGTCAATCTTGAAGCCGACGCGATGGCGAAGATGGTCGCCGCTCACGTGGAACGGCTGCTCGCCGCTCGTGATGAACGACCGAAGACCTGACCGGCTCGCTTCTCGACGTTGATCCGACGACGCGGCGTCTCCGCCCGTGGTTCACCTCGATGATCCCGTGACCTTGTCGTCATCGTCGGATTCCTCTCCGAGCCGTTTGAGGCGATCCGTCGGGATGTCGATTCGATCTCCAACTTCAATTCCGAGCGTTTCGAACATGCCGGGGGGGAGTTCGATGACAAACTGCGCGGGATATCGACTCGGATATCCCGGGAGTCGATCTTGGTAGTCGATCTCGAATTCGTCGACGCCGCGCGGGGCTTCCTTGGGCATCGTATGAATGGCAGTGACGTAGCCGATCGGGTCGAGATACGCGATGTCGATGTCTATCAGGCAGTCGTACATCCAGAAACGCTGTTGGGCCGCCCGCGGAAACGCGAAGAGCATGCCGCTGTCTGCAGGCAGCGTCTCGCGGCCGCCGAGCCCGCGTCGGCGTCGATCCGTCGATAGAGCGAGTTCGAGCTTGAAGGTTCGATCGCCGATTTGAACCTCCTCCACGCCGCCGTCCACGGGGATGGCGGGCTCGGTGCATCCAGTCAACGAGGTTGCCAATGCGATGGATGCGATGGATCCCATGGATCCCATGGATCCAATGAGAAGCGATCGGGCATGGCGGTGGAATCGATGTGTATGGGCCATCACTTGTTTCGGATATTTCGGATATTTCGGAGCCATCGATCATCCTCCTGGGTGAATCGGCACGGCGTGCGGGATTCGCGTTCCACCAGTGTATTCATCACCGATTCGTCGACCAAATCAGGAACCGCCGAAGCCGGCAGATCACATGGCTCCGGGATGAGACCGGACCACGCGGCGACCAGTCCGACGACGCGATCCGCGGAAACTCCCGCGTCTCGAAGGGCCAGAATTCCTGCGTCGCCATCTCGCTTGGCCAGCCGGCGGCCGTGCTCGTCGTGGACCATGGGGAGATGCCACCATCGCAGGTCCCCGTTCATGCCGAGCGTCCGACGGAGTCGTTGTTGTCGGGCGGCGCTGGAGAGGAGATCGTCTCCACGAATCACGTCCGTGACACCCTGGCGATCGTCATCGACGACGACGGCGAGTTGATAGGAGGGGCGGCCGGTCTTGGTCCAGACGATCATGTCGCCGACTTCCTCCGAAGGATCAAATTCCCGCTCGCCCCGGAGTTCATCCCGGATCGCCTCCGGCCCCGGCTCGACGATGAGACGGTAGTTGCCCGCTTGGTCGTCGAAGCGGAAGGCGGCCGGGTCCTTGGGCCGAAGTGACGCGGAAAAGACCACCGTGCCCTCGCCCTGCGGGGCGCCAACGGCTTCACGGATCTCGCGGCGGCTCAGGTTCGACGCGAAGACCAGTCGCTGCGCGGCAAGGCGAGCCATGGCCGCTCGATACGGTTCGAGATCATCCGACTGTCTCAGGGCGGGACCATCCCAGTCGATCCCCAGCCATTCGAGCGACGCTTCGATGGCATCGCATCCGCCCTCGTCGGATCGCTCCTGATCGAGATCCTCGTGGCGAAGCACGATTCGCCAACCCAGTCGGCGAGCCAGCGCCCAACTAAGAAGGAGGGATCGGACGTTCCCGAGATGAAGATCGCCGGTCGGACTCGGGGCGAGCCTCGTCGTCCGCGAGTGATCTTCAGGAAGGAGCTCGGAGGGAATGGGATTCATGACAAGAGGTATAGTGACGTCATCTCCGCATCACGACTTGCGGAATCCGTTCAGGGGTACTCCGGTCGATTCTCGACCGACTTCGCCGGGCCTCCCGGCAGTGGGAACGTCATGGTCAAGAAACTCGCAGAAGACGTGATCGTGAGTGGACTGGCGGCTCGTCCCGAGTGGTCCAGGAGCGGGGATTCCATTCAACGAACCTTCGCGTTCGGCGATTTTCTCGGTTCGATGGAGTTCGTCTCGAGAATCGCAGCGCGTGCGGAAGAAATCCAGCATCATCCCGACGTCCTGATCCGGTACTCGAAGGTGACGTTGACGCTCTCGACCCATGACGCGGGTGGGATCTCCGCCAAGGACATGGACTTCGCCACGGACTGTGATCGGCTCTATACCGCGTAATGACCGCGTAATGACCGCGTCATGCAGCGTGGGGCCGGACGCAGGGGCCATGGTCCGATCGAGTCATTTCGCTCGGACCGCTGAGATCGATCGGATCATTCTGACAACGCCGTTCGAACCAGATCCGCACGACGGCGGCGGGTCCGTTCGTCATCAAGCAACCGGTCCTCGGTCACGGGTTCGAGTGCGGTGTCGTCGATGCTGTCCGGTTGGACACGTCGGAGGTGCGCGGGTTGGACTTCGAGGAAGAGTCGCTGGACGGTTCCCATCGGGATGTCCGTGAGCAGGCCGAGCGCGATGCCGAGCCGGACTCGGCTGAGATGTTTCATCGACTCTTCAATGGCCAGAAGCCTTGCCGATCGCAATGTTCCCAGGGCGCGATGAACTCGATCTTCGAGCAGCGTCGCACTTCGTTCGATGAGAATGTCCCGGGCCATACGTTCGTAGGCGACGATTCGCGGCACGATCTCGCCGACGAATGTCGCCAGAAGATCGGTCTCCGAGACACCGAGCGTGAGTTGGTTGCTGACCTGGTAGAAATCGCCGCTGCTGTCCGAGCCTTCGCCGTAGAAACCGCGGACCGCAAGGTCGAGGTCGTTCGATGCCCGGCGGAGCCGCTCGAGTTCGTTGGTGAGGCGGAGGCCGGGGAGGTGGAGCATCACCGAGAACCGGATTGCGGTGCCGACATTCGTGGGACATGCGGTCAGATAGCCCCATCGGGGGTGCACCGCGATGTCTGCGTTCCTCTCCAGGCGTCGGTCGAATTCCACGACCCGCCTCCAGGCTTCTTCGAGTTCTAGCCCTGGGAGAAGCACCTGCATCCGTAGATGGTCCTCCTCGTTGACCATCACGCTCAACTGTTCATCGTCCGCAATGGCGACGGCCCGTGGGGAGATGGACTCAAGGAACTGGCGGGAGACCAGGTGTCGTTCGAAGAGCAGCCGGCGATCCTCTGGGGTCGACTGTTGAAGATCGATCCAGACGAGTTCCTCACTGCGGTCACCCGCGAGCGGAAGGGTCTGCACCAGTTGAAGGACCTCTCGCTTTTCGACGTCGCTCGCCTGATTGACGAAGGGGAGTCCGCTCAGGTTTCGGGCCAGACGGGCCCGACTGGAGACCACCACGTCGGCATCGGGGCCGGAGTGTTCGATCCAGGGTCCGGTCTGCTTCAACTTCACGGTGTGGTTTCCGGTTCGGGACATCCCGAGGATGGGTTCGTGGTCCGAGGTGTTCGACCGTCGGGAGAGTCGGACGGATGGTTGGTCCGGTCCGCAGCGTTCGAATGGTCTGGCGTCACTCGACGGTTTCACTCGCGAGGGTATGGAGTCGATCCCGCAGGCTTGCGGCTCTCTCGTACTGCTCGCTTGCGACCGCTCGATCGAGCTCTTCGATCAGGCTTCGCCGGAGCGCCTGGAGATCGACGAGTGCCGACGAGCGATCCGGTACCCGTCCAGTGTGGCTGGAAGCGCCGTTCTGGGATCGTGCAATGACGCCATCCAACTGCTTCGAGAAGGCCTCGTAGCAGTCGGGGCAACCGAGAAGTCCGGTCTTTCGGAATCTTGCGAAGGTCGAGCCGCAGGTTCCGCATGCCGTGGGCTTCTCGACTTTTCTCGGCAACTGCGTGGGCGTCTGCATGGTGGCGAACTGTGTGAGCAGATCGGTCACCGGAGCGCTTTGTGGAACCTGAAAGCCAGCTTCGATCGCGTGCTCTCTGCAGAGGTGCACATGGACCCCTTTGATGGCGTCGATCTCATGGACTTCCGCCGGCTTGTCGCATTGGTCGCACTTCGTATTCATGCCTGCTCAACGATAGCGGGTCGATCGTGTCGAGGGCGAATCTTGCCCCGAACTTCCGGTGGTTGGCTCGAAACAGCGTGGAGTCATCCCCCTAGAACGCTTCGAATTCCCGAGAGGGAGGCGATGAGGGAGGCGGCTTCGTCGAGGGGAAGGACGGTTGCCCGGTCACTGCGGGCCTTCGGCGGATCGGGATGGGTCTCGAGAAACACCGACTCAACGCCGGCGGCGACTGCCGCTCTCGCCAATAGGGCCGCTCGATCGGGTCGGCCGCCGCTCATGTTTCCTTCGCCGCCGGGCAACTGCGTCGAATGAGTGATGTCGAAGCAGAGGGGGGCCTGGAACTCTGCGGCGATCTCCTGGAGGTCCCCGAGTCCGACGAAATCGTTCACCAGTCGGTGGTATCCGAAGAAGGTGCCTCGCTCCGTCGCCATCATTCGCGTGCACCCGGACTCGCGGAGCTTCTCTAGGACGTTCCGCATTTCAGCGGGGGAGAGGAACTGCCCCTTTTTGACGGCGATCGGCAGGCCGGTTCCGCCGCAGGCCGCCAGAAGATCGGTCTGGCGGCACAGGAATGCCGGTACCTGAATGATGTCGACGACCTCCGCGACCGGCATCGCCTGCCCGGATTCGTGGACATCGGTCAGGATGGGGACATCGAGGGACGCTCGGATCGCGGCGAGTTGTCGAAGGCCACGGTCGAGACCGGGCCCGCGATCGGAGGAGATGCTCGAACGATTCGCCTTGTCGAAACTGGCCTTGAAGACGAAGGTCGCACCGGCCGCCTCGCAGGCGGCCTTCATCGTTTCGGCGATTTGGAGATTCAGTTCATCGGACTCGAGGACGCAGGGGCCGCCGATGACCAGCAGCGGTCGAGCAGGGACCACGGGTCCTTGGTCCCACCACTGATGAAGTCCGTGGGTGGTGTCGTCGATGGTATCGGTCATCAGGGGCGTCCGAGTAAGAGGGTGGGCGGTCGGGTACATCGTTGAATTTGAAGCTACTTCCGATAACGAGTCACTTCTGCGGCTTCGGATGGGGTCCCCAAACCAAACGACCGGAACGAGCGTACCTCACCTCAGACGACATCGCATCAATCCGATGCAAAGAAGGACTCAGACCGTCCCCGACTGACGTCGGGTCAGACAAATTAGGAGGCTCCCATGGCCGCTCTTCCTCGAGAACCCGAAGCATTTGGAGAACAGGTCTTCGCCATTCTGCGCCGGAATTGGCCGGAGCACGACGTGATCCTGACCGGTCCGTTCGATCTGGTGGTCAACGGCCGGCATCTCGGTCTGGAGAATCTGTATCGGATGGTCCTGGGGTCGCCGGATCGAGGGACCGAGATCGTCGAGGACTACCTCGAGAAGATCTTTGATGGTGATGAACTCGGGACCACGCCCATCCCTTGGGAACTCGCGAAGTTGCGGGTGATGCCTCGCATCCAGCCCGAGTCGATCTTCCAGCAACTCGACAAGGAGCAGGTCGCCCACGTTCCGTGGGTGAATGGAACCGTGATCGTCTTCGTGTTGGACATGCCTCAGGTGACGGTCTCGATCACGGTCGAGCAGGTCATCCACTGGGGTACGAGCATGGATGAACTCGACGAGATCTCCAGGGTCAATCTTGATCGGTACTCCCCGGACCTGCAGATCCAGGTGATCGAAAGCCAGGACGGCGGACGGGCGGCACTGCTCGGAGAACACGACGGATACGACGCGTCGCGGGTGCTCCTCGGGAAACTCCACGCTCGGCTCGCGCCGGAGCTCGACGGCGACTTTTTCGTCGCCACGCCCTCACGCGATATGTTCGTGGCGATGACCGCCAATCCGGAACACTTCGTGGATCGGCTTCAGAAGCGCGTCGATCAGGATTACAAGCGTCTTCCGTACCCAATCACTCGGGACCTCTTTCTGGTCACCCGTGACGGCATCGCGGGAACCGCCGCCTGATCCGGCGGCCTTCATCGGCCGGATGACAGGAAGTTCGCCAACAGCTTCGGACCCTCGATCGTCAGGAAACTCTCCGGGTGGAATTGAACGCCTTCGACGGGCGGTCCGGATCCCTGATGACGAAGGCCCATGACCGTGCCGTCTTCGAGCCACGCCGAGATCGTCCAGTCGGCGGGCACTGTCTCGCGCTCGACGATCAGCGAGTGATACCGCGTCGCTTGAAACGGACTTGGCAGACCTCGGAACACGCCTTGGTCGTCGTGATGCACGAGCGACGTCTTGCCATGAACCGGCACCGGGCTCCGATTGACCACCATTCCGTGAAGATCTCCGATGGTCTGATGCCCGAGGCAGACGCCGAGGATCGGGATCCGGTCTCGGAGCTTCTCGATGACCCCGGCGCTCACACCCGCCTCGTTGGGCGTACATGGCCCCGGCGAGATGACGAGATGAGTGGGGGCGAGCGCCTCGGCTTCGTCCGGGGTGATGCGATCGTTTCGAACCACGTGGACGTCGAGGCTTGGATCGATCTCGCCGATTCTCTGAACGAGATTGAACGTGAACGAATCGTAATTATCGATGAGCAGCAGCATCGGTATCCGTGGCTTCAGGCCTCAACCGTTTCCGGGGTGAAGGTGGCGCCCGGGTGCATATAGAAGTTCACCATCTCGCCGGTCGCGAACTCACTCGCGGATTGACCTTCGAACATCTCCAGCCGGATCGGAACCACGAGATCCATCAGGACTTCGTCGGCGGCCGGATCGATGGCCAGCACGGTGCCCTGCACGATCCGAGGTCGCCCATCGAGCGGCTCGATGAAATTCCCGCCCGCGCCGGTTCGGTGCATCCGCAGCGCCCGGCCACGCACGCGGCCTCGGATGCGTCGCCCGATCGGGGCGTCGAATCCTTCCGGAACCTGAAGGGTGAGTCGGTATCCGGTTCCCGGCACAGCGAAGATGCCAAAGCCGGCATCCAGCGAGACGAGTTTGAATTCTGCGATTTCAGGCATGGTCTGGCTGGTCAAGGAAACGACTCCTCAGATGGTCGATCGGACAAAGACGGGGGGCGAAGTGGTCCCGGATCCGACGGATCATACCTTGGCCACCCCGCATCCGATTCAGCACGATTGGTCGGACGTTCATTGGCCGCCCGAGTCGCGTTGTTCGGTGAAGTCAACCTTTTCCGAGCCGTCGCCGGCCTCCTTCGCAGCCTTGGCGGCGGTTTCCGCGGAGTTTCGTTGGGCGAGCCGGGTCTCGATCGCGGCGGCCCGATCCTCGTTAGACATGGCGTCGAGTCGTTTCGTCTCCTCGGCGGAGAGGAAGTTATAGGGAGGCGGTTTCTCAGCCAACCAGGGATCCCCTGCCACCACCTCTCGGGTGGTGACTCGGCCCGATCGCCGCGCGCTGATCGGGTCGGCGGCATCCAGTTGGTCATCCTTCGGGTCGTTGTTCGAGTCAGCGCGCCGGACGTGGAGGGTGCGGGTCGGGAAGGCGAAATCGATGCCGAGTTCATCAGCGATTCTCATGATGTCGAGCATCAGTCGATGTCGCTCGCGAAGTTCGGTTTGCCAGTCTGGTGCCTCCCAGAAGACGTAGACCAGGATCTCGAGCGCACTGTCCGCGAAACCGTTCAGCCAGACCTGGTAGTAGTCCTTGCGGGTGTAGGGGTGTTGTCGCACCAGTTCGCGAATTCCTTCGCAGAATGCGTCGATCCTCGCCGGTGGCGTCCCGTACAAGATGCCGACCTTCGTCGACCACCGGCGGTACTTTCGAGCGCCGTAGTTGTCGACCTGTTTGGTGATCAGATTCGAGTTCGGGATCGAGACCAGCGAGTTGTAGAACGTTCGGACCTTGGTGGATCGAAGTCCAACGTCTTCGACGGTGCCTTCGACGCCGTCGATCACTACCCAGTCGCCCACCATGAACGGTCGGTCGAGAATGACCGTCACGCTGCCGAAGACGTTCTCAAGCGAGTTCTTGAACGCGAACGCCAGCCCGAAGGAACCGATTCCGATCGCGGCGAGCAACGGTCCCAGATCGAGTCCGAGGATCGGTGCAAGGTTGAGTAATCCGAAGATGACCAGGATGACCTTGGCGGTCTTCCGGACCATCGGGACCAGGACGTCGTCGATCCGCGTCGCGCTCTTGCTCGCATGTTGCGCGATCAGTTCCGCGAAGAGATCGATCAATCGCCAACCTGCGATGAGGATGGCCAGAACGAACGCAAATTTCGCGGCGGGCTCGATGATCGAGAGCCCGGCGAGTGGAAGTTCGAGGAATGTGAGGAGTGAGAGCCAGATCAGGGTCGAGGCGACCACCCCGACTCCCCGAGCCGCTCGGCGGACCAGCGGCGGATCGGTGGGCTTGTAGAAACGCTTGATGATCGCCCGGAGGATGTGGGCCGTGAACAGTCGAACGAAGAAGTCGACGATGAGTCCGACGAGCACGATCGTGGCGAGCCCGATCCACTGCCAGACGGCGAGGAAGACCACTCGATTCAACGTCCACTCGGGTGCGTTGAGCCTCATCCACTCGGCAAGGTCACGGACGGTCTTTGGCTTGTCGCCGGAAGCACGACGCATCCGAGTGATCGCATCGGTGACCCCGTCGAGCGTGCCCGCGGCGATCATCGACTTGGGGAAGCGATACGACGAATCATCGCTGCGGAGGAGTTCGACCTTCCATTCGCCGCGGAACTCGGCGAGGAGTCGTGCACTCTGCTCTTGAATCGAAGCAGAGAAATTGGAGGTAGCCGGAAACATCGGTGTTCGTTCACCCTTGAACGATCCTGCGGGAAGTTCCTTCGCGGTCGTGAGATTCCAGCCAAGCCACTGAATCGCATTGACGAAATCGCCCATCACTCGGTCGCGGACCGCGGTGCTTGTGGGAAGCGACTCCGATTCGAAGCATGTCGCCGCGGTGGCGTATCCGTCTGTACTTCTCTTCGCCATCGACTCAAGGAAAGTCGTCAAAGTCGTTTGCGGCGAGGCGAGCATCGGAGGCACTTGGGCCACGGCCTGATCGGTCGCCGGTGCCGGCTTACCGGGAACCGGAGGGATCGCGGACGCGTGGTTTGCCGCGAAACTGGCGAGCAGGATGATCGCGGCGACGATTCTCGCGGGATTCCGATGAGACAGATGAGACAGATGAGACGTAAGTTTGAATTTCATGGTGCGGAGATCTTGCGTTTTCGGGTGGCTGATGCGTCGTAGACTTCGATTTCGCCCTCGCCGCGAGCGTTCACGCCGACGCGAATCACTCGGGCACCTTTTTCGTTCTGGATCGCCATCACACCTCCGGGGCCGTCTGTCGCGGCGCCCGCGGCGAACGCCACGCCACCGTCGATGTCGAGGAGATTGATGAGTCCGCCATTCTGCCCTGCGGCGATGGCCACGGAGCGTCCGCCGGGCCCGAAGATGGAGAGCGCCGCGGGGCCGTCACCGCGGGCTTCGATCGACCCGCCGATGCCCTTGCTCGCAATTCCCACCGCGATTCGACCACCTTCGCCCAGGCTCTGGATGGTGGCGACGACGTTCGTGTTCCGGTCGTAGACCTGCATCAGACCGCCGTCGCTGTCGCCTCCGGCCTCGATGAACGGTTTGCCCTCGTTGTTTCCAAGGAAGAGTTTTCCTCCGGACTCGCCTACGACGAGAGAACCGCACCGATCGCCCGAGAGGCTGGAGATCTCGATGGCACCGTGACCTTCAGCATCGACGCCGATCGCGGCCACGCTGACGGCATCGCTGTTTCGGACGCGGATGCCGCTTCCTCCTTCGCC